>JBGSLM010000125.1:0-3272 GCA_041740755.1 Parvularculaceae bacterium | reverse complement strand
GCGACGGCCTTTTGTCAGACCAGGCGATCGCCTAACGATTGTCAAGAATTGACCTGAGCGATGATCTTCGACACGCGGCTGAGGCGATGGAGGCGCGCGCCGGCGCAGGGTTTTCTGGATTGATCCGCCTCCTGAAAGAATCCCTCTCCGACAATCCTCCGATGATGGCGCGCGACGGCGGCTTCATCGCGAAAGGCTTTGATCCGGGTCTCGACGCCGCAATCGCGTTGCGCGATGAATCGCGGCGCGTTATCGCCGGACTTGAATCGCAATATCGCGACGCGACGGGAGTTAAGGCGCTAAAAATTCGTCACAACAACGTGCTCGGCTATTTTGTCGAGACGCCGCCGTCTTCGGGCGATGCGCTCCTTTCAGGGCCAAATTCCGCGATGTTCATTCATCGCCAGACGATCGCAAGCGCGGTGCGTTTTACGACGGGCGAGCTTGCTGATCTCGACGCGCGGATTGCGCGTTCGCGCGATGAGGCGCTTGCGCGTGAGATGGCGATATTCGCGGACATAACCGCTGAGATTGTCGCGCGCGCAGAAGATATCGCGGCGGCGGCCGATGCGGTCGCCTCGATCGACGTAGCGGCGTCATTCGCGATATTGGCGCTTGAGGAAAATTATGTTCGCCCGGGTGTCGATGAGACGCTTGCATTCGAAATTCGCGGCGGCCGCCATCCGGTGGTGGAGGCAGCAGGCCGGCGAGCCGGCGCGGCGAAATTTGTCGCCAATGATTGCAGGCTCGGCGATGAACGCGGCGCGCTCCTTCAATTGGTGACCGGGCCGAATATGGCCGGAAAGTCTACGTTCCTCCGTCAGAACGCATTGATCGCCATTCTCGCGCAGGCGGGCGGATATGTGCCGGCGGCGTCAGCGCATATCGGCGTTGCAGACCGGGTTTTCTCACGCGTCGGCGCAGCTGACGATATCGCGCGCGGCCGGTCGACCTTTATGGTTGAAATGATCGAGACGGCGGCGATTCTCAATCAGGCAGGGCCGCGATCCCTCGTCGTGCTTGATGAGATCGGGCGAGGCACGTCGACCTTCGACGGCATGTCGATCGCCTGGGCCGCCGTCGAACATCTGCATGACAAGAACCGATGCCGGGGGCTTTTCGCCACGCATTATCATGAACTGACGGCGCTGTCGGACCGCCTGCCGCGTCTTCAGAACGTCTCGATGCGTGTTAAAGAATACAAGGGCGATGTCGTCTTCCTGCATGAAGTGGGAATGGGGCCGGCCGATCGGTCTTACGGCGTCGCCGTCGCGCGACTCGCCGGATTGCCGAAGGAAGTCATCGCGCGGGCCAATGAAATCCTGAAGCGGCTCGAGAGCGAGCGCCGCCGCACTGGCGCTGTCGAAGAGCTGCCGCTTTTCGCCGCGCCAAAGGGAGAAGCCTCGATTGAACCGCGCGATGCGCTGCGCGACGCTTTAATGGCGATTGATCCTGATTCAATGGCGCCCAAACAGGCGCTTGAGGCAATCTATCGATTGAAATCCCTGCTCGAACCTGATTGATTTGCTGCGACGCAACATGGCGGTCGGCAAGATGCTGTCGGACTTTAGTTTCAACGGGGCGGGCGCTTGAGCGAGACAGGCTCCATTTTGAAAGCCGGCGCCGTCGCCGAACGGCTTGACGCGGCGCTTGAGGCGGAGAAGTCGGGCCAAAGCTTCGGCGCTGTCGGCGTCGCGCTGAAGAAAACGCTCGGTGAAACGCGTCGCAGCCTGCTTGAACATTATGCGCGCGGCGACGTTATCGTCGCGAAGCTGTCGCAGGCGATGGATGAAGCGCTCATCGCAATTGCGACGCCGCAATTTGGGCTGTTGCCTGCGAAAGCGAAAATCGCGGTCGTCGCGACAGGCGGCTATGGGCGCGGTCAGCTGGCGCCTTTATCGGATATCGACCTTCTCATTCTCCACGCCGGCGTCAGCGACGATGCGCTCAAAGCCTTCGTGAATGCGATCCTCTATCCGCTTTGGGATGCAGGTCTTGCCGTCGGGCAGGGCGTTCACACGCCCGCATCCGCCGCGACGCTTGCAGGCGGCGATATGACCGCGATGACGGCGTATCTCGATGCGCGGCTGATTACGGGCGACGTCAAACTCTTCAAGGATTTTCAGTCGAAATTCGAATTGTTGCGCTGGCGAACGAAATCGAAGTTCGTCAAGGCGAAAAAGAACGAACAGGAAGCGCGCCACGACAACTCAAACCAGTCGCGCTATTTGTCCGAACCCGACCTGAAAGAAGGGAAGGGAGGATTGCGCGACATTCATGTGATCGGCTGGATCTATCACGCGCTCTATGGACGGTCGTTGACCGAAGCGCCAAAGCGCGGCGCGATCTTTCATCCGGAAGACGCCGAATCGCTGAAAAAAGCCGAACGCTTTTTGTTGTCGCTTCGCGTTCACCTCCACGATCTTCGCGGGCGTGCGGATGAAAGGCTGACCTTCGATATTCAACCCGCGCTCGCCGAACGTCTCGGCTATGCCGATCGCGCGGATATGTCCGCGGCTGAGCGGATGATGAAGCACTATTTCGTCACGGCGGTTGAAATCGGGCGCCTGACGCGAATATTCTGGGCGCGCCTTGAAGAGGAAAACGCCAAGCTTCTCGATCGCGCGCCGACGCCGCTCCCGAAAGCGCTTTCGACCGATGAAGCGGGCGCAAAGGTCAACCTGCGCATCAAGAACGGTCGGCTCGATTTTGCAAGCGCTGGCGCTGCGGCGAAGAATCCGGTCGATCTCTTCCGCTATTTCCGGGCATTCGCAAAGAAGCCGGAAATCGACTTTCACCCCGATGCGCTTGACCTGATCTCGAAGCATTCAATTGCGATAACGACCGCGGTCCGGCGCGACCCTGCTGTCGCCAAACTCTTCGTTGCGTCGATCTCAACGGCCAAAGACCCGGTAAAATTATTGCGCGTCATGTCGGAAACGGGCCTGCTCGGCAAATACGTGCCGTCATTCGGGCAGATCACCGGGCGGGTCGAATATGGGCTGTTCCGGCGCTATTCTCTCGACGAACATGTGTTTCAGTCGATCGGCATCCTGACGAAAATTCGCATGGGGGCGTTGAAAGAAGAGCACCCGATCGCGACCGGCATTCTCGACGAGACGGACAATCCCGCCGCCTATTATATCGCCGTTTTGCTGCATCAGGCTGGCTGGTCGCTGAAAGAGCGGACCGATGAGAATGCGCAAGCGCTGATCGGCCGCGTTGCGCGCCGGCTCGGCGCAGATGACGACGACGCAGGCGCCATCGCTTGG
>JBGSLM010000124.1:0-6597 GCA_041740755.1 Parvularculaceae bacterium | reverse complement strand
TCGCATTCGTGGGAATCGCATTGAATGTGGTATGGTCCGTCATGGCGTTGCTTCCTTTGTGGAATCGACACCCCGAGCCTAACGGCTCAAGGCGAGCAACGCCGCTCCTCCTTTTTCAACATTGACCGGGACATCCCCAGTACGGCCACCGGCGCGCCCGTATCGCAACGGCGGCTCTTTCCGGATTCGTTGTGGCTCTCTCGTACGCGCGCCTATTTCGGCGTCAAAAAGATCCTCGATCCATTACGCTTCGCCGTCGAATACGAAGATGCGCGCTCCCATAACAGTATTTACGAGCCGGTGCCGGGGCAGGACATCAACGAGAACGAACTGATCCAGGCCTATGGCGAACTCTACTTCAAGGATGCGCTCGGCAAGGACGATCTTGGGAACGATCGTCCGCTGTCGCTCCGGGCGGGACGCTTCCACCTCGAACTTCTGGACCGGCGGCTGATTGGCAACAACCAGTTCCGCAACACGACGAATAATTTTGAAGGTTTCCGCATCAAGCTTGGCAAGCAGGACAATGATTGGGATTTAGATTCCTTCCTGATGCGCCCGGTGAGACGGCTTCAATATGAATGGGATCGGCCGGAATGGGGCAACTGGATTTATGGCGGCGTGCTCAGCATCCGCCGCTGGTCCGAATATGCGACGATCCAGCCCTATTTCCTCGGCCGCAAGCAATTTGCGGATGTGCTGAACTCCTCTAACGCGCTGCGACTTCCCCGCGAAACCTATGCGCCGGGCCTGCGCGTCTATGGCGTGCTCGGCGATTTCGATTACGACGCCAACATCAACAAACAATTCGGAACACGCGGCGAGTTTCGTGATCTCGGCAATATCCGCAACGCTTTCCAGACAAGTGTACAGCATGACGCGATCGCCTATGCTATCGAAACTGGGTACACATTTTCCAAGCTCCTTTGGAAACCTCGCGTCAGCGTATCCTATTCTTACGGCTCCGGCGACAAGAGCCCGTTCGACGGCGCCAATCAGACATTCGACATCTTCTACGGGTTCAATCAGCCCTTCTCGCGCAACGATTATTTTGCATGGGACAACACTAGGCCGTGTGGACGAATTTGCGATTGAAGATCGCTTGGGGATTCCCCCGCGGAATCCGGCATGATTCATAGGACTCCGACTGAGTCGGAGACCGGAATCCATGTCGACGCGGATGGATGAAGAAGACTGGGCGCATACGCTCACGGTGTTTCGGGCGTGTCTCCCGCGTCGCGGACGCAAGGGCAAAGACGATCGCCGGTTCCTCGAAGCGCTCCATTTCTTCACGGTCGAAAACGTGAGATGGCGCGCGCTGCCGGAGCGGTTCGGACACTGGAACAGCGTATGGAAACGCTTCGACCGGCTGAGCAAGGCCGGCGTATTCGAGGCTTTTTTCGACACGCTCGCCTCGATGAGTTCGTCGGCGCATCTGATCCAGATGTTCGATTCCACCATCGTGCGCGCGCATGTGTCCGCCGCAGGCGCCAAAGGGGGCAAGAGACGCAGGCGCTTGGGCGCTCGCGCGGCGGCTTCACCACGAAAATCCACGCGAAGTCGGACGCATCGGGAGACATCATCGCGTTCGATCTGACTGGCGGCGAGGCCGCCGACGCGCCGCATTTTGAGACGCTGCTCGACATCGGGCCGGATATTCAGCCGCGCGCGGCCATCTGTGACAAGGGCTACGCCAGCAAGGCCAACCGCGCCGCGGCAAGAGCGCGCGGCATTGCCCCGGTCATCCCGCATAAAGCCAATGAGAAAGAAAAGCCGAAGCACTTTGCCAAGACGCTCTACAAAGCACGCGCCCGTATCGAGCAGGGCATCGGACGCATCAAACGCTTCAAGCGCGTGGCCCTACGCTGCGAAAAGACAGCCAGAAATTTCCGATCTATCGTCAGTTTCGCCGCAGGACTCTGCTTGATCAAATTCGTCCACACGGCCTAAGAATCTGAAGGGACGACTTGAGTTCGAGCCGGCCAAGGACATCAGGATCGACACCGCCTTCAGCGCCTATTGGCTCGCAAGCGCCGCGGCGCCGTGGAGCCGCGCCAATCTCTCGGCGCCACTCGGCAACAGAGGTGATTATCTCGGCTCGGAATTCGACATTCGTATTCGGCATAAGCTCAGCCAGTTCATCGACTGGGAGATTAGCTATGCACGATTCTGGCCTGGCGGCTTTACCTCAAGTTTCGCACCGCCCGTTGCGCAGCAGCCTTTCTTTCCGCAATCCTTTCCCGGCCAAACGGGCACGACCAACGGCCTGACGGCGCGCCCGAGCGACTTTTTCTACATCGAAGTGAGGGCGAACGCGTTCGGTGACGGAAAGCCGATCGCGAAGAGCCCCGCAACAGAGTTCCTTGCGCTCGTTTCACCGGAGGCTCACGAAAAGGCGCCGCCGCCGAGCTGGCGAGACGTTTATGTTGGTCTGAACGGCGGCGGGGCCTGGTCGAACCCATATTCGACTTTCGCCACGGCGCCGATCAGCGCTGCACCCGCAAGCGGACCGGTTGCTGCAGCGTCCGTAATTCAAGACAGGAACAACAGACTTGCCGGCTTTGTCGGCGGCCTGCAACTTGGAGCCAATTGGCGCTTCGACAACAATATCGTCGCCGGCGCCGAGGCGGACCTGCACGGCGCTGCCGGCAATACGGATACGGCGCAGCAGACAAATTTCGTCACTGCGGGCGGAAATACATTTCTCAATTACGGTTTGCACCGAACGACGCTCAATTATCTCGGAACGATACGTGGACGCCTTGGCTACCTCGTCACGCCAACGCTGCAACTCTATGGCACCGGCGGCATGGCCTATGGCGGCGTCACAGCGAACACAGCGCAGTCCACGCAGCGCATTGGTGGCGCGAGCATCACCTCGGCCAACCTGCTCTATCGCGACTCGCTTGTGGGTTGGAGCGCGGGCGGCGGCGTCGAATGGGCCTTTATGCCGAACTGGAGCGTTAAAGCCGAGTATCTGCACTACAATCTCGGCGCGGTGACGACGACGGGTTTCGCGATCCAGCCAAACGGCTTCTTCAGCTACGCCGCTTCGGCCCGAACCCGCTTCGACGGCAATCTCATTCAGGCTGGCGTCAACCGCCATTTCGACCTGCTCGCCGCTGCGTCGGAAAAGAAAGAATAGAGACGGCAGCATAGCCACGCCGCGTTCCCAAACTCGAGATGCGGCGGACCCGGGAAGCCAGACGACCCGCTCTCTCCCCGCAGGGCGTCTGGCTTCCCCCTTCAAAGCGAGCGCAACGGAACTTGCGCCGGAAGAAAGCGACAAGGAGTATCCAATGTTGAAGTCGGCCATCAAAACGATCACGAGCGCGTCGATCCTGTCGGTGCTGATCGCGCCTGCACTCGCCGCGACATTGTTGAATGTTTCCTACGATCCGACACGTGAACTCTATAAGGACATCAATCAGGCTTTCTCAGCAGAATGGAAGGCGAAGACCGGCGAAGCGGTCGATATTCAGCAGTCGCATGGCGGATCCGGCAAACAGGCGCGCGCCGTTATTGATGGTCTTGCGGCCGATGTCGTGACGCTCGCTCTCGCGGCCGACATTGACGCCATTGCGTCCAAATCAGGCAAGATTCCCGCTGACTGGCAAACGAAGCGGCCCAATAATTCCTCGCCCTACACATCGACGATCGTCTTCCTCGTTCACAAGGGTAATCCTAAGAAGATCAAGGATTGGGACGATCTCGCCAAACCGGGGGTCGGCATCATCACCCCCAACCCGAAGACCTCGGGTGGCGCACGCTGGAATTATCTCGCGGCGTGGGGTTATGGCCTGAAAAAATTCGGCGGCGACGAAGCGAAGACCAAGGACTTCGTCAAAGCTATCTTCAAGAATGCGCCCGTGCTGGACACCGGCGCGCGCGGCTCGACAATCAGCTTCGCGCAGCGCGGCCTTGGCGACGCGCTCGTCACCTGGGAGAACGAGGCTTTCCTCGCCTTGCAGGAATTCGGTGCAGACAAATACGAGATCGTCACGCCGTCCCTTTCGATCCTCGCCGAACCCCCCGTCGCGGTCGTCGAAGGCAACGCCTCGGCGAAAGGAACGCTACCGATCGCGCAGGCCTATCTTGATTTCCTCTATTCGCCCAAGGCGCAGGCGATCATCGCCAAACATCACTATCGCCCGACACATCGTGAACACGCTGCGAAAGAAGATTTGAAGCAGTTGCCCGAGATCGCCTTCGTGACGATCGATAAGACTTTCGGCGGCTGGGCGGCTGCGCAAAAGAAGCATTTCGCCGATGGCGGAATCTTCGATGAAATCCAGAAGCCGGAAGTGACGCAATGACGAACGTCGCAATAGGACCAAGGCAAAGGTCAAACGCTTGGCGCTTTCTTGCGCCAAGCGTCATACCAGGCTTTAGCCTGACCTTCGGCTACACGCTCGTCTATCTCGGGCTGATCGTTCTCTTTCCGCTTACGGCGCTGGTCTGGCGCGCGTCGGGGCTTGGATTTTCTGGCATTTTCGCCGTCGCGAGCGAACCACGCGTCGCGGCGGCGCTTCGCGTGACATTTTCGCTATCCTTCGCCGCTGCGCTGATTGATCTTTGCTTCGGGTTGATCGTCGCCTGGACGCTCACGCGCTACGAATTTTTCGGCAAGCGTTTCCTGGACGCGATTGTCGATCTTCCCTTTGCACTGCCAACCGCCGTCGCCGGGATTTCACTTTCGGCCCTTTATGGACCCAATGGCTGGTTTGGCGCGCCGCTTGCGAAAATCGGCGTAAAAGTCGCCTATACACCCCTCGGCATTCTCGTCGCGCTGGTTTTCATCGGCTTGCCATTCATCGTGCGCACCGTGCAGCCGATTTTGTCCGAACTTGAACTCGAACTCGAGGAAGCCGCCGCGACGCTCGGCGCCTCACGCCTGAGAACGGTTCGGAAGGTTCTTCTGCCGCCTCTCGTTCCGGCGCTGCTCACGGGCTTCGCGCTCGCTTTCGCGCGCGCCATTGGCGAATATGGCTCCGTCATCTTCATCGGCGGCAATCTTCCCTACATCTCTGAAATCGCGCCGCTGCTCATCGTCGTGAAGCTTGAGCAATATGATTACGCCGGCGCGACGGCGATCGCGACTATCATGCTCACAATCTCCTTCGCCGCGTTACTCGCCATCAATCTTGTTCAGGCGTGGAGCCGGCGGAGGTTCGGCCATGTCTGATCTAACGATCCAGCCTGGCACGCCGCCGGTTCGAGTCGCCGTCAGGCCACGAAGACGCGCGCTGGCGCCGACGCAGGACGCCCCCTGGGCGCGCCGGCTGCTCATCGGCATCGCCATCGTCTTTCTTGGGCTCTTCCTGCTGGCGCCGCTTGGTGTCGTCTTTACCGAAGCCTTCGCCAAGACGGCGGTCGATTTTTTCGACGCGCTGCTTGAACCCGACGCAAAGGCCGCGATCCGGCTGACATTGCTCGTCGCAGTCATCGCCGTGCCTGCGAATCTCATCTTCGGTCTCGCCGCCGCCTGGTCGATCGCGAAGTTCAAATTTCCCGGCAAGAGCCTGTTGATTACGCTAATCGATCTGCCCTTCTCCGTCTCGCCTGTCGTGTCAGGCCTCATCTACATGCTTGTTTTCGGCGCGCAGGGCCTATTCGGCAACTGGCTCATTGCCCACGGCGTTCAGATCATTTTCGCCGTTCCCGCGATCGTACTGGCGACGATCTTCGTCACCTTTCCCTTCGTCGCACGCGAACTCATCCCACTGATGCAGGAACAGGGAACGGTCGAAGAAGAAGCGGCGCTGACGCTCGGCGCCTCGGGCTGGCATGCCTTCTGGCATGTCACTTTGCCCAACATCAAATGGGGCCTGCTCTACGGAGTCCTGCTCTGTAACGCGCGCGCCATGGGCGAATTCGGCGCGGTTTCCGTCGTCTCCGGCCACATTCGCGGCCTCACCAACACCATTCCTCTCCAGGTGGAGATTCTCTACAATGAGTACAACAGTGTCGCCGCCTTCGCGCTTTCATCTCTTCTCGCGAGTCTCGCTCTTGTCACGCTCGGACTCAAAACGCTTCTCGAACGCCGTCACGCGAACGCTCTCGCGGGACGTAGCCACCACTGATCGAAAGAGCGGCGTCGCCATTTCGATTGAGGGGGTTGAACAGGATTTCGGCGATTTCCCGGCGTTGCGAGATGTCAGCCTCGATATTCGGCCCGGCGAACTTGTAGCGCTGCTTGGCCCGTCGGGCTCCGGCAAAACGACATTGCTTCGGGTCATCGCGGGATTGAACATGCCGGATCGCGGCCATGTCTACTTCAACGGCGTCGATGCGACCGAACTATCCGTGCAGCAACGGCGCGTTGGCTTCGTGTTTCAGAACTACGCGCTGTTCAAACATATGGATGTCGCGGAAAATATCGGGGATGTCCCGCTTGATGTTGAAAAGCCGAAATCGGCGTTGCTGGCATGAATGCTATGCGGCCTTGGCGGTTTGGGCAAGATGCTCGTTCGAGGGGACGGCTTTCGCTTTGCGTGCGGCGAGCGCCGCCTTCAGAAGCGGAAGCTGCTTATGGGCCTTGAGGCGCCTGAAGCCCTTGGCGGCTTCCTGCATGGCGGCGCCCGCCCAGCGCAGCGC
>JBGSLM010000123.1:0-2068 GCA_041740755.1 Parvularculaceae bacterium | reverse complement strand
ATGGAACGGCCCGCCTTTGCAGAGTCGCGAGTTATTTTAGATATAAAACAATACCCGTCAATCATCTGCGGGAAAAATATTTTAGATAAAAAGTAACGCCGGCGACGGCGCCCTCCGCCTTGACCTCACGGGGCCGGGGGGCCACATCACCCGTCGCGTCAGACGGCCGGACGGCCGCGGGCCGAAAGGTTCGAGGAAAGTCCGGGCTCCATGGAGACACGGCGCCGGGTAACGCCCGGCCGGTTCGCCCGGAAACGGACGGGCCGAGGGATAGCGCCACAGAGATCGAACCGCCTCCTTCGGGAGGTAAGGGTGAAAAGGTGCGGTAAGAGCGCACCGCTTGGCCGGCGACGGACAAGGCATGGCAAGCCCCGCCTGGAGCAATGCCGAATAGGGATCGTGCGCTCGCAAGAGCAGGGGCGTCTCCGCCCCGAGCGGTCCGGGTTGGCAGCTGGAGGCGCGGCGCAAGCCGCGCCCAAGATGAATGGTCGTCGCCTCGAAAGAGGTACAGAACCCGGCTTACAGGCCGTCTGACGCATTGTTATACGATTGCAATGACCGATTCCAAGCATCAATGGCCCGCAGCGGCGCCATTCATTGTCCGCAAGGTCGCATGCGCCGGGGACATCGACGCGTTCAATCACGTCAATAACGGACGCTATATCGATTGGGTGAACGAGATCGCCTGGGCGCATTCGAATGCGCTTGGGCTTTCGATGGACGACTACAAGCGCATCGGCGTCGGCTGCGTCGTCTGGCGGCATGAATTCGATTATGTCGCGCCCGTCCTTGCAGGAGATGCGATCGAAATTGCGACATGGATTGCGGAAAACGACAACCGCGTGCGGCTTGTGCGCGCCTATGAAATGCGCAACGCGGAAACTGGAAAGGCCGTCTTTCGCGGCCGCACGAAATTCGTTTGCATCGACATGAAAACAGGTAAACCAGCGCGGATGCCGCCGGAATTCATCGAAGCCTACAAGATCCAGACCGGAGAATAATCCATGCCCTCTTTTGATG
The DNA here is from genome assembly GCA_041740755.1 of Parvularculaceae bacterium. Classification (GTDB taxonomy): domain Bacteria; phylum Pseudomonadota; class Alphaproteobacteria; order Caulobacterales; family Parvularculaceae; genus Amphiplicatus. The sequence goes on along the minus strand of JBGSLM010000123.1, from coordinate 1,048 downwards.
TCGTATCCGAAGTCGATCTGACCGAAGCGGACAACGCCGTTCAGAACGTCCTGCGCGAGATTGCGACGCGCTATGATTTCAAGGGATCGAAATCGACCGTCGAGATCAAGGAAGGCGTCATCACCATCAACGCCGACGACGACCTCAAACTGAAGCAGATGCACGAATTGTTGCAGGGTCATATGCAGCGGCGCGGCATAGCGCCGGGCTCGCTCGACTATCAAAAAGAGGAAAAGGCGGCGGGCCAGTCCGTCCGCCAGCTCGTGAAGATCAAGGAAGGCATCGACAAGGAGCTCGCCAAGGAGATCGTGAAAAAGGTCAAAGAGGCGAAATTCAAGGTTCAGGTCGCGATCCAGGGCGACGAATTGCGCGTCACGGGAAAGAAGCGCGACGACCTTCAGGAGGTCATCGCCTTCCTCAAAGCCATGAAAAACGAGCAGCCCCTGCAGTTCAAGAACTTTCGCGATTGACCGGGATCGGCTAAGCCGGAAAGAAAACGAGGAGGGGCTCCATGTCGGATATTGATAACGGACTGCTGGCGATCATCAAGGAACACGCGGTCGGCCTCACCAGCGATCCGACGCGCGAGACGCTGATCACCGACCTTGGCATCGATTCGTTCTCGATCGTTGAAATCATCTACGAGGTCGAAGAAAAGCTCGGGATCGAAGTGCCGTTCAACGCCAACGAAAATCCGCTCGGAAACATGAAGACGGTCGGCGATCTCATCGACGCGGTCAAAAAACTCGCCGGTAAAGAATAGTGTCTCGCCGCGTCGTCGTCACCGGCCTTGGCGGCGTTTGCGCGACTGGCGCGAATGTCGCCGAATTCTGGGCGAACGCCAAGAAGGGCTATTGCGGCATTTCCCGCCGGACGCTGACGGCTGACGCAGATCATGCGCTCACCCTGCCGGTCGCGCCGATCGATGGGTTTGAAGCGCGGATTGAAAGTCTCGGCCGCGACATGTCGCGCGCCGACCGCTTCACGCAGCTTGCCATCGCCGCCGCCGACGAGGCGATCGGGGATTCCGGCATCGACTTCGCATCTG
>JBGSLM010000122.1:0-6319 GCA_041740755.1 Parvularculaceae bacterium | reverse complement strand
TACGAGGGCTGCTCACGCGCCGGCACGTGCTGGGGCAGAGCGCGCGAACACGGCAATCGCCGCTATGATCGCTATTCGGACCGCTATTATTACGAAGACCCCTGCTATGGCGACAGCTATTGGGATGACGGCGAATTCCGCCGGTATGGACAGCGCAGCTATCGCGGCGGCGGAGATTATTGCCGCAACTAACCCCTCCCCAGTTGTGACAAGCGCCCGCGCCGGAAACGGCGCGGGCTTTTTTATCGCCGCGCGATTTCGTCGTGACGGGCCTTCTTGCGGCTCTTGCCCATTTGGCTGAGCGCAATCAAGGTCATTGTCGGTACAAAGCCGTCGATCTGGCCGGTCGGGTCTGCAATCTCAAGAAAGGCAAAGGCGCCCGCCCAGCCCCACATCGCCATGGCGGCGGCGCCAAGAAAAATATCGAACGCGATTTCAAAGCCGGGGATGCGCCCGATGGTGAAATCGAGAACGTCGAGAATGACGGCGAGCAGCAGTTTGACGACATCCGATTTCATGGCGGCGCCCCTCAATCCCTGCGGATAAAGTCCGCGATTTGCCTGATTGTCCGCATGCTTTCGGGAACAATCGGCGCAAATAACGGCCAAATATGCACCAGACCGCGCTCAACGCGAAGCTCGACCGGAACGCCGGCCTCCTTCGCCTTCGCCGCCGCCCGGATGCCATCGTCGCGGAGCACTTCATCCTGGCTGACGCAGATGAAAAGCGGGGGAAGCCCGTTGAATTCGCCGAACAGCGGCGACACGCGCGGATCATCGAGCGCCAGCGCGCCGGCATAGCGTGAGCCGCCCCGACGGATCGTATCCGCGGTGAACATGGCGTCTCTCTCGTCATTTTCTTCAATCGAGGCGCCGCTCGCCGTCAGGTCCGTCCACGGAGAAATCAGGAAGGCGCCGCCAGGCCTCGGCCGTCCAGCAGCGGCCAGCGCCTGAACCGTCGCCAGCGCGAGCCCGCCGCCCGCTGAATCGCCGCCGACATAAATCTCCTCGGGCCTTGCGCCCTTGCTCACTAGAAAATCGAAAGCCGCAAGCGCGTCTTCGATTGCGGCGGGACACGGATGTTCCGGCGCCAGCCGGTAATCGAGCGAAAAAACCGGCGCCTCAGCCGCCGCCGCCAGATGACAACTGATCGGGCTCATCAGGCGCGGCGAGCCGAACACATATCCGCCGCCATGAAAAAAAAGGATGGTGCGGCCCGGGCTGATTTTCACCGGCCGTTGCCATTCGCCGCAGACGGGCGCCTCAACCGGTTCAATCCTGACAGATTTCGGCAGCATCGCCATCGAGCGCTTTTCCATCATTGCGCGCAAGGTCTGCGGCTCGATATCCGGCAATTTCAGCGGCTTCAGGCGCTTTCGCACAAAGCGGTTGATGAAGCGGGCGCGAAGACTGGGCATTGGCGGGTCTCGATAGCGGCGGCTGACCGGCGAACCATAAAGCCGCAGTCAGCGCTTCGCCACCGGCAATGGCAGCATTGAACCAGCGGTCGTTTGCAGACGTATCCCTCAAAATCGCCCGAAAGGATTTCGACCCTTGCAGTACGTCATCGCTTATATCGCCGCCGCGCTTGTCTTCTTTGCGCTCGACATGGTCTGGCTCGCGGGCGTCGCCAAGAATTTCTATTTCTCACGCCTTGGAGACCTGGTGCGCGAGAGGCCAGATTATGTTGTCGCCGGCGTATTTTATGCGGGCTATGTCGCAGGGATCGTCTATTTCGCCATCGCCCCTGCGCTTGCAAGCGGCGGTCTGACGCGAGCGCTATTTAACGGCGCGCTTGTCGGGCTCCTCGCTTACGGTACGTACGACATGACCAATCTTGCAACGCTTCGCGGATACCCGGCGGAGGTTGCGATCGTCGATATCATCTGGGGAATGTTTCTGACCGCGACGGCGGCGGGCGCCGGATACGCCGCCGCACATCGCTTCATCGCGTAATCAGCGCTCGTAACGGCGCAGCGTCTGATCGATCCGCCCAAAGATCGAATGCGCTTTGCTATCGCGCATCTCGATCTCGACGCGGTCGCCGAATTTCATGAACGGCGTCTTGGGCGCGCCGGCAGTGATCGTCTCGATCATTCGCAGTTCGGCGATACATGAATATCCAGCGCCGCCTTCGTCGATTGACTTGCCGGGACCGCCTTTGAGCTTGTTCGACACAGTGCCCGAACCGATGATCGAACCGGCGCCGAGCGGGCGCGTCTTTGCGGCGTGCGCGATCAGCTGGCCGAAATGGAATGTCATATCGACGCCGGCGTCGGCCCGGCCGAAGGGCTTTCCGTTGAGCGTCACATGCAAGGGAAGGCACAATTTTCCATTGCGCCAATCGGGTCCGAGCGCTTCGGGCGTCACCGCGCACGGACTAAAGGCCGAGGACGGTTTCGATTGAAAGAACCCGAAACCCTTGCCGAGTTCATTTGGAATGAGGCCGCGCAGCGACACGTCGTTGACGAGCATGACGAGGCGAATGAAATCGAGCGCCTCGACCGGACCGACGCCCATCGGCGTGTCGCCGACGATGACGGCGACTTCCGCCTCCATATCGACGCCCCAGCCCGCGTCTTCGGCAAGCACGATATCGTCGCGGGGACCAAGGAACGAGTCGGAGCCGCCCTGATACATCAAAGGGTCGGTCCAGAAACTTTCCGGCATCTCGGCGCCGCGCGCTTTCCTCACCAATTCGACGTGATTGACGTAAGCTGAACCGTCCGCCCACTGATAGGCGCGCGGCAAGGGCGAGGCGCATTCGCGTTCGTGGAAACGCTCGACCGGCGCTGCGCCGACTTCAAGGCTCTGGGCGAGTTCGCGCAAGTGAGGCGCTGCGCGATCCCAATCGTCGAGCGCCGCCTGAAGGGTCGGCGCAATGCGCGTCGCATCGGTGCAGCGGGTCAGATCTCCGGACACAATGACCAGGCGTCCGTCGCGGCCGTGCTTCAACGAGGCGAGCTTCATTCTTAATTTCCCTTCAGAGTTTGGATGCGAGCGAGGCGCCGCACCATGGACAATAGCGTATCAGCACAACGCTCGTCCCGCCATCGTGAACGATCAGCCCGAACTGGTTGAACGCCTCATTATAGGCGATGAGGCTGTCCGGGCACTCGAACGGATCGTCATGCGTCTGGCAGTCGATTTGAAGCGCCGCCTGCATCGATTCGCAGCAAAGCGATGAAGGGTCGGGGTGCTGGGTCTTCAGGCTCACTCGGCGGCGTCTCGCGTCTTCCAGCTGTCGACATAGCCGGCGAATTCGACCGCCGAGGCGCCCTCGCCGATCTCCAAAGGATCGCGCGTGTCGATCATCACCGCATATTCGTCGGTCGCGGGCTTTTTCTGCACCAGCATGTTTTTCAGCGCCTTCGGGTGCGGGCCGTGCGTGAAGCCCGACGGGTGGAACGTCATCATGCCGGCGTCGATATTGTCGCGGCTGAAGAAATCGCCCGCGTGATAGAAAAGCACTTCATCATAATCGTCATTATTGTGGAAGAACGGAACTTTCAGCGCGCCGGGATCGCTCTCGAACGGGCGCGGCGCGAAAGTGCAGACGACAAAGCGATCGGCGACGAAGGTCGTGTGCGCCGAAGGCGGCACATGATAGCGGTGGCTCATCAGCGGACGGATGTGTTTGACGTTGATCCGCACGGGCGACAATTCGCCGTGCCAGCCGACGACATCGAGCGGATTGTAAGGATATGTCGCAACCGACACGGCGCCGCGCTTTTTGATTTCAACGCGCGTTTCGCGGTCATCCGCCTGATGCGTCTTGAAAGCGGCGTCAATCTTCGGCGCATCGAACAGCGCCGGGTCGAAGACGGCGTGATTGCCCATCATCCCCTTGTCGGGGAGCGTGAAATGCGAATTCGTCGCCTCGATCATCAGGATGCTGAGCGGCGTTTTCGGCGCAAGGCGCCACATCGTTCCGCGCGGCAGGACGAGATAGTCGCCGGCTTCGAATGCAAGATGCCCGTAATCGCAGAAGAGATCGCCCTCGCCTTTGTGGATAAACAAGATCTGGTCGCCGTCGCCATTGCGCGCGAGCGCCGTCATCGGCTTTTCAAGTTTCCAGAAGCGCATTTCCGTCGCCTTGTTGAAAAGGACGACGGGCGATGCCCAGGGCGACAAGGGCGCTTCGTTCAGTGCGGCGAGATTGAACGCGCGCGGGCGCAAGGGTCCCTCGAAATTGACCCAGCCCGTCGGCGGGCGTTTGTGGTGGAGAAACGCGGCGGGACCGAAGAATCCTTCCTTGGAGATTTCCCGTTCATAAGTGCCTGCCGGCATATCGGCATGGGCCTGACGGGAGGCTTCCCCCTCGACCCGCGAGGCGGTGATCCATTTCTTCATGGCGCGCTCCTTAAATTAGTAACATCTGTTACCATTCATCGGTAAGCACTTCAACCGTTCGCGAGGCGTCCTTGCCCTCCCGGAATGAAGCGGCCATATCGCGACCAACCTCAAGAGGACTGAATGCGAACGAAACTGCTGATTTTGGGCTCCGGTCCCGCCGGCCTCACCGCCGCCATTTACGCCGCGCGCGCGGGCTTAAAGCCCGTCGTCGTGCACGGGCTTCAGCCGGGCGGGCAGATGACGATTACAACCGATGTCGAGAATTATCCAGGTTTTGCCGACGTCATTCAGGGCCCGTGGCTGATGGAGCAGATGCAAAAACAGGCCGAGCATGTCGGGGCCGAATTTATCAGCGACCTCATCGTCGATGTCGATCTTGCGAAAAAGCCGATCACGCTGAAAGGCGACAGCGGCGAGATTTACGAGACCGACGCGCTCATCATTTCGACCGGCGCGCAGGCGAAGTGGCTGGGGCTTCCTTCCGAGAAAAAGTTTCAGGGCTTTGGCGTTTCGGCCTGCGCGACCTGCGACGGATTTTTCTATCGCGGCAAGGATGTCGTCGTTGTCGGCGGCGGCAACACCGCCGTCGAGGAAGCGCTTTATCTTTCAGGGCTCGCGAAGTCGGTGACGATCGTTCATCGCCGCGATCATTTCCGCGCGGAGAAAATCCTTCAGGACAGGCTGCGCGCGAAACCGAATGTCGAAATCATCTGGGATCATCAGGTCGATGAAATCCTCGGACAGGAAAATCCGCCGGGCGTCGACCGCGTTCGCATCAAGAATGCAAAGACCGGCGCAACGAAGGAGATCAAAACCGACGGCGTCTTCATCGCGATCGGCCACAAGCCTGCGACGGCGTTGTTTGCAGGAAAGTTGCCGATGAAAGACAATGGTTATCTGATCGTCAAACCGGGATCGGTCGCGACCGATATTCCAGGCGTTTACGCTGCGGGCGATGTCACGGACGACATCTATCGTCAGGCCGTCACCGCCGCCGGAATGGGCTGCATGGCGGCGCTTGAGGCCGAGCGCTTTCTTGCGGGCCGTGAATTCGGCGCTGGCCATTAGAGGGCCCAAAGGAGAACACGGATGTCAAATCGTGAAATCGCCATTCTCGCCGGCGGCTGCTTTTGGGGCATGGAAGATCTGATCCGCAAATTGCCGGGCGTTGTTGAAACGCATGTCGGCTATACGGGCGGCGATCTCGACAACCCCGATTACAAACAGGTGAAGACCGGCAGGACAGGCCATGCCGAATCGATCCGCATCGTGTTCGATCCGGCAAAAACATCCTACGACGCGCTGCTTGAGTTCTTTTTCAAAATCCATGATCCGACAACGATAGACCGCCAGGGCAATGACGTCGGATCGCAATACCGCTCGGCGATTTTTTATCTGAATGCGGAGCAAAAGGCGGACGCTGAAAAAATGATCGCGAAGGTCAATGCGTCCGGCCGTTGGCCCGGCAAGGTTGCGACGGAAGTCGTCCCCGCCGGAAAATGGTGGGACGCGGAAGAATATCATCAGGATTATCTGGAAAAATACCCGGAAGGCTATACGTGCCATTTCATACGCCCCGCATGGACGGTTTGACCCGTCATTGAGAGGCGGCTTACCGCGCCAGGCCGGGGCGCGAGGGCGATCTCATTTGCGCGGAGCATATGTGCAATAGCGCAAACGCCGCCCTGATTGACCAATAATTCACCCTTAGAAAAACAGGATGCGCGATCAGCAGGTAATGACGCCTGCCCGCGCGGCTGTTATGCTCCGCTTGGATTAGTTCGAAGTCTTGGTTCAGTTCTCGCTGAGGCGATTTGCGCCGATGCGATCAGGGGGAATGGCCGCCGATGAAATTCGCCAGCCCGGTTTTGCCGTCGCTCCTTGCAGCAACCCTGTTGCTCGTCTCCTGCGGCGGAGGCTCTTCGCCGCCCTCAGTCCCGCCGGCGCCGCCGCCGGCGCCTGGC
>JBGSLM010000121.1:0-2898 GCA_041740755.1 Parvularculaceae bacterium | reverse complement strand
ACTTATTGCAGGCGTCGCCAGCTGCTCGCCCTACCTTGCGCGCCTTTTCAGCCGCTTTCCCGAAATGACGCGGGCGGCGCTTTCGTCCTCGCCGAAGGCCAATGTCGCGCGCGCAGTCGCCGCCGCCTGGCGCGCCGCCGATGAGACGGATCCCGCCGCGCAGATGAAGGCGCTGCGCATCGCCAAGGCTGACGCGGCGATGTCGATTGCGCTTGCTGAAATCTCGGGCGCAGTGACGACGATGCAGGCGGCGTCATCGCTTTCTGCATTTGCGGACGCTGCCGCCGGCGCATCGCTCCGGATGGCGCTAAGACAAGTCGAGCGCCTCGGCTTTCGCCCGGTCAACAAGGAAAAGCCTGAAGAAGGATCGGGCGTCGCCGTTCTCGCCATGGGCAAACACGGCGCCGACGAACTCAATTATTCAAGCGACATTGATCTCGTCGTCCTCTTCGACAGCGCGGGCGAACCGCTCGGCGGCGCGCTTGACTCAAAACGCATCGCCGTCGCCGCAACGCGCGCCATGGTCGCGCGCCTCAACGATCAGACAGCGGACGGCTATGTCTTCCGGACGGATCTTCGCCTTCGTCCCGACCCCGGCGTCTCGGCGGCGGCGGTGTCGATCAATGCGGCCGAGACCTATTACGAATCCTACGGCCAGAACTGGGAGCGCGCGGCCTTAATCAAGGCGCGCGCCGCCGCCGGCGACATTGCGCTCGGCGATGAATTCATCCGGCGTCTGCGGCCGTTCATCTGGCGAAAGTTTCTCGACTTCGCCGCGATTGAAGAAATCTATTCGGTCATGCGCCAGATCCATGCGTCGAAAGGCGCAGGCGAAGCCGATTTCTACGGGCATGATCTAAAGCGGGGCCGCGGCGGCATTCGCGAGATAGAATTCTACGTTCAGGCGCAACAGCTGATCGGCGGCGGAAAAAATCCCGCCTTCCGCACGCGTGCGTCGCTCGACGCGCTTGAAGCTCTCGCCGCCGCCGGACTGATCGATGCTCAGACGACGACCGGCCTTCGCGACCGCTATTGCTATCTGAGGAAGGTCGAACACCGGTTGCAGATGATCGCCGACGAGCAAACGCACCGCATCCCCGGCAATGAATCCGATGCGGCGCGGCTTGCGGTGTTTCTTGGCGACGATACTCTCGACGCGTTCAGATCGCGGTTGATGGAAACCTTCCGCTCGACCCATGAGCTGACGGCGCCGCTATTCCGGCCGGAAGAAAAACAGGCGCAGAAGTTCGGCGTCCTCTCTTTCACCGGCGTCGACAACAACCCTGAAACGATCGCCGCGCTAAAGCGTCTCGGCTTTGAGCGGCCAGAACAGGTCGCCGACGCGTTCCGGCGCTGGAACGCCGGCGAAACGCGCGCGACGCGCAGCCAGAAGTCGCGCTCGGTGCTCGCGAAAGTGACGCCCCAGCTCATCGAATCATTGTCGCGCGCGAGTGCGCCCGATGAAGCCTTTGCGGCGTTCGACGGGTTCTTGCGCGGACTTCCCGCCGGCGTCCAGATATTTTCGCTTTTCCTCAACCGCCCCGACGTGTTCGAACGGCTGATCCGCATCATGACGGTCTCGCCTTTTCTGGCGCGCGAGGTCGCAAAGCGCGCCTATCTCGCCGAGGCGCTGATTGAATCGCGCTGGCCAGACCCCGAGCCGACGCGCGCGGCGCTTTCGGAAAAGCTCGCCGTGCGCCTTGCCGCGGCGGACGGATATGAGGCCGCGCTTAGCGCTGTCCGGCGCTGGGCGTCGGAAGAATCCTTTTCCGCCTCCGCGCAATTGCTGGTCGAACTGATCACGCCGCAATCGGCCGCCGCGCGCTTCACGCTGATTGCTGAAGCCGCCCTCGATTCGATGCTCGGCGTTGCAAGGCGCGAGACCGAACGCCAGTACGGCGCAATCGACGGCGCCGTCTGTGTGGTCGGGTTGGGCCGCCTCGGCGCAGGCACGATGACCGCCGCGTCCGATGTCGATTTGATGTTCATCTATGAGGCGGCGCAAGACGCGCGGTCGACGGGCGACGCCTCGCTCGACGCCGTCACCTATTTCGGGCGCCTGGTGCGGCGCTTCATCTCGGCGGTGACAATACCGACGGAAGAGGGCGACCTTTACGAGGTCGACATGCAATTGCGCCCTTCCGGCTCCAAAGGGCCCGCCGCCGTCAGTCTTTCCGCATTTCGCCGTTATTACGAGGGCGACGCGTGGACCTGGGAAATGATGGCCCTGACCAAGGCGCGCATCATCGCCGGGGACTTAAAACTCGGCGCTGAAATCGTAAAGGAAGTCGACCTCATCATCGCGCGGCCGCGCGACAGGGCGAAGATCGCAGCCGATGTCGATGAAATGCGCGAAAGGCTGAAGGCCGCAAAGCCTGCAATCAGCCCATGGGCGCTCAAACACGCGGTCGGCGGATTTGTCGAGATCGAGTTCACGGTTCAGTATCTCCTGCTGACGCATCCTCTGGCGCCTTGTGGCGACGGGCGACGGGATATGGCGGCGGCAATCAGCTCCTTTCATCGAAGCGGCATTATCGATGCGCGTCAGGCTGACATTCTCGCCGGCGCATACCGGACATTCAGCGCGCTCCATCAGATGAGCCGTGCGGCGACCGGCTCCGTGTTCGCTCCCGGCGCCGCAGGCGATGCGTTGCGGCGGATGATTGTGTCGCTGCTTGACGCCGATACGGTCGAGGAAGCCGAGCAGAAGCTGATGTCGATGCAGAACGACGTGCGCAGCGTTTATGAGGCTGTTGTTCTCGGACCTCTCGCCCTCTCGCATGAGGGCGGACGATGACGCAGCGCTCTGCGGTTGATCTCCTCGTTATCGGCGCCGATGCGGCGGGGATGGCGGCGGCTGCGTGTGCGGCAAGGAGCGGCGCGTCGGCGGCGATCGCG
>JBGSLM010000120.1:0-2128 GCA_041740755.1 Parvularculaceae bacterium | reverse complement strand
GGCTTTTGCGGCTGCGGCGTCGCGGGCGCTGCGACCAGCCGGTAGCCCCGTTTTGGGATGGTCTCGACAAAGCGCGGGGCCTTGGGGTCATCGCCAAGCGCCTTGCGCAGTTTCGACACAGCGCGCGCGAGCGTATCCTCGCCGACCGTGACGTCCGGCCAGACCGCCGCGAAGATTTCTTCCTTCGAGAAGACGCGCGAAGGGGACGCCGCAAGCAGTAAAAGGAGCGCCAGCGTCTTGGGTTCAAGGCGGCGGCGCGTTTCTCCGCACGCCGATTCGCCGCTTGCCGGGTCGAGCGTCCATTGACCGATGCGGACGACTTGCAGTGCGGTCACAGCGATCAACCCCTTGATTTCGGCGGCGGTCAGGAAAAAGGGAGGAAAATTTCCGCCCGCCGCCATGGTGATTTGACGCGCGATGCGGCGATTGTCCAGCGCCGCTACCGGCTTTGCCGCATCAATTCGAGGAAAGGGTTTTCATGCGTGTTCTGTTCGACCTGGCGAGAATTGCGCCGCTCGCCTTGTCGCTGATCGCTGCGCCAGCCTGCGCGGCTGAGCCGGCTGCTGACATGTATTCGTCCGCCGCGCTGAAAGGGGATTTTGCAGACCTTTATACTGGCCTCAAGGAATCGCACTTCGATCTTTATGCGCGCCGGGCGAAGGGCGAATATGATGCCCGTTATCGCGAAATGCGCCGGAATCTGAAGACGCCGATGAGCCGGGACGAGGCGCAGGTCTATTTCCAGAAGTTCGTCGCGTACGGGAATGTGGCGCACGCCAATATTGCGTTTCCATCCGAGGCTTATGAGAAATTTCGCGCCGGAGGCGGAAAAGCGTTCCCGTTGTTCGTCCGCTTTATCGGCGATCAGATGATGATCGCCGATGATCTGAGCGGGCTGACGCCCTCGCTCGCGGGAGCGCGGATACTTGCGATCAATGGAGAAAGCGCCGCAGCGGTCGAAAAAAGGCTCGCCGCCCATCTTTCGGCGGATAACGCTTACCTCTCGCGGACCATGCTGGAATTTCGCTTCGGCCCGCTGCTCTGGCTCGAACTTGGCGAGTTGAGCGAATTCGAAGTCGAAATGGAAACGCCGTCTGGCGGGAAGAAAATGGTGAAGGTCCCCGCAAGGTCGCGCGAGGAACTCACATCGACGGCGGCCGAGCCGGTCTTTGAACTCGACTGGAATGAGCGCCGGCATGAGATAAAGGACGGCGTCGGCTATCTGCGTCCGGGTCCGTTCTACAACAACGCGCCGGATGCGACCGACATGTGGGACAACGCCGCCTTCAAGGCGTTCATCGACAAGGCCCTCGAAGATTTCACCCGCACCGAAGTCCCGGCCGTGCTGATCGATCTTCGCGCCAATCCCGGCGGCGATAATTCTTTCAGCGACCATATGCTCGCCTGGTTTGCGGACCGTCCGTTCAGGTTCTCCAAACACTTCTATGTGCGGGTCAGCGATGCGGCGATCGCCGCGAACCGCAAGCGCCTGACGCCGGAGAACGCGGAATCGATTTCCATGCGATATGAAGCGGCCTATGCGCGCGCGAAGAAAGGCGAGATCATCGACTTCGACCTCGGCGACAGCAATCCGCGCGAAGGCGGGCGTTATCGGGGCAAGGTCTATATGCTGATCGACCGTCACTCCTATTCGAACACGGTGACGGTCGCAGCGCTCGCGCAAGATTACGGCTTTGCGGAAATTCTCGGCGAAGAAACATCCGACCTTGCAACAACCTATGGCGCAATGGAGACCTTCACGCTCAAGGAAACCGGAATCGATGTCGGGTTTCCAAAGGCGCACATCATCCGTCCGAATGGCGGCACGGACGCACGCGGCGTCATCCCCGACACCGCGATTGCTGCGCCGCTCCGCGCCCCAAATGACGTGATGCTGAATGAAGCGCTGGCCAAAGTCGCGCGCGATCTGGAGACGGCGGCGGATTAACCGGCGTTGAAGACGCGCAGCGGCTTCAGCTTCAATCCGTCAAGCTCGCAGATCGCAATCGCCTCGCCGTAAAGCGAGGCGAGCACTGCCGGGATAAGGCCGGTTTCAGCGCCGCGCACGCCCTTCGCAGTTGCGGGCGAGATTACAGCCGGTTGACCGCGTTTGAGCTTGTCGGCTTCG
>JBGSLM010000119.1:0-9986 GCA_041740755.1 Parvularculaceae bacterium | reverse complement strand
ATGGTCGCCTCGACGCAGCCGGAAAGAGCGAGCGCGGCGGCGATAAAAAAATGGCGAGGCGCCATCAACGCCTCCCGAAGACGAGATAGGCGGGCGGCCGGCCCTCTTTGATCGCCTTCGCCTCATAGCGCGTCTGCGGCCAGTCGTCCGGGCGGATGCGCCAGTCATCCGCGCGCTCGGCGGTCCATTCAAAGGCGGCGGCGTTTTGCGCGTGCATCAAGGTCCAGCGCACATAGTCGGGAATATCGGATGCGACGCGCAAGGTTCCGCCTGGCCGTAAAAGGCGAGCGGCTTCCTCGAAGAACCAGGGAGAAATCATCCGCCGCTTGTAATGCCTTTTCTTCGGCCAGGGATCGGGGTGCAGAACAAATATGCGTGAGAAGCGCGAGGAAGGAAGCTGTTCGATCAACGGCCGCGCGTCGCCATGGTGAACGCGGACGTTCAAAAGCCCATCGCTTTCGATCTTCTGAAGAAGCTTTGCAACGCCGTTGACGAAGGGCTCAGCGCCGATGAAGCCGGTCTTGGGCTTTCGCGCCGCATGCCAGGCGAGGTGCTCGCCTCCGCCAAAGCCGACTTCAAGCTCGAAATCATCCGCCTGCGGAAAAAGAGACGCAAGATCGGGCGGCCCCGCTTCCGGGTCCGGCATTGCGACCGTCGGCAGGAAGTCAGCCATCAGCCGTTGATGGTTCGTACGGAGCGAGTGGCCCTTCGACCGTCCGTAGAGTTGCGGGATGTAAGCGTCGGCGGTCATGTGGCGGCTATCAGAATTTCAGCGATTCCTTGAGGAACGCGATCGTTCGTCCCCAGGCGAGGTCGGCGGCGTCCTTATTATAGCGCGCTTCGTTCGTGTCATTATTGAATGCGTGCTGCGCACCCTCATAGATGAAAAGCTGATAATCGGTCCCGGCGGTTTTGAGCGCCGCTTCGTAATCTGCAATCCCCGCATTGATGCGTTCGTCGACGCCGGCGTAATGCAGCATCAATTTGGCGCGGATTTTCGCCGCTTCCTCCGCGCTCGCCTGGCGCCCGTAATAGGAAACGCCGGAAACGAGCGCGTCTGACGCTGCGGCGAGCCGGTTCACCATGCCGCCGCCCCAGCAAAAGCCGATTGCGCCGACCTTGCGCTGGTGCGTTTTGACGAGCGCGAGCGATTGCGCAATCACTGCGAGTTTCTGGACCGTCTTTTCAGGATTGAGTTTGCCGATCATCTCCCGTGCGCGGTCTTCGTCTTCCGGCGTTCCGCCATAGGGCGAGAGCATATCGACGGCGAAGGCGTGAAACCCTTCAAGCGCGATCCGCCGCGCAACGTCTTTAATGTGGGCGTTAAGCCCGCGATTTTCATGAATGACGATCACCGCCGGGGCGATCGAATTCTTTTTCAGCCGCGCATGATAGGCGGTGACGAAGGGAAGGTGCGTTGTCGGAATGACGCCAGCATTGGGCGCGCCGTCCGCCGCGATTTCTTCAGGCTCGATGATATCGACGATGTCGCCGGTATCGAACTTTGCGGTCGATACGCGAAGCCGGTCGTCGTCCTCATCGGTCATCGCCGCTCGCGCATAATCATTGGCGAGAACAGGAAGGAGCGCTGTCGCCGCCGCGACGCCGCCCGCAAGCCGCGCCAGGCGATCCAGAAACGCCCGCCGGTCGAGCGCCCCATGGGTGAAAGCGTCGTAAAGGTCGATAATCGGCTGGGGGATCTTGTCTGTCATGCGCAAACTATAACGCAGGCGAGCGCATCGGGGCAGCCCTTGCGCAGCGCGGACGGCGCCTTATGGAATGCCGCGAGAAGGCCCTCAAGTCCAAGAGAAGACATGATCCGCGTCCAGGAAATAAGGCTGCCGCTAGACCATGACGAGCCCGCGCTGAAAGCGGCGCTGTTGAAGCGGCTCGGCCTCAAGGCGGCGGATCTCGTCTCGTTCACCGTCTTCAAGCGCGCCGCCGATTCGCGCAAAAAATCGGATATCCTCCTCGTATACATTGTCGACGCCGAGGTCAGGGACGAATCGGCGACGCTCGCGCGGCTTGCGGGCGATCGCCACATTGGGCCGACCCCTGACATGACGTTCCGCCTTGCGGCGATCGCCCCGCCGGAATTTGCGAAAAGCGGCGCGGCGCGCCCGCTCGTCATCGGCTTTGGACCTTGCGGCATCTTCGCTGCGCTCATTCTCGCTGAAATGGGCTTTCGTCCGATTGTTCTCGAACGTGGCAAGATCGTGCGGGAGCGGACGGTCGATACATTCAAATTCTGGCGCCAGCGCGTTCTTGATCCGTCCTCGAATGTGCAATTCGGCGAGGGCGGCGCCGGCACGTTCTCCGACGGCAAGCTCTACAGCCAGATACGCGATCCCGATCATTTCGGGCGCAAAGTGCTCAATGAATTCGTCGCGGCGGGCGCGCCCGAAGAAATCCTTTTTGTCTCGCGCCCGCATATCGGCACGTTCCGCCTCGTCTCGATGGTCGAGGCCATGCGCGCCAAGATCGAAGCGCTTGGCGGAGAAATAAGGTTTCAGTCGCAAGTCGCAGATGTCGCCATTTCGGAGACGTCCGGCAAAAAGCGGATCGAAGGCGTCATCCTGGCAAATGGCGAGACGATCGCATCGCGCCATGTCG
This sequence comes from Parvularculaceae bacterium, assembly GCA_041740755.1. Taxonomy (GTDB): domain Bacteria; phylum Pseudomonadota; class Alphaproteobacteria; order Caulobacterales; family Parvularculaceae; genus Amphiplicatus. The sequence continues at coordinate 7,373 of JBGSLM010000119.1, read as the reverse complement.
TCATGGCGCTCGGCCATTCCGCGCGCGACACGTTCGAGATGCTCCACCGGCGCGGCGTCTTTTTTGAGCCTAAGCCCTTGTCGATCGGCGTCAGGATCGAGCATCCCCAATCCCTGATCGACCGCGCGCGATACGGCAAATTCGCCGGAAACAAGATCCTCGGCGCCGCTGACTATCGCCTTTCCCACCACGCAAAGAACGGCCGCACGGTCTATTCCTTCTGCATGTGTCCCGGCGGCACGGTCGTCGCGGCGGCGTCGGAACAAGGGCGTCTCGTCACCAACGGCATGAGCCAGTATTCGCGCAAAGAACGAAACGCCAATTCCGGCCTCGTCGCCTCATTGACGCCAGAAGATTTTCCGGGCGACGCGAAGGAAAACCCGCTCGCCGGGATCGCGTTTCAGCGCCATTGGGAAGAGCGCGCCTATATTGCGGGCGGCTCCTCCTGGCGCGCGCCGGTTCAGCTTGTCGGCGATTTTCTGAAAAATATTCCGTCAACGGAACTTCGTTCGGCGGAGCCTTCCTATCGTCCCGGCGTCACGCCGACGGATATGTCGCTTTGCTTGCCCGATTGGGCGATTGACGCGATCCGCGAAGCGCTTCCCGTCTTCGGCCGCCAGATCAAAGGCTATGACATGGACGACGCGATCATGACCGGCGTTGAGACCAGAACGTCAAGCCCGATCCGGATGACGCGGCGCGCGGACCATCAAAGCCTGTCCGTAGATGGACTGTTCCCGGCGGGAGAAGGCGCGGGCTACGCCGGCGGCATTTATTCGGCGGCAATCGACGGCATCAGAATCGCGCAGGCGCTCGCGAAAAGCGTCGCCGCCTGAAAAAATGAGCGGCGGTCGCTCGCGCAAAACTTGCACGGGCCTACGCGCATCCCAAAAACGCGAAAAAATAACTCAATGCAAACAATAAGTTAGGCCAGTCGGACGAAGTTATCCCCCTACTTGTCCCCCTTTTATCCCCCTCCCTCGCGCAGGCCTTATTGTACTCAACGTTTGAAATGACCGCCCGGATTTGGCCGAGCGGCGAAACGGCGGCGAGAAAGGAGGAAGTTGTGGCGGGACACGGTGATGGGCGGGACGTTTCCGCCGCTATCGTTGCATTCAGGATAATGGCGGAATTCTTCCGCCCTGCAGTGAGTAAAGCCGATTTGCGTCACTCTGCGGCGCGGCCCCCGGGTCCGGCCGAAGGCCGGCCCGAGGATAAACTTCGCCGCGAATCCGGAGTCCGCCTTTTCGCGAATTCGCTTGCCGCAATATGGATTCCGGGTTCCGCCGCTTCGCGTCGGCCCCGAAATGACGGCGTGCCGGTTAATCATGGATGCAGGCCGACGCTATTTGCTGAATGCCCTAAAGCAGATCTGTCAGCCCACAAATTGGTAGATAAAAAGAGGCGCGTAGAGCCAAGCGATCAGCAACGTTATTGCAATCGACGAAAGGAAAAAGAATACCCGCACCGGAATGGGCCGTTTGTCGTTGTTGACGGTATCGCCGCAAGAATGGCAACGCGACCGGCGGTTTTGCGCAACGAGACCCGTGCCAAGGAAAAATGCAGTCACGGTCCAGCGCAAATTGCGCTCCCTGCGAAAGCTGCGCCCACCGCAAATTGCGCAGGGAGTATCTGCACCGATCGGTTCATTGGTTTGACGGGTTTCAATTTCGGCGAGGACCTCAATCGCTGTTGCTTCCTGACTCGCGGGAACGGAAAGCCGATATCCGTCGCTCGCGACGCGGAGATGGGGAAAGGCCGAGAGGAACGGTTCGTTGAAAAGAATAGCGTCGATGTCAGAGGCGCCAAGCGCACTGCGCACAACCAACGCTTCCTCGGGATCAAAATATCGACGAAGGCAGACGAGGTTATCCATGGAGTCAAAGTAAAACGGCGCGTCCCCATTGGGAAGCGCGCCGTTCAACGGTATGGATTTACGCCATTCTTACGCCTTCGGCGCCGCCTTTTTGACGCCGTCCGAAACATAGGCCTCGAACTTGGCGAAGTTCTCGACGAACATTTTCGCGAGCTTTTTGGCCTGCGCGTCATATTGAGACGGCTCGCGCCAGGTGTCGCGCGGGGTCAGGATGCGATCGTCGACGCCCGGAACCTTGACCGGAACGTCAAAACCGAAAGTTTCGTCCCTGCGCATCGGCGCCGCCTTCAGCGAGCCGTCGAGCGCGGCGGAGAGAAGCGCGCGCGTCGCCTTGATCGGCATGCGCGAGCCTTCTCCATAGGCGCCGCCGGTCCAGCCGGTGTTGACGAGCCAGCACGTCACTTTGTGCTTTTCGATCAGTACGCCGAGAAGCTTTCCGTATTCGGACGGATGGCGCGGCATGAACGGCGCGCCGAAACAGGTCGAGAATGTCGGCTGCGGCTCTTTGCCGAGGCCTTTTTCGGTGCCGGCGACTTTCGCCGTGAAGCCGGAGAGGAAGTGATACATCGCCTGCTCGGGCGTCAGCCTCGCGATCGGCGGCAGAACGCCGAACGCATCCGCCGTCAGCATGATGATGTTTTTCGGGTGCGGCGCGCGCCCCGTGTCCGAGGCGTTCGGGATATAATGGATCGGATAGGCGCCGCGCGAATTTTCGGCGAGCGAGGCGTCGTCGAGATCGAGCGCGCGCGTTACCGGGTTCATCACGACGTTTTCAAGGACAGTGCCGAAGCGCCTCGTCGTTGCGAAGATTTCAGGCTCCGCCTCCGCGGAAAGGCGGATCATCTTCGCGTAACAGCCGCCCTCGAAATTGAAGAGGCCGTTTTCCGACCAGCCATGTTCGTCGTCGCCGACGAGCGTTCGGTTCGGATCGGCGGAAAGCGTCGTCTTTCCGGTGCCGGAAAGGCCGAAAAAGACAGCCGAGTCGTCATTCTTGCCGACATTGACCGAGCAGTGCATCGGCATGACGCGGCGTTCGGGAAGAAGGAAGTTCAAGATTGTGAACACCGACTTCTTCATCTCGCCGGCATAAGACGTGCCGCCGATCAGAACGACGCGCTTCACAAAATCGACGGCGATCACCGTCTTCGAGCGGCAGCCGTGCCGGGCAGGGTTAGCTTCAAAGCCAGGAAGAGCGACGATCGTGAAGTCGGGCGATTTGCCGGTCGCGAAATCGCGCTCAGCCATCGGCGGGCGCACGAGAAGATGCTGAATGAAGAGCGAGTGCCAGGCGAGTTCGGTGAAAACGCGAACCCGGATCGAATGGTCCTTGTCCGTCCCGCCCTTGAGATCTTGCGCAAACAATTCCTTGCCCGCCGCATAGGCGAGCATATCGCGATGGAGCGCGTCGAACTGTTCCGGGGTGATGGGCATCGAATTATCCCACCAGATCTTGGCGTCGATTTCCGGGTGGCGGACAGTAAACTTGTCGCTGGCGGAGCGGCCGGTGTGCTCGCCGGTCCTGACGACAAGGGGCCCTTCCGCCGCGACCTCGCCTTCGCCGCGCCGAACCGCAAGCTCGTAATAGGCGGCGGCGGTCAGGTTCCGGAGCCGCTCGGGCGCCGCGTCTTCAAAAGCAGGCAGGGCGGTCGAAACCGCCTTGATTGTCGCGCTCATACTAAAGGGTCCTCCCGAGACGCCTTTTACGAATTTATGTATCCCAGCGGTCCAGGCCGGGCTGGCGCGGCTCATAATCCAAAATCCGGGCCGAAGCGACCCTTCAAATGCGAAATTTCGACGCTGAAAGGGCCGCTTGATCCGTCGGGGCAGGCCATGCGACAGAGCCGCACGCCAATAAGGAGAATCTGGATGCGCCAATTTGGGAAACCCGCCGCCGCTTTGATGGCCCTTGGAATGGCCGCCGCCTGCGGCGGTCCGGGAACAGCGCCAAAGGTCGACGAGGCGGTGTTGAGCGCGGTTGCAGCGTCCGGCGCGCCGCAAAACGCCCTTGAAGGCGACATTAATGCGTCAGGGCTCGCCCGCCATATCGAAATCCTCTCCTCCGACGCGTTTGAAGGCCGGGCGCCGACGACGCCGGGCGGCGAAAAGACGCGGAACTATATCGCCGGCGAATATCAGCGCCTCGGGCTTGAACCTGTGAACGGCTCCTATTTCCAGAATGCGGAAATGGTCGAGACGACTGTCGATCCGGCGACATCCTATCTGCGCATCGACATGAACGGCGAGGTGAAAGACCTCGCCTACAAGACCGAAGCCGTCTTTGCGACCAAGCGCGTTCAGCCTGAAGTCGCGTTCGACGCCAGCGACATGGTGTTCGTCGGCTACGGCGTCATCGCGCCCGAATATCAGTGGAACGATTATGAAGGTCTCGACGTCAAGGGAAAGACCGTCGTCATCCTCGTCAACGACCCCGGGTTCCTGACCAAAGACGACACGCTCTTTTCGGGTCAGGCGATGACCTATTACGGCCGCTGGACCTATAAATTCGAAGAAGCCGCGCGCCAGGGCGCCGCCGGCGCGCTCATCGTTCACGATACGGCTCCCGCCGCTTACGGTTGGAATGTCGTCGAAGGGTCGTGGTCGGGTCCGCAGATCGATCTGAAGCGCTCCGATGACGGCATGAGCCGAGCCGCGCTTGAGGGGTGGATTCAAAAAGACATCGCCCGTTCGCTGCTCGCGGCGTCTGGCCTCGACCTCGATGAGCTTACCGCCGCCGCCAACAAGCGCGGCTTCAAGCCTGTCGCCATGACCGGCGTCAAAGCGTCGGCGAAAATCGTTCAGACGATCAAGCGGTCACAAGACGCCAATGTCCTCGGCGTTCTTCGCGGCAGCGAGGCGCCTGACGAATATGTGCTCTATATGGCGCATTGGGATCATCTTGGCCTGAATACGTCTGACGCCGGCGACGACAAGATCTATAACGGCGCTGTCGATAACGCGACCGGCGTCGCGTCGATCCTCGAAATTGCGGAGAAATTCGCCGCAGGCGTACGCCCGCGCCGCTCGATCCTGTTTGCGGCGGTGACGGCGGAAGAGTCGGGCCTTCTTGGGTCGGCCTACATGGCGGAAAATCCGCCCGTGCCGCTGAAGAACATCGCAGGCGGGATCAATATCGACGGCGTGCTGCCGCTGCCGCCAACCAAGGACATGATCGTCGTCGGCTATGACGCGTCAGAACTTCAGGACATCCTGAAAGAGGTCGCAGAAGCGAACGGCAAATATCTGCGCCCCGACGCCGAGCCCGAGAAAGGATATTTCTACCGCTCCGACCACATCAGCTTCGCCAAAAAGGGCGTGCCGATGCTTTATGCTGACGCAGGCTTTGATCTGATCGACGGCGGCGAGGCGAAGGGGCGCGCGGCGGGCGATGAATATACGGCCGTCCGATATCATCAGCCTACTGACGAATATTCGACGGATTGGGACCTTGCCGGAATGGCGCAGTCGATGAATATTCTCTACGAAGTCGGCGCGCGCGTCGCCGCGTCCGAGGAATGGCCGAACTGGCGCGACGGCAATGAATTCCGCGCGATAAGAGACGCCTCGCGCAGCGGAAACTAAAATTGCGGGACGCGCCGTAGCGTCCCGTTAAGCTTTTTTCGCCAAATCTCAAGCGGTGGAAACGCTTTTCGATCTTATGGCGGTTGGGCTGTTCATTGCTACGGCCGGCATCTTCTTTTACCGCTTTCGCAGCGAGAATCCGCCGCTTGCGCCCTATATGCTGATCTCGCTCGTCTGCGCGGTCTCGAACTGGCTCGGCAATAATGGCGGCGGGGTCGCCGCAGTGCTTTTGCTGATCGCCGGCTCGTTCTATCTGTTGCACATCGCCGGCGCGCCATACGCCGAAGAAACCGAATAACGGCGCATCGCCTTCATCCGCCAGGCGACCCCGGCGAACCCCAGGATCATCATCGCCCAAATCGACGGCTCCGGCGTCGGCGCCGTCACATCCGTCGGCTGTCCGTTGACGCTCACATAGTCAACCGTCGCGCCTGTCGCGCCGTTTCTTTGACGCGTCGTCGTGATGAAAATGAAATCGCATCCGCCGAGCGCGGAACATCCGCGCTTAAAAAGATTGTTGACGGTGAGCGTGTTGCCGGCGTTCACGGTCTTCGTTTCGACAAAGACCGGCGCGCCGCCGTTGAAGACGCCGAAGCTGATCGTCAAACGCGCATCGCCAACCGGCGGCGCAAGCGTGAAGATCGAGACCGTATCGGTTTTGGAAACGCCGAAGGGCTGCGAAAAAAGAAGCGAGAACCATTCGCCGAGCGGCGTCAGCTGCCCAAGTCCGTCGCCCGGCGTCGAAAGCGCCGTCATCGGACCCGGCGTGAAGGCCATCGACGAATCATACGTCGCGGTCGCCGCCTCCGCCGGCCGGGATGCGAGGATAAGCGCCGCCGCCGCGACAATCGCCGCGCCGCGAACCGGATATGAACTCCAAAGAAATCGCAGCGATGCGCTCATTTCTCGTCCAGCCGTTCAGAGAACGGAAAGCATCAGGCGCCAGGTCCGGCGCGGTAAAATTCCGACGCATAGTGTGAAGACGCTCGATTAACTCGCGATTAAAGCGGCGCGTTCCGCCAACGATTCAGGGCATTTTGAAGGGCGCACCATTCCCTTGTCCCGATTTGCTAAGGCGGCGCGGCGATCGGCAACGCCCCAGCCGCCAATCCTTAATTCACGCGCCGGTAACCAGACCGGCCTAATCTCGCGTCGTGGCCCAAAGGCGGAATGACAAAGACAAGATTAGAATCCAGACTTGAGCGGCTTGTTTCCGCGCCGCCTACCAAGACCTCGCCGGTCGTTGGGTCTCTCGTGACGACAAAATCGCAAAAGCGGGAACCAAGGGTTCCGGCGTTCAAATTCGGCGTATTAAGCTTTGTCGGCGGCAAGAGCGCCAAATGCATGGTGCTCGATCTTTCAAGCAAGGGCGCGCGCATTTCGCTCGAAGGGGCAATTAATCTCCCCGAGGCGGTCCGGCTTTCTATCCCCCAACACGCGATCAAAATTGACGCGGTCGTAAGGTGGCAACGTGGCGCAGAGGCGGGTCTAAAGTTCGACAGCAAGTGAACGCCTGGCCCGGCTGGTCGTTAGTGATAATTTAACGAATACGATTTACTGTCCCCTTGTGCGGCAGGTTAAGACGCCTGCCTGGGAGGAAGATGCGCTGTGGCACTTTTAGGCGCAAAGTTGGTAGGCTGAGGAATTCAATAAGCCATCACATGCAAACAGGCCGAATTGGGCGATACGCTTAACCGCGTAGGTTGCATGCGAAAAAAACTCCCGACGCTGTGGCGGCGCCGGGAGCGTTGGTAAGAAGGATCGGTGAGATCCCAGTTATACCAATTTGCGTTGAGCATCATGCATTGGCCCATTCGCGATTTCCGATGGACATGATGCGCCAAGGTTGATCGACGAGTTTGTTCCAGGCGTCGCAGCACAGCGCGACGATTTGATCATAGTTTGCGAAGACGCGGTT
>JBGSLM010000118.1:0-23187 GCA_041740755.1 Parvularculaceae bacterium | reverse complement strand
ATCGCGGCGAGCTGGCGGCGCGGGCCGGCAGGGTAATGGCCGCGCTCATAAGCGGCGGCGAGGCGCGCGCGAAGTTCATCATCGCTGGCGCCGGAATTCCTGGTGCCGATGAGGCCCCAAAGATACATCGCGCGCTCAAGCGCCTGCTCCTTCGTCGCCGTCTTCATCGGCGGCGCCATCAGCGCTTTTGCGACTTCCGCCTTTGCGCGCGGCAGCGCCGGATTGTTCGTCGACGACATGATATTGGTGAGACTATTCACCCGTTCGGGATATTTCGCGGCGAGCACTTGCGCGATCATGCCGCCCATCGAAACGCCGACAACATGCGCGCGCGTCACGCCGAGCGCATCAAGCAATCCGATCGTATCCTTCGCCATGTCTTCAAGCGAATAAGGCGCAAGCCTCCGAATGCCGGCGAGCGACGCCATGATCTGCACCAGAGGATTTGGGGCGCGCGCGCCCTGCAATTTGTGCGACTTGCCGATGTCGCGATTATCGAAGCGTAGCGTGCGGTATCCGGCGTCGTTCAGCGCTTCAACGAAATCTTCCGGCCAGAAAATCAGCTGCTGGGCTAGCCCCATGATAAGAAGCGCGACGGGACCGTCTTGCGGTCCGTTCCATTCGTACTCGATCTCAATCCCGTCGGCGGTCAGAAGGTTCATGGCCATTTCCCTTCAATTCACCCGCCCCTATCACAGGCGGACCGCGTCCCTAGAGCGGCATCAGCAGTCATGCCATCCAGCAGGCTTTGAGAATTCATGGCGTTCCTGTGATCAAGGTCACAAGCCGCCTTTCAGCCCTGCGATAGCTTCTCCTCACGGACGGCGGCCCCTTCTTGTTGCCCCTTCAAAGACGCCCGAAAGCGCCGCCGTCCGGGGGAGAGACTTGGCGCGAGGCCCTTCGCGCCGAGGCCTTGGGGGAGATGGGAACGGTCGGAGCAATCCGGCCGTTTCTTGCTTTTTGCCGCTCAATTACTTGTCTGTACTCGATTCACCTCCATTTGGTAAAATCTGCTAAGGAACCCGTCTCTCATTGGGGGTCCCTTGGCTGAAACTTCAAAACAGGCGGAACGGGCTTATTTGAGCCGCATCATCGGCGGGACGCCTTTATTCGGGTCGGCGGCCGCAGACGATATTGCGGAGCTTGCCCGGTGCGCCCGGAGCCTTGCCGTCGCGAGAGGAAAATCGCCCTCCGCGCCCAAAGGCAAGGACGAGGAAATCTACCTCATCGAGAAAGGGGCCGCCGCGCTTTTGGACCGCGACCCCGTGACCGGGCGGGCGATCCTCGTCGCGCTGCTTGGGCCGGGGGATGTTATCGGCCTCGTCAGGGCCGCCGAAATATTGGCGGGCAGTAAAGCGGGCAACCACAGCGAATGGCGCGCGCTTTCAAATCTTACGCTTGTCGCCGTGCCAGTTTCCGATTTCATCCGCATCGCCCGCCGTTCACCCGAGATTTCTTCGTCATGGCATGGGGCGGTCGCGCGGGCGAGCCGCCAGGTGACGGCGCGCTTTTCCGCCGCGCTGCAGCACTCGCTCGAAATGCGACTTGCGGCGTTTCTGGAGCAGCTCGGCGCTATGGCCGCCGGCAACAATTGGGAGCCGACGGCCAATCTTGGACGGCTTCAGCAGACGCAGATCGCTGAAATGCTCGGCGTCTCCCGCGAGCACATCAACCGTACGTTGATCATGTGGGAGAAGTCCGGCCTCATCTTTCAGACGAAGGCGGGCGATCTCGTCATCGAGAACCGGAAGCGGCTCGCGCAACTTGCCGGCGTTCGCCGCACGCAGAGCGGCTCGCCGGTTGAAAACGACTGGTTGTGGGAGATTGAAGCGCACATCAATCTCGGCCTCAACACTGCCGCGTACGACCTCGCAATGGAAGGTGTGAAGCGATCTCCTCGCGACGACCGGTTCAAATATCTCGCGGTTCTCGCCATGGCGCGGATGGGCTCGCCCGCCGAGGCGCTTTCGCTCGCCGACGCCTTCAAACTGACCACGGATTCCGGCAACGAAGATATCGCAAGCATCGGCCCGCGCCTTCGCCGCGATCTGGCGTTTGCAGCGAGCGGAGAGCCCGACAAGGCGCAACTTGAAATCGCCGCGCGCGATCTGGAAAAGGTCTTCCGGAAACTGAAAGCGACCTATCCCGGCGTCAATGCCGCCTCGACCTATGCAATGGGCGGCGATATCGACCAGGCGAGAAAACTGGCGAAGGACGTAAGCGTCCAGGTTTCGGCGGAACTTGAAGAGATTGACGACGACGATCCGTCCTATTGGGCGCATGCGACGCTGGCAGAATGCCGCCTCATCGTCGGCGACCTCTCCGGCGCGGTTGGCGAGTTTGCAGCAGCGGCCGCTTCGGGAGATGTGGCTCCCGGCAAAATAGCGACAACACGCAAGCAGCTCAAAAGGCTGAAGGCTCCGTTAGGCATTGACGATGCATGGATCGACGAAACTCTGCCGCAGGGCCGCGTACTCTTCTTCTGCGGACCGCTGACGCCGCCGCACGGCGCGACACAGGCGGCGTTGGCGCGGTTGAAGTCGCGCATCTCCGATCTTCTCGATCAGTATCAGTTTGTAACCGCGATCGGCGCGCTCGCAGCGGGCGCCGACATCATCATCGCCGAAGCGGTGCTTGACGCCGGCATCGCCCTGCACGCGCACCTTCCTCTTACGCCAACTGAATTTCTGGCCTCTTCCGTCGCGCCGGCCGGAGCCGACTGGCATGAGCGATACATCGCCTGCATCGAGCGCGCCCAGACAATCGACTGGATGCGCCGCGCACGTCCGTCCAAAGGCGCCTACAGGCTTGGCGCACGCATAGCGATGGGTCGCGCCATACGCCAGGCGACGGAACTCGCGACAGAGCCTCTCGGATTTTTTGCGCTCCAGCGCGGGCGAACCGCGAAAAACTCTGTCAGCATTGAGAATGCGACAGCGTGGAAATCGCTCGGTCTCAAAATCGAAGTCATCGAAGATGACTGGATGTCCGCATCTACGTCGACCAGCCCCGGGGGCGTTCAAACCTATCTCGCCGCACTGGTCGTTCAGGGCGAAGATGAAGCTGAAATCAGGAATGCTGTGAAGACGCCGCCTTTGTATGTAACGCGATCGAACGGGCTCTCCGTCTTGGCGTTCGACCTTCCGCAGGAGGCGTTTGAGGCCGCGCGCCAGATCGCCGCATCGCCGGTCGGCGCTTCCTCGCGGCTTTGGCTCGACGTCGGCGCAGGCGCAACCGATGTCAAGCAGCGCGCCGATTTTGCGGCGTCGCTCGTGACCGCGTCCTGCCGTCCGCAGACCCCGCTCGGCAAAACCTATGCGACGGACAATTTCGTCTGCGCCGTTTCATCGACGCCTGTCCCGATGCCGAAATTCGATTATATCGGTTTTGCGCCGACCGCCGAAAAGCATGATCTATGCCCGCTCTACCTGACCGACATATGACTGACGCCGCGTGTTGGCCTTGGGCCGATTCAAGACTAGAAACGACGGCAGGCAAATTTCAGGAGAAATGAATATGCGCGACCTCACCAGGATCTATATCGATGGAAAGTGGGTTGAGTCGCACGGCAAAGGCCGCCTGAATGTCATCAATCCGGCAACCGAAGAGCCGTTCGCGACAATCTCGCTTGGCGACGCGACCGATGTCGACGCCGCAGTCAAAGCGGCGAAAGCGGCGTTCGATAGTTATTCGAATACGTCGGTCGAAGAACGCAAGGCGCTGCTAAAGCGCATCATCGCTGAATACCTGAAGCGCAACGAAGAGATGGCGCAGGCGATCACGATGGAAATGGGCGCGCCGAAGGGGCTTGCGCTGCATGCGCAGTCCGCGTCGTCGCTCGGACATTTCCAGACGGCCCTCGCCGCGCTCGACGAAATCGAATTCGAGAAGGACAAAGGGACGCACTGGCTGGTGAAAGAGCCGATCGGCGTATGCGCGCTGATCACTCCCTGGAACTGGCCGATGAACCAGATTTCCTGCAAGGTGGCGCCGGCGCTCGCGGCCGGCTGTACGATGGTCTTGAAGCCCTCGGAAGTCGCGCCCGTCTCAGCTCACATCTTTGCGGAAATTCTTCATGCGGCGGGCGTGCCGAAGGGAGTATTCAATCTCGTCCACGGCACTGGTCCGGAGGTCGGCGCCGCAATGTCGGCGCATCCAGATGTCGACATGGTGTCATTTACAGGATCAACCAGAGCTGGCGTCGAAGTCGCGAGGAACGCGGCGCCGACGGTCAAGCGCGTCGCGCAGGAACTCGGCGGCAAGTCCGCGAATATCATTCTCGATGACGCGGACTTCAAGAAGGCCGTCACTCGCGGCGTCATGGCGATGATGAACAATTCTGGTCAGTCCTGTAATGCGCCGTCGCGCATGCTTGTGCCTGCAAACCGCATGGACGACGTGATCGCGATCGCCAAAGAAGCTGCGGCGAAAGTGAAGGTCGGCGATCCGAACGCCGACGGCACAGTGATCGGCCCGGTCGTCAGCGAAATTCAGTGGAACAAGATCCAGGGCCTCATCAACAAGGGCGTCGCCGAGGGCGCGGAACTTGTCGCCGGCGGCCCCGGAAAGCCGGACGGCCTTGAACGCGGCTATTACGTAAGACCGACCGTCTTCGCGCGCGCCAACAACAATATGACCATCGCGCGAGAGGAAATTTTCGGCCCCGTTCTGACGATTATTCCGTATAAGGATGAAGATGACGCGGTGAAGATTGCAAACGACACGCCCTATGGACTATCTGGCTATATTTATAGCGGCGACATCAACCACGCGCGCAAAGTCGCAAAACGGATTCGCGCCGGCAATATCCATCTGAACGGCGCGGGCGTCGATGTGACGGCGCCGTTCGGCGGCTACAAACAGTCCGGCAACGGCCGCGAGTGGGGAACGCCCGGCGTCGAGGAATTTCTCGAAACGAAGGCCGTCCTGAAGCCTGCGCAATAAAGTCCTGCAAGGAAACTCGATGACAGACCTCATTCCCGTCAAGCCCGACGCCGCGAAGCGCGCGCTCTACACGAAGAAGCGCTACGAGGAGGATTATCGCCGGTCGGTTGATGATCCGAACGGATTCTGGAAAGACGTCGCCCAGCGCATCGATTGGGAAACAGCGCCGACAAAGATCAAGGATGTCTCCTGGCGCAAGGAAGACTTCCACATTCGCTGGTACGAAGACGGCCGCTTGAACGCCTGCGTCAATTGCGTTGATCGGCATTTGCCGGAACGCGGAAACGAGACGGCGATCATCTGGGAGGGCGATGATCCAAACGAAGACCGCCATATCTCCTATGGCGAGCTTTACGCCGAAGTCTGCCGCATGGCGAATATTCTGAAAGCGCGCGGCGTCAGACGCGGCGACCGCGTCGTCATCTATATGCCGATGATCCCCGAAGCCGCCTATGCCATGCTCGCCTGCGCCCGGATCGGCGCGGTTCATTCCGTCGTCTTCGGCGGTTTCTCGCCAGACAGTCTTGCAAGCCGTATCGACGACTGCGAGCCTGCAGCGATCATCACTGCCGACGAAGGATTGCGCGGCGGAAAAAAGATCCCGCTGAAACGCAATGTCGATGCGGCGCTTGAAAAATCAAAAGACGTGCGGCTTGTGCTCGTTGTAAGACGCACCGGCGGCGCTATCGATTTCCACAAAGGCCGCGATCTGTGGTGGCATGAATCGCGCGAAGATGTTCCGCCGGAATGCCCGGCGGAAACAATGGACGCCGAAGATCCGCTTTTTATTCTTTATACATCAGGATCGACCGGCAAGCCGAAGGGCGTGCTGCATACGACCGGCGGTTATCTCGTCTACGCTGCATTCACACATGAAGCGGTCTTTGATTACCGGCCAGGCGAAATTTATTGGTGCACGGCTGATGTCGGCTGGGTGACGGGCCACACCTATATCGTCTACGGGCCGCTCGCGAACGGCGCGACGACGTTGATGTTCGAAGGCGTTCCGACCTATCCCGATACGTCGCGATTCTGGCGCGTCTGCGAGAAGCACAAGGTCAACATTTTCTACACGGCGCCGACCGCGTTGCGCTCGCTGATGCGCGAAGGCGACGGCCCGATAAACGTCGCAGACCTTTCGTCGGTGCGCCTTCTCGGCACGGTCGGCGAGCCGATCAATCCTGAAGCTTGGCTCTGGTATTACCGAAGCGTCGGCAAGGAGCGCTGCCCGATCGTCGATACCTGGTGGCAGACCGAAACCGGCGCCGCGCTGATAGCGCCGCTGCCCGGCGCGACCGATCTGAAACCGGGTTCCGCAACGAAGCCTCTGTTCGGCATCCGCCCCGCGCTTGTCGATGCGGAAGGAAAATTCCTCGAAGGCGCGACCAGCGGCAATCTTGTTCTGCTCGATTCTTGGCCGGGCCAGATGCGAACCGTATACGGCGACCATCAGCGTTTCATCGACACTTATTTCTCGACCTATCCTGGCCTTTATTTCACCGGCGACGGCGCGCGGCGCGATGAGGACGGCTATTGGTGGATCACCGGGCGCGTCGATGACGTGTTGAACGTCTCCGGCCATCGCATCGGCACAGCAGAGGTTGAAAGCGCCCTTGTCGCGCATCCGGACGTCGCTGAGGCCGCCGTCGTCGGATACCCGCACGACATCAAGGGTCAGGGCATTTATTGCTACGTCACCTTGATGCAGGGCGCGTCGCCGTCCGAAAAGCTCGAAGCAGAGCTTGGCGCATATGTGCGCAACGAAATCGGCGCAATTGCAAAGCCCGACATCATCCAGTTCGCGCCGGGCCTGCCGAAGACGCGGTCCGGCAAAATCATGCGGCGCATTTTGCGCAAGATCGCGGAGAATGATTTCTCAAATCTTGGGGATATATCGACGTTAGCAGATCCGGGCGTGGTGGACGATCTGATCAAGAGCAGGAAGGGCGCGAAATAGGCGCTTGCGGCCCATCCTTCGAGACGCAGCGGCGCTGCCCCTCAGGTTGAGGTCTTACCAAGCAGCAACATGTCCATCCTCATCCTGAGGAGCGCATCGAAGATGCGCGTCGCGAAAGATGGGAGGCAGACGTCGAAACCTCAGCGCCTCAAAGCTCGAATTTCGCCAACGCCGATTGAAATATATATCCGCGAAATCCATCGATTAGCCGCAAGAAAATTCGTTAAACCCGCGTCCCCTCAATAATCGCTCTTGCGCCCTTGCCGAGCAACTCAATCCCGACGGCTCGGCCAAGTTCGCGCGGCCGGTCGATGGCGCCGTCGCGCGTGACTTCAACCAATGTCGCGCCGTCAAGGCTGATAACCGCGCCGCGCAAATTCAATCGTGAAACCGAAACCGTCGCACACCCGGCGATCGGCGCGTTGCAATGGCCGTTGAGGACCCACAGCATTTCGCGTTCGGCTTCGGCCATCGCGCGCGTCTCTGCATCATCGATCGCCGCAAGCGCCTCGCGTGTTTTCCATGAGGCCGCCGGGCATTCGACAGCGACTATCCCCTGCCCCACGCAGGGCAGCATTTCATCGAATGACAAGAGGCGCGAAATTCGGTCTGCGCGGCCGATGCGTTTCAACCCTGACGCCGCCATTACAAGCGCGTCCGCAGGACCGACAGTCCCTCCTTCAGGAAGCTTTTGCGGCGTCATATTGTCGAGCTTGTCGAGGCGCGTGTCGGCGGCGCCGCGAAAATGAATGACTTCCGCCCCCGGATACAGGCGACGAAGATAGGCCGCACGACGCACCGAATTGGTGCCGATCTTTTTTCCGGCGAACAAATTTTTGTCGATCGCATTGCTGGCGCCGCCTTTCGGCAGGATCAGGGCGTCTTCGGCCGCCTCACGCTTCAGATAGGCGCCGATGACGAGGCCCGGCGTTTCTTCATCGCCGGGCATGTCTTTCAGCGAATGCATGCAACAGTCGAGTTCCCCCGCCATCATCGCGGCGCGCAGCTCCGCTACGAAGGCGCCGCCCTTGCCGCCATGGCGTTCGAGTTTTGATGTTTGATCGCGGTCGCCGGGCGGCGTGAACTTCACCGCTTCAGCGGCGACGCCCGGATGCGCAATGTTTAGCAGCCGCACGACCTCCGCAGTCTGTGCGAGCGCCATCGTCGAGCCTCTGGTGCCGATTTTCATGGGCTGGGTTCTAATGCAGTTCAGGGCGCGGGGGAAAGGCGCCCAAAACGCTTGCCGCCCGTTCCCGCTTCGCGCCAGTATCGGCCTTCATTTCCGGGAGACCCTCCAGTGAAAAAGACCCTTCTTGCAGCGACCGCGTCTGTCGCGCTGAACAGCGCCCCGGCGCTGGCTCAAGCTTATCCCGACAAAGTTCTGTGGGGCGACACCCACCTTCACACCAATCTCTCGGTCGACGCCTATTTCCTTCAGAACCATTCGGTTGACGCCGCGACATCCTATCGATTTGCGGCGGGAGAGCCGGTCGTCAACGCCTATTCAAAAGCGCGCGTACAGTTGAAAACGCCCCTCGATTTTCTCGCCGTCAGCGACCACGCGGAACTGATGGGCGTTCCCTATAATCTGTTCACTCTGAAGGACCCGCGACTTGCGAATACGCGGCTCGGCAGGAAGCTGGCGGAGCTGTTTCACTCAGGCCATGCCGAAGACGCGTTCGGGCTTTTCGTGCTCGCCATTAACGCAGCCGGCGTCGCGGAGAGCGAGCGTCCGAAAAAAGTCGGGCTTGTGACCGCACTACGCTGGCGATTTGAAGACCTCATCTCCGCACCGAATGTCGAGGCGCGCGCGCAGAGATGGCTGATGTCTGACCCGACGCTTTTGTCCGAACTCTATAATGAGGACATTTTCCGAACCGGCTGGTCGTCCAACATGGACGCCGCCGAAAAATACAACCGCCCCGGAAAATTCACGACGCTCGTTGGATGGGAATATACGCCAACGCCAAACGGCGCGAATTTGCACCGCATCGTTCTTTCCCCAATGTCGCCAGCGACGGCGAAGACCTTCCTTCCCTACTCGGCCAATGACAGCGGCAATCCGGAGGATCTCTGGAAATGGCTCGCTGAAACGAAAGGAAAAACCGGGTCTGATTTCGTTTCAATTCCGCACAATTCAAACATTTCGAAAGGGCGAATGTTCGCCGCGGTCGACAATGAAGGTCGGCCGATGACGGCTGAATATGCGCGCCTTCGCGCGGCGTGGGAGCCGCTCGCCGAAGTCACGCAAATCAAGGGAACGTCCGAAACGCACCCCGATCTGTCTCCGCAGGACGAATTGGCGGGATTTGAATTTTTCAAAGTCCTGATCGAAGGGCGTCAGGGCGTCGAAAATACGCCGACGGCAACGCCCGCCGACTATGTTCGCGGCGCATTGAAGTCGGGGCTTGAGCTTGAAAAGCAGCTCGGCGTCAATCCGTACAAGCTTGGCATGATCGGCTCGACCGATTCCCACAGCGGACTTGCGACCGCCGAAGAAGACAATTTCATGGGCAAGTTCGCCTATGACTCGGTTCCCGAGACAAAGGACTACAAACTCGGCGGGATCATCTCGGGCTGGGATATGTCGGCGTCCGGCCTTGCCGCAGTCTGGGCCCGCGAGAACACGCGCGAGGAAATCTTCGCGGCGATGAAGCGGCGTGAAGTCTATGGCACGACCGGCCCGCGGATGTCGGTTCGTTTCTTTGGCGGCTTCAGCTTTTCGCAGGAAGATGTGAATGCGCCTGACCTTGCCGAGGTTGGGTACGCGAAGGGCGTCCCGATGGGCGGCGATCTTTCGGGCGGCGCGGAAGCGAGCGCGCCAAGCTTTCTCGTGCAGGCGGTCAAGGACCCCAAAGACGCCAATCTCGACCGCGTGCAGATCGTCAAAGGCTGGCTCGGCGCCGACGGAATGGCGCGCGAGAAAGTATTCGACATCGCGTGGTCGTCCGGCCGGGAGATTGGCGCGGATGGAAAACTTCCTGCAATCGGCGATACGGTCGATCTTTCGACGGCGTCCTACAGCAACTCAATTGGCGCCGCCGAGCTGGTGACCGTGTGGACCGACCCCGAATTCGACCGGTCGGCAAGCGCCTTTTATTATGTGCGCGTGCTGCAGATTCCAACGCCCAGAAATTCTCTCTACGACTCGGTCGCGATGCAAAAGTCGCCGCCAGAGGGGTACGCGAAAACTATTCAGGAACGCGCCTACACGTCGCCGATATGGTACTCTCCGGCGAAAGGCTGAGCGTGCGCAAATTCCTGAATGACCCGCTGGTGCACTTTCTGGCGGCTGGCGCAGTCCTGTTTGCGATCGGCAGCGCGGCCAATCCGTCCGACCCGGACGAAGACGCGATCGTCGTCGATAGAGCCGCCCTACTCGGCTTCATCCAATACCGGTCAAAAGCGTTTGAAGCGACTGCGGCCGCGACGATGCTCGACGGTTTCGACAATGCGGCGCGTGCAAACCTGATCCGCGAATATGTGCGCGAGGAAGCGCTCGCCCGGGAAGCGGCGGCGCTCGGCCTCGACGCGAATGACTATGTCATCCGTCAAAGAATGGTGCAGAAGGTCGAATTCCTCGCCGAAGCGGCCGCGCCCGCAGCCGAGCCTTCAGATGCAGATGTTGCGGGCTTTTATGACGCCAATCGCGACCGCTATGCGTCGCCGCCTTCAGCGACATTGACCCATGTGTTCGTCTCAACGGAAAAGAATCCGCCCGAAGCGGCGCGCGCCACGGCGCTGGGGCTGCTTCAAACTCTCCGCGACGACGGCGCCGGTTTTTCGGATGCGACGCGCTATGGCGACCGCTTTCTTTTTCACAAAAACTATGTTGACCGCACCGACGATTACATCATGAGCCAGCTTGGCGAGGAAATCGCTGGCGCGGTCTTTGATCCGTCATCGCCGCTTGATGAATGGCGCGGTCCCTACCGCTCGCAATATGGCGATCATCTGATTTTCGTCTCTGCCCGTACCCCCGCCAGCACGCCGCCGCTTGATGCCATCCGCGAGTTAGTAAAATCCGATCTCACCGAAGAAATGCGCCAGAAAGAGATCGATGCGGCGATCGACGAGATCGTCGCGAAATACAAGATCGATGACCGCGTTTCAGCGGGAGACTGAATTGCGCTTTCTGTTGATCGTGTTGATTTTGTTCTTTTCCGGCGCGCACGCTGCGCTCGCGCACGATTCGCGCCCACTGTTCATCGAATTGACAGAAGTCGGCGGCGGCGTCAAATTGAAATACACGGCGCCTGCTGCGGTCGGTATTGAAAATGCGCCGGCGGTGCGGCTCGAAACGCCATGCGCGGAAACGCGCCGGACGGGGCCAGATCCGCGCCGGCAGAGCGCGCTTTATGATTGCGATCTTGCGGACGCGATGATTTCGATTGATTGGCCCTCGTACAACCCGTCGATCAGCACGCTCATTCGCGTCACTTTTGCGAGCGGCGAGACGAAAACGGCGATCCTCGATCCGTCTCAATCCCTATGGCGCGCGCCGTCACCGGAATACTTTGCTGGCGTCTCGACCAGTTATTTCAGAATCGGCGTTGAGCACATCGCCGGCGGAATTGATCACCTCCTCTTTCTTGCGGGCCTCCTCATCATCGCGGGAACCGCACGTCGAACGCTGGTGACTGTCACCGGGTTCACGCTCGCCCATTCCTTGACGCTTGCGCTCGTCGCGCTTGGCCTCTTCCGCGTGTCGGTTCCGGCGACCGAGGCCGTCATCGCGCTGTCGATTGTTTTTCTGGCGACCGAAGTCGCGCGCGGCGACAGGACGACACTTGCCTGGAGAAGACCCGCGCTTGTCGCCAGCGCGTTCGGGCTTGTCCATGGCGCCGGATTTGCGGCGGCGCTCGGCGAGATTGGCCTGCCGAAGACCGAAACGATCGCCGCGCTGCTGTTTTTCAATATCGGCGTCGAAGCCGGCCAGATCGCGATCATCGCCATTGTGTTTGCTGCGATGTTCGCCATTGGCCGCCTCGCGCCGCCTGCGCATGCGATCGCCAAGCTCGGCATGGTTTCACGCGCTGCCGGTTACGCGCTCGGCGTCATTTCCGCTTATTGGTTTATTGAGCGCCTTGCGGCGCTATTTTCCGCATGATCATTCAGCGGGCGTCGTCGTCCGCCGATCGCTCCATCCGCGACGCCACCAGCGCCAGGCCTTGCTGGTATTGTCCTTAATGTCCTTGCCGATGAGGTAGAGGCAGGGGCTAAGGATCAACGTCACCGGCATGCAAAGAAGAACGCCGAACGCAAGGGAGAGCGCCATCGGTTTCAGGAATTGCGCAATCGCGGCTTCTTCGAATATCATCGGCGCAAGACCGATGAATTCCGTGACGGACGTCAGGAATATCTGGCGGAAACGCGACACGCCTGCGTCGAGCGCTGCGTTATAGGCGTTCTCGCCCTTCTCGCGGAACTGATTCATCTTGTCGATGAGCACGACATTGTCGTTGACGACGACGCCCATCGCCGCAATTGCGCCGAGATAGGAGAAGAGGCCAAACCCGGTTCCGAACGCGCCGTGTCCGACAATTGCGCCAACCATCGCAAACGGGATCGCTGACATGATCAGCGCCGGCTGCGCGTACGATCTAAAGACGATCGCCAGCAGCGTATACATGCCAAAGAAGGCGAAGGTCAAAAGCCGTAGGATTTCCGCAAAAAATTCTTTCTGCGATTCCGCTTCGCCAAGATCTCTGCGCGACACCGTCGGATACCGAGCATCAAACTGCGGAAAGAAGTTTTCTTCAAGATCGCGCGTGATATCGGCGCGCGCTTCCCGGTCGGCTTCCGCATCGACCATAATCGAGCGCTGCCGCTGGCGGCGGTCGAGACCCGTGACGCCCTCGTCGAAATTCGTTTCCGCAACTGACGATAGCGGGATCTCACGGCCATCTGCGGTTCTGATCCGAAATTCCTCAAGGCTTGATAGCGAGCGGCGCGCTTCCTGCGGATAACGCACATAGACGCGGACGTCCTCGCCGTCGCGCGGCAGACGCTGCGCTTCCTCGCCGAAATAGGCCTGGCGGACCTGCATTGAGAGCGAGCCTAGCGTGACGCCAAGACGTTCGGCACCCGGTTTCAGCTTGAGGCGCAATTCCTCATTCGCCGCTTCCTCGCTGTCCCGCACGGAGCGGACAGAGGAATAGGTGAGAAGATGCGCTTTCAGCTCATCGACCGCCGCTTCGAGGTCTTCCTGATTTTCGCCGATGATCGCAATCTGGATGGCGGCGCCGTTATTGTTTCCGGAAAGCTCAAAGCCGATCTTTTCCGCGTCCGGCACAGTGCCGAGCAGCCCCTTCGCGCGTTCCGCCACTTTCTTCGAACGCATCTCGCGCGTTTCCGGCGGGGTCATGCTGACATAGGCTCTGACGACGTTTTCTTCGACCATCGTCGCCCAGCTGCGGATAACGCCGTTTGAATTCTTGCCCGTGTTCGGGTCGAGCACCGCAAGATCGGCGGTTTCGACTTCGAGTTGGCGGCGGGCGATGGCGAGCTGTTCTGCAACTTCTTTCATGCGCTCGAACGGCGTCGATTGCGGCATCTCGATCGATACCTGCATGAAGTCGCCTTCGACTTCCGGCATGAATGTCTGTTTGATCCGACCGCTTGCCATGAAGCCGATCGCGAGAATGAAAATCCCGGCGAAAGCCGCGAGCGTCAGATAGCGGTGATTGATCGCGGTGCGCAGCAACGGTTTGTGAATCTTGTCCGCGACCCAGAGGATCGTACCGGCGCATCGTTGCTGGAACGCCATCAGGCGGCCGATGACGGTTGTCGACTTTTTCACCGGCTCGACGTGCGCAAGGTGCGCCGGCAGGATCAGCAAAGATTCAATCAGCGAGAAAACCAGCGTCGACATCACGACGATCGAGATGGCGCGCGTGAACTGCCGCGCGTCGCCAGAAATGAGCATCCAGGGCGAGAACGCCATCATGGTGACAAGAACCGACGCGATCAGCGGCTTCAAGACAAGCTGAGTCGCGAGGATTGAATTCTCGACGCCGCCCTTGCCGCGCCTTTCCGCCTGCTCGTAAACCGCCTCCCCGACGATGATCGCATCGTCGACCATGATCCCAAGGACGAGCAGAAAACCGAACACCGACATGAAGTTGAGCGACACGCCGACATAGGGAAGAATAAAGAATGCGCCCGCAAAGGCCGTCATGACGCCCGCAGTCGACCAGAAAGCGACCTTTGGATGCAGCGAGAACATCAAAAGCGCGAAGATCAGGAAAAATCCCTGCGCCGCGTTCGAGAACAAGATCGTCGTCAACGTGCGGAAATCTTCGGCTTCATCATAGAAGAGACGAATGCCGACGCCGTCCGGGAGTTCGGCCTCCATTTCCTTGATGAGCGCGTTGACTGCTTTCGACGTCTTCCAGATGTTGAATTTGTCGGCGGTCTGCACCGTCACGAGGATCGAGGGATCATCGTCGAGCCGGTTATAAATATTGCGGTCTTCGAAGCCGTCGATAACCGTTGCGACATCCCGCACGCGCAGCGTTCCGCCCTCAGCGGTTTCGCGAACAATGATATCGCCAAAATCATAGGTCGTATCGGCGAGATTGCGCGCGCGAAGCTGAAAGTCGCCGTCTTCGGTTCTGACGCGGCCTGACGAAACATTGAGGGAGTTGCCCTGAACGGCGCGCGATACGTCGGCGAACGTAAGCCCGTAACGGCGCAATGCCTCTTCGGAAACTTCTATAGAGACTTCCGGCCGCCGTGCGCCGACGATGATCGTGTTGGCGCCGCCGTCGAGCAGGGCGATCCTGTCGCGCAATTTCATGGCGGTCTCGCGGAGCACCTTTTCCGAGGCGGTTCCGTGGACGGACATGATGATCGACCAGTTGCGCTGGACTTCACGCGTCACTTGCGGCGGCTCGATCCCTTGCGGGAACGAGGAAATTCCGTCGATGCGCGTTTTGACTTCCGTGGTAAGCGCGTCAACATCAGTTCCGGGCATCGTCAGCAGCCGCACCCAGCCAAAACCTTCGCCGGACCGGCTTCGCACCCAATCGATGCCGTCGAGGTCGGCGGTCGCTTCCTCGATGCGAACGATGACCTGCGATTCCATGTCCTCGGGAGACGCGCCCGGCCAGACCGCATTGATGGCGACGGCGTCGCCTCTTCCGGCCGGCCAGAATTCCTTCTCCATCTGGGAATAGGAGAGAAATCCCGCGAGAATGCAGGCGAACATCATCAAATTGCCGGCGACGGGGTTCTTGCCCCACCAGGCGACGATACCGTTCATCATTGCCGCCTCCTATTTCTTCTGCGCTTTTTCAGCGTCGGCGGTCTTTTCGGATTTCGGAAGCGGCGCATTGATGTCGCGCACCTTGAGGCCGTCGCGCGGGGACGGAAGGAAGGATGCAACGACTTTCTCGCCAGCCGCGATGCCATTTCGGAAATAGAGCGTCGTCGCGTCCGCCATCACGGGCGTCACCTCGCGCGCCTTGATGGCGCCGTCCTCGCCGACGACATAGACATACTGGTTCTTTTTCAGCGCGCCGCGCGGGATCGAAACGAGCTGTTGGCTGGCGCCGCTGTTGATACGAACCTCGACAAACAGTCCCGGCGCAAGCGGCGCAGCATAGGCTGATCCAAACGGATCGACGACTTCGACCAGTCCGTAGACAAGCCGCGTTGAGGGATCGACCGACGCATCGACAAGAGACAGCCTTCCCGTCCATTCGCGCGGCTCGCCGCCGACGACTGCGGTAAGCTTTGCCACGGGCGCGTCTTGTCCATCGCCTGCGGAATATCCCGGCGCAAGTCCAAGCACGGCAAGATCTGCATCAGTCAACGGAATGCGCACCTGCGCAACATCGACCGCAAAGATCGACGCGAGCGGCGTACCCGGCGAAATGAAATCGCCGACATTCGCCTTGCGCGTCATCACTCGGCCGTCGAACGGCGCGCGGATTTTCGTCCGGTCAAGATTAAGCTGGCTTTCGCCGACCGCCGATTCGGCAGTGCGCAGGTCCGCGAGCGCGGCGCTCACCTGCGGTTTTTGCAGCGTCAGCTCCGACGGATCGCCCGAGAGGCCGAGATCCTTCCAGTCCTCTTCGGCGAGCGAGGCTTCAGACCTTGCGCGGGCAAGCGCCTCTCTGGCGCGGGCGACCTGTCCGCGGCTTCTGTCAACTGCGAGGCGATATTGCGCCGGATCGATTTCGGCGAGCACGTCGCCCTTCTTGAAATAGGCGCCGGGTTCGAGCGCGGTCGATACTGAAACCAGCTGGCCGGCGACTTGCGCTGCGACATCGGCTTCATTTTTCGATTTGACTTGCCCCTGCGTTGCGACGCGCAAAGTGGTCGTCTCGGAGCGGGCCGTTGCGATTTCGACCGCAATCGGCAATGGCTCTTCGGTGTTCTTTTCCGGCTTCGGCGCGGTCGCCATTAACGTCATGACGCCGCCGACGGCCCCCGCCACCAATAGAAGCGGCGCCGCGAACACGACCGCCCTGCGAACAAGGCTGCGCTTCGATGTGTGAACCGAAAGGTTCGACATACTCTGGTCGGCCCGAACGTCCACAGGGCCCTCTCTTTCCGCGCTGGCTGTTTTTTCTAATTAAGTCGTCTGGGTGCGCAGATTGAGTTCTACTCTCGCAGTTTCACAATTCAATGAATGCAACGCCCGGTTTCGCCGGAGGGTTTTTCGAACAAGACGACCTGAAAATGCTCGACAAATCTCGTCGCGCAGAACGCTCCCTTGGTCGCGGGCGCAACGACGGATGCCAGTCCAAATTAACCAATCGGCAATAAAAAAACGCGCCGCCCTTGAGGCGGCGCGTTCCCGTTTCCTCCCAGAAACGGGGAGTGACGCGGCGTTTTTTCTTATCTGCCGCGCATACCAGAAAGGCCGGATATCAAGGTCAACAGACCTCCGCCTCCTGCAAGATAGGTTCCCCACTGAACTCCGCCGATCCCTTCTTCGGAACCGAGATTGGTGAGGATGTAATACCCGATACCCGCGACGACGACGACGCCCGCAAGCATCGTCACCGCGCTCGTCAACCGGCCGACAACCGGGATCAACCCGGCGACGCCGAGAACGGCTGCAACCGCCGAGACGAAAACTGCAGCGAAAATCGCAAGGCCTTTATTGCCGCCCTGCGGCGCGCAATCGCCAGCGATCGAATATGTTCCATTCGTCCAGCACTTCACGGTCTCGCCCACATAGTCCATGCCGGTGACCGTATTGGTCTTGACGATGCCGCCGACCTCCGACGCTTCGCCGCCGAAAATCGGTGCAAAGAGCAATGTCGCGATGACGGCGAGCGGAAGAAAGATTCTGACCATTCAAGCCCCCGTTGACCCCGTTCAACCTGCCGCCCAGTTTAGGCGCCTCGCCCCCCGAAAGGAAGCGGCGGCGGGGCAACATGGGCCGTCCAAATTTTATGCGGCGCCGCAACATAAACTCGGCCAGGCAATGACGGCGCGGGAGCAAAAATGACGAAGAAAACCTTCCGGATGGCGGCAGCGCAGGCAGCGTCTATCCTGTTCGACAAGGACGCATCGATGGAAAAGGCCTGCCGATTGATCGGCAAGGCCGGAAGCGGCGGCGCCGACCTTGTCGCTTTCGGCGAAACATGGCTCCCGGGCTACCCGTTCTGGGTCGAAGGCCGGGTTCAAGATCTCACCTGGGAGGCGAGCGCCGTCTACCTTGAGAATGCGATCAAGATCGGCGGGCCTGAGACAGACGCCCTATGCGACGCCGCGCGGACCGCCGGCGTCGACGTCGTTATCGGCGTTGCTGAAAAAGATCCGGTCACGGAGGGCGCCGCCTATTGCACAGCGCTGACGATCAGCCGCGAAGGTGCAATTCTCGGCCGACACAGAAAGCTCAAGCCGACCCACGCCGAACGCATCATTTGGGGCGATGGCGACGCTGTCGGACTTAAAGCGCATCAGAGGGATTACGCGAAGATCAGCGCGCTCAATTGTTGGGAGCATCAGATGATGCTTCCCGGATACGCCCTCGCCGCTCAAGGAACGCAAATTCACTGCGCGCTATGGCCGGGCTGGGAGAAAATTCCGCGCCAGGAAGAATATTGCTGGGCGCGGCAACATCTTCTCTCCCGCGCGTTTGCCAGCCAGGCCGCCGCCTATGTGATTTGCGTCGCAGGGCTGAGACTGGAAAAGCACATTCCTGACCGGTGGAAACCGCTCGGCGTGTGGGAGCATACGGGGCAATCCGCCATCATCGACCCGCGCGGAGAAATCATTGCGGGCCCGATCGACGGCGAAGACATTCTCTATGCGGATGGCTCTCTTGACGTCGTGCGCGCGGCAAAAGCGGCGTGCGACATCGCGGGCCACTATGCCCGGCCAGATATTTTCAGCCTTCGTGTTGACGACCGGGAGCGTCGCGCCGCGGAATTCGCCAGCAAAATCGACTGATCAGCGCACGATCAACCGGCCCAGCGCCTCGTCGAGTTTAGCGAGCTGTTGCGGCCATTGGTAGTCCGCGAGGATGCGGGCGCGCGCGGCGGCGCCGATTTTGCGCGCCGCACCTTCATCTTCGGCAAGCTTGATCACCTCACGCGCAAAAGCGTCCTGAGACGCTGCGGCGATCGCTTCCGACCCGATCTGCGCGTCGATGCCTTCAAGTCCGGCGGGCGTTGCGACCACCGCTTTTCCCATCGCCATCGCTTCAAGCACTTTATTTTGAACGCCGCGCGCGATCCGCATCGGCGCGACGACGAGCGCCGCGCCTTCGACATAGGGGCGGACATCCGAAACGCGGCCGGTGACGGTGATGCCGTTTTCTCCATCGAGAGACCGCAATTCTCGTGCAGGATTGGACCCGACGATTGCAAAGGTCGCATCTGTCAGCGACGCCCTGATCGCCGGCCAGATGTCGCGCACGAACCACATGACGGCGTCGACATTCGCCCAATAGTCCATTGCGCCGACTACGACAGCCGTGAAGCGCTTGTCGCCGACGGCGCACTTTCGCGGCGAAAAATAGTCGATGTCGACGCCGTTGCAGAACCAGAGGACGTCCTTTGCCGCATCGTCGCGGCTTCCAAGCAGGTCCGCCTCTTCTTCGCTGATGGCGAAGGTCGCATCCGCCCAATTGATGATCGCGCTTTCGGCGGCGGCTAGGCGCTTGCCTTCACGCGCGAAGACAGCGCTCATGGGCCAGCCTTTCCGCCGCGAATATTCCGTCCATTTTGCGCTGTCGGCGTCGCAAAGATCGATAATGCGCGGCGCGTTCGATTTGTCTGCGAGATATTGCGCCATCGACGAGGAGAAAGCGATTTCAGCGACAAGGCCGACGGCTCGCGCCTTTGCAACCCCGGCAGCCATGCGAGCATCCCTGTAATACGGAAAAGTGAGCGGCTCGCCGCGAATGAAACCGGTTGCGCTCCGCAACGTTGCAACACGCTTGTCCAGCGGAACTAACGTAACGCTTTCGCAGACGCCTTTCAGGTGCGCTTCATGCTGAAAGTCGCGCGCATGATCGACAAATGCGCCAAGATGCACGCGAAATCGGCGCGCGAGATGCTCAAGCGTCTTCCATGATCGGATCTTGTCGCCCTTGTCTGGCGGATAGGGAATTCGGTGCGCGAGATAGAGGATGTGCGGCGCCATCATGGAAAATTCCGGGCGACGATCGGGCCGAGAAAATTCGCAACCGGCGCCGGCAGGCGACGCCACATTTCTATAAAGCGCGCAAATTTCGGGTTGTTCGGATTGACGTTCGGCGTCGCTTTGGCGCGAACAAGGCCGATGTGATAGACGACCTCCTTCGGCTCAAATCCCCAAAATGTCTTGGTGTCGAAATGCGTAGAGCCCAATTTGCTGCGTCCGAAATCGAAAATCCGAACGCCGCGCTCAACAGCGCGCCGCATCAATTTGTAGTATAGGTAATCATAAGCCCTGATGTCGCGCGCTTTCCGATCGGCGCCTATATAATAGGGCATGATCCGGTCGCGATACCAGAAAGAAAGCAGACCGGCGATTGGCTCACCGTGGTGTTCCACAAGACCGATTTCAACCTGGTCGCCGAAATTCACCTTGAGCGCCGCAAGAAATTTCTGAGGCATCACGGGCGTCCCGAGATTTCTGAGCGCCGGTGCGTAAACCTTGTAAAATTCCCGCGTCCTGTTTGTGGTCCGGAATGAATTTTCATTCGGATCGTCGATACGAAGCGCCTTTTTCACTTCTGCACGGCGATTGCGCGGCAACCAGTTTCTGATCGCCTCCGGATCGGCCGGCATCTCCCTTTCAAAGCTCGCGTAAACTCCAGATTTTGCGATAAATCCCTCGCCGGGCGACGGCCCGCCGCGCAATTCGACATAATTGACCTTAAGGCGTCTGCCGAGTTCGAGCGCTACGGCGCCAAGCGCTGCGGCAACCTCATCGTCATCGGCAAGGATGCCGCCGCCAACGGAGAACGCGGTTGAAATGAGCGATTTTCCAAGAAGCGGCGACGCGATGAAGATTAGCGGCAACACGCCGACGATCGCGCCGACGCGTTCGGCCACAAGATGGCGATTGGCGTATCCATAGCCGGTGCTGACCGCATCCGACCATCTTAGATCGTGGAAAAGCGTCGCGTTCTTGTTGCCTGCGAGATAGGTCTGCCACGCATCGCGGTCACGTTCTGAAAATTCTCGAACGACAATTTGCCCGCTCATGCCGCCGCGCCCTGTATATTTCTCAGTCCTAGCGCATCGTCGATGCGGCGCCATTCGAAATCGCCAAGCAGCCTTTCGAGCTTTCGCTCCATGCGATCAAGATTTAGGTAATGCCGCAGCGAAGATTTCGCCGATAGGCCCTCAACACGCGGCTGTTCGGCGTCAATCTCCCATGGATGAAAGTAGAAAATCGCCGGACCATCAATTGACCGGGAAGCTCTGCGCAGGAGCGCGCGCGAAGCTGCATAGGGCGCTGCGCGGAACCAGCCGCCGCCCGCACAGGAGACGCGGCGGCCGAAAATTACAGCGGTCGCGACCGGCGCCTCGATGATCCCTCCGCGCACATTAGGAGAGCGCAAGCCCTTGGGATCACCGTAATGATCGTGCGCGATCGGGTGGCTGCTCGATGAATAGAGATGTCCGGTCTCGCCCAGAATTTCGTGCGCCCATGGCGTTCTGGCGTCGATTGAAAATCCCGCTGCGCGAAAACCCGTCACCGCCACGCCGCCAGCGTCTTCCAGAAGACGTTTTGTCTTTATGACATCAGCGCGAAATTCATCCGAAGTTTGATCGAATACCTTGGTGTGATCATAGCCGTGGCTCGCAAGTTCATGGCCGCGCGCGACGATTTCTCGAATGAGGTCCGGCGTTCGCTCCGCAATCCAGCCGAGCGTGAAGAACGTCGCTTTCGCGTTTCGTCGATCGAATAGGTCAAGGACGCGCCGCGTCGCATCGCTGACGCGCAGGGAGTAACAGTCCCAATTTTCGCGGCGGATGACGGGCGAGAGCGCCCAGACCTGAAAATAATCCTCGACATCGACCGACATGGCGAAGCGTTTTGCGCCTTCCTGCGGCTTGTCGTGGGCTGCGCTGGGCTGAGGCATGACCGCTCTTGCCGGCTTTCAACGCCAGGCGTTCTGAAATTCCGCGAGCAGGGATTCTGCGCGTTCAAGGCTTGCCGCGATCTGGACGCGGCGCTTGCTGCGGCGCTTGTCGATTTCCGTAAGCTGCCGGCGAAGTTTCGTGACGCTTTGATGCGCGCGCTTCAACTCGTCACGGGTGTCGTTGATCGACATGACGACCGATTTTCGCCACCCATCCGGGAGGTCGCCGCTATGAAAAACTTCAGGAATATCATTGGAAGCTTGGCTGGCCAGGGTTGGGAGGTCGAGTAGTATCTTCCTGGCCACTGCATTGCAGAGAAGGGCTTTTCGGACTGCGATGCGGTTAGTGTCCTTCTCCAGGGCCTTGAGGTTCTGTGTGAGCTTGTCCTCGACTCGCACTAGGTACTGCGGAATTTCCTCTGGTGTGGTAGGGAAATAGTCGATAAGGCCATGCTTGGAGAACTGCGAGGATCTTTTGCTGGATGAGCTGGTGCTGCTGGAAACGACCGTAGCAGTTGGTGGCCGTGGTCGCGATGTGGCGACAAAACCATCTGGAATGCTGTATTCTTGTTGTGATACAGCGTCCGACTCTGGCAGAGAGCCTTGGCGGCTGCCGGCATGGTGCGGAATTTTGATTCCCGCGGCGGCCGCTGGGTCGGCGTTGGTGGGTTGCGGGTCCACCACGGCACTTTTTTGTTGCCGCTGCACCGTAAGCTGAATGCTTTGGGTGCGTGTGCTTCGACTTGATGCACGGATGCATCTAGATGATGTTGGTTTCTTGAACTTGACCATGTCAGTGGACAGAATCTGTAGAGTTGGTTGGTCAGCAAAGTCTCTTTTGAGTACATCCATTGCTTGATTGCGTCGCGCTTGGTGAAATATTTTTCGCGGATCGCGGTCCAGATCTTGATGATTTCTGTGACGTTGGGATCTGCGCGAGTAACTCGCTGGTACAGGCTTGCCTCGTACTGTGCCAAGGTTTTGTCCAAATTTTTGATGTTAGTGGAGAGGAGGTGACCATTGATGGGATTGTCCTCCACTGTATTGTCCAGGAGTTGGAGGGCTTGCTCCAACTTGGACTTGATGTTGGTAATTTCAGCATCACGCTGATTTCCCAAACAGGTAGACCTGTGAGATGCCATGACGCTAGGCGTGGGTTAGGTTAAGCTTCAAGCTGGCCCAACGGACAGTGCTTCTCCCCTGTACTCTGCTTCGCCCAGACGTGGACTAAGCTGCAAGCTTTGTTGCAACAAGCTTGAAAACACTGGTGTTTGACCCCTTTTAGCCCTTCCACACACTAGAATCTGGGTTAACTCACAAATCCCTCGCTGAGGCTTTGGTGTTTGGGGAGGAGAGTTTTCTGACAAGGGCAAATCTTGGCGCCCCAATCAGGTCAAACTCTTGGAGGCAGTTCTTGGCGCCTCCACTCCTTACTTGCGGGTAAGATTTCTATGATGGTCAGAAATCTCTTCTAGGCCCTGTTTGGCGGGAAGCTGGTCGCGAAACCGCTGGAATCCCTGTACCCAAATGCCGCAGCAATTTGGGGTGGCTTCTGCACTGTCAACAGCCTCGTCAAACGGCCGACTGCGACAGGCGCCGGTGGTCACCCGTTAGACGTGGGTGAACCACACCGAAACAGACACTAGGAGCCCTACTGGGCTACGCCTTACTTCAAGTGTGGAGAGGGCAGAAGATGGCAACGCAAGCGGTCCACTCCTGTTTCCTCTCTATCAAAGGCGCC
>JBGSLM010000117.1:0-8799 GCA_041740755.1 Parvularculaceae bacterium | reverse complement strand
TTTCAGGCGAACGTCCGCCATCGCCAATCGGTCGAGCGCGCGATGGAAGGCGCAGACGCCGTTATCAATCTCGTCGGCCTTCTTCATCAGGAGGGTGCGCAAAGCTTTGCGCGCGTGCAGGCGATGGGCGCTTCTGCGATCGCGGAAGCGGCGTCGTCGGCCGGCGTCAAGGCGTTCGTCCATGTATCCGCGATCGGCGCCGATGCGGCGAGCGACAGTCTTTATGCGCGTAGCAAGGGCGAGGCGGAGCGCGCGGTTCAAACTGCGATCCCGACCGCGACGATCTTTCGTCCCTCGGTCGTGTTCGGCCCGGAAGACCAGTTCTTCAATAAATTCGCAACGCTGATGTCGATGGCGCCTGCATTCGTGCCATTGCCGCTGCTGTTCGGCGGCGGCGGCACGAAGTTCCAGCCCGTCTGTGTCGATGATGTCGCCGACGCTGTCCTTGCCGCGCTCGAGCAGCCTGCCGCCGCCGGGCGCATTTATGAACTTGGCGGTCCGCGCACCTACACATTCCGCCAGCTTCTGGAATTCATTCTGGCCGAGACCGGGCGGCGGCGCATGCTTGCGCCGGTTCCGTTTGCGCTTGCCCCGGCGATTGGATTCCTCGGCGAGTGCGTCGGCGCGCTCCCGTTTTTCGCGCCGCCGGTCACGCGGGACCAGATCAAACTGTTTAAGCGCAACAATATCGTCAGCGACGGCGCAGCAACGTTCGCCGATCTTGGAATATCGCCAAAGACGGTCGAGGCGATTGTTCCAGCCTATCTCGTGCGTTTCAGGCGATACGGCCAGTTCGCTGAAAATCTCGCCTGACGCGAGAGATCGCGGCGTGCCTTTCCGAATAGATTCGGCGGCGCCGGGATTTCGGCCGTCTGACCTCGCGTCGATCACTCTTTCCTCCTTTCTTCCTTCCGCATCGCGGCGCGCGCAGTTGAGATTTCTCGGCGGCAAAAGTGCGGTTCGCTCGATTAAGGAAGAGAGGCTAAGGGCGCCGCAGGGGGAGGGGGATAACTTTTTTGATTCCGTAGACGGATCAATTGCTTATTTGGTTAATAGGCGACAATAAGGCGAATGTTGACATCGCTTGCAACCGGATTTCGCGCGAGGCGCATGGCTCGCCGTTGCGCGCCCAATCGCGTTCGTCAGGCGGAAAAGCCGCCATGCTTCAGAAAGGCGATTTCTTTTGGCGTCGATTGGCGGCGGAGGATGGAGTTCCGGTGCGGAAACCGTCCAAAGCAGCGGATGATTTTCGCATGACGGATGGCAAAGGGGAGGTTCGCTGACGCGGACATCGTCGCCGTGAAGAGGGCGAGGGAGCGTTTCTGATCGCCCATCTGTTCGGAATGCATGAAGGGCAGATAGAAAAAGGCGCGCGACTGCGCCGCCGCGATCTTATCAAAGCGGCGCGCGATCGCGGCGGACGCAATCATGCGGGCGTAAGGATCGCTCGCATAGGCGCGCGCGTCGCGGCGAAACATGTTTCGCGAAAACTGGTCGAGAATGAGAATGAGCGCGAGCGCGCCGGCAGGCGTTGCACGCCAATGATCGAGGAGACCGGCCGACGCGGCGCTGTGGTGCGCGGAAAATCTCGTCCGGATTTCTGCGTCGAATTGAGGTCCGCCGCGAAACCATTTTTTCGGCCCCGCGTCCTTGAACCAGAAGCGGATGAGATCATGCGGCGCGCTGCCGGATCGTCTGATGCTTTCGACGTTGATCGCGCACTCCTTGCCGGTTGCTTCGCGCCGATCATGGCGCCGCCGATCGCGCGGGGCAAATCAGGATGGCGTGCGGCCCGGCCGGGGGAGGCGTTTTGAGGCAGGGACGACTTTGGAGCGCGTTGAATTTGGCGGGAAAAAGTCCGCTAATGGATCCGATGCGCGTCAGGCCGGATCGCTAATGCAGCTTGGTTCGAAGCTCATCAATCGCGCGTTCGGCGAGCGTCGACTGCGCGCCCTGATCCATGCGTGAGCGGATGATTTCGCGCGCGGCCTCAATCGCAAGTTCCGCAGTCGCCCCGCGCATTTCAGCGACGGCCTGCGCTTCGGCTCTTGCGATCTTGTCTTCAGCGGATTTCGTCCGGCGTTCGATCTGCTCTTCGATTTTCGTGCGGGCGTCGGCGGCGATGCGCTGGGCGTCGCGTTTGGCCTGTTCGACAATGCCGGCGGCCTCGTCTTCGGCTTCGCGCTGGCGGCGCTGATACTTCGCGAGAAGTTCTTGCGCCTCATCGCGGAGCGCGCGGGCGCGATCAAGCTCGTCCGCGATATCTTGCGCGCGTTTATCGAGCGCAGCAGCAAGCTTTTTGTGGACGCCGAGATAGGCAAACAGCGCGACGACGACGAGGAAGCCAAAGCTCACCCAGTTTGTCGGATCCTGAAAGAAGGGCAGCTTCTCGTGGCCGCCGCCATGGGCTGCTTCTTCGGCCGCTGAAGCAAGGAATAGCGCAAGTTCGATCATGTCTTGTCCTTACGCGTTCGACGCTTTGGCGAGCGCAGCTTCGACTGCAGCCTCCGCCGGCGTTTCCTGGATCAACGCCTCGACGATCGCGCGCGTCGTATCGGCGGCCGCCTGGCGCACTTTTGCGGATGCCGATTTCTTCATATCGGCGATGCGTTTTTCAGCGGCTTCCGTCTTGTCGGCTAGCGTTTCCTCGGCGTCTTTTTGGAGAGCGCTGATTTCCGCGTTCACTTCATCGCGCGTCTCGCCTGCGATCGCCTGGGACTTTGCGCGCGCATCGGCGAGCGCCCGGTTGTAGGCGGCCTCCGCCTCTCCGGCCATGCGCTTTGACTCGGCGGCGCGGTCGAGATCGTCCGCGATGCGGTCGCGCCGCTCTTCGATCGCCGCCCCAAGGCGCGGCAGGACCAGCGACGACATGATCCAGTAGAGCAGGCCGAACGTCACCGCGAGCCAGAAGATCTGGCTCGGGAAGGTCGACACGTCCATCTGGGGAAGGCCGGCGCTTTCCGAATGGGCGGCCTCGCCGGCGGCGTGAGCCGCTTCTTCAGCGAGGACTGTCAGCGTAAGGATCATGGGCCTTTGTCCGGTTGATGCGCGTCGCCAGGGGCAATTCGCCCTAGACGGCGAACAAGATAAGCATCGCGATAACGAAGCCCAGAAGGCCCGTGAATTCGGTCAGCGCGAAGGCGAGCAGCAGGGTCTGCTGGTTGCCGGCCGCCGCCGACGGATTGCGGAAAGCGCCCGCGAGGAAGTTGCCGAAAATCAGGCCGAGGCCGACGCCGGCGCCCGCCAGCGGAAGCGCCGCAATGCCGGCTCCGATCATTTTCGCTGCTTCAACGTCCATGTTTAACTCCTTGGTCTCTCTTGAGCCGTTGTGGGGTTCGTTCTGCGGCCGGCCCCCGTCCGCGAACGAATTGGTGAACTTGCGTATTAGTGATGACCGGCGTGAACCGCGTCGTTGAGATAGATGCAGGTGAGAATTGCAAACACATAGGCCTGCAGGAACGCGACAAGAATTTCGAGCAGCGTGATGGCGACGATCCCGATGAAAGGGAAGATTGAGATCAGGCCGATGACGCCGCCTGCGCCCATCAGCGAGATGATGAAGCCTGCGAAGACTTTCAGGATGATGTGGCCCGCAAGCATGTTCGCGAACAACCGGATCGCAAGGCTGATCGGGCGCGAAAGAAATGACACGATTTCAATGAGGCTGACGAGCGGCAGCAGCCAGACCGGCACGCCGGACGGCACAAACAGCTTCAGGAACGAAAAACCGTTCTTGTAAAAGCCGTAAACGATGACGATCGAGATCGACAGGAGGCCGAGCGAGAGCGTCACCGCGATATGGCTCGTTGTCGTGAACGTGTGCGGCAGGCCCGGAATGGTCGGGAAGAGGCCAAGGATGTTTGCAAACAGAATATAGATGAAGAGCGTGAAGACGTAGGGGAAGAACTTCATGCCTTCGGGCCCGATCGCGCCGCGCACCGTATCCGCAATGAACTCGTAGAAAACTTCCGCAACCGATTGCAGCCGGCCCGGGATCAGCGCGCGGCTTCGCGTTGCAACGCCAAAGAAGACGATTGCGACGCCGAGGGCGATCCACATCCAAAGGGTCGAATTGGTGAACGAGACGTCGACGCCGCCCATGGTGAGGGGCACAAGCGGAACAATTTCAAATTGCTCCATCGGACCGGCGGCCATCGTCCTCAACATGTCTTCCGCGCCTCTTGGAAGGAGACGCAAGGCGTCTGCTTCCGGTTGATTATGTTGCGCCGTCGTCGCCGCCGGCGCGGTCGTCCTTGATCGCACTTGCGACATTTCTGATTCCGGCTGCAAAGCCAACCAGAATGCCGACGATCATCCCCCAGGGCGCAGTTCCCGCCAGCCGGTCGATCAACAGGCCCAATCCGGGCCCGACGATCATCGCGGCGAGCAGTTCCGATCCCAATCGGAACCCTTTGCCCATCGCGCGGCCGCGTGTCGCGTTTGGGTCTTCGGCGTTCGGTTCGACGGCCTTTTGGGCTGCCTCCAAACGCGACGAAAACTCATCCAGCGGCGACGGGTCTTGCTTGCCGGCGGTATCGGTCATCCTAACCCCGCCTTGGGCGTGCCTGGAGAGGGGGATCGGAGAGCCCCGAACCCCTTTAAAATCGCGCGGAACCTAGCTGCGCCGCAGCATAGCGTCAAGGCTCGCAAATCGGGCCTAAAAGATTGAATTCCGGGGACTAACGCCGCCGCGTCGTCTCGCCGCGCCGGGCATGGAAGCGCGCCGGCTCACCAGCGCGCCATTTTTCGATTTGCCGCAGCCCTATTCGGGGACCGGGAAGCCGCGATCGCGCAACAGCGCCTCGACCTTGGCGTCGCTTCCGCGGAAATTGCGGTACGCGTCGACCGGGTCAATCGCATTCCTTGGCGCAAAAAGATTATCGACAAGGCTCTTTGCGACTTTCCTGTCGTAATAGCCGCCAGGCGCCGATTCGAAGACCTGCGCAGCGTCGGAAGTCAAAACGTCAGCCCACATGTAGCCGTAGTATCCGGCGGAATAACCTTCGCCCGAGAAGATGTGGCTGAAATGCGGGGAGCGGTGGCGCATGACGATCTCGCTCGGCATGCCAAGTTCCGCGAGCGTTTCGCGCTCAAATTTATCAGGATCGATGTTCGCCGGATCCGCCATGTGGAACCGCATGTCGACAAGCGCTGAGGCGAGAAATTCCGTCGTCTGGAATCCCTGATTGAAATTCGCCGCCGCCTTGATCTTCGCGACGAGTTCTTTGGGCATCGGTTCGCCGGTTTTGTAATGAACGAGGAAGCGGGAAATCACTTCTTCGGTCGGCAGCCAGCGCTCAAGGAGTTGCGACTGGAATTCGGTGTAATCCCTGACGCCGCTGTTCAGCGTCGGGTAATCGACCCGCGACGAGAGAGAGTGGAGCGCGTGGCCGAATTCGTGGAAGTAAGTTTCCGCGTCATCCCATGAAATGAGCACGGGCTCGCCAGGCGCCGCTTTGACGAAGTTCGAATTGTTCGATGACAGCACTGTTTTATCGCCATTGAACGTTTCGTGCGTACGATAGCTCGTCGCCCATGCGCCCGAGCGCTTTCCCGGCCGCGCGAAGGGATCGAGATACCAAAGCCCGATATGGGCGCCGCTCGTCCTGTCTGTGACTTCCCAGACCTTCACGTCTTCGTGGAATAAAGGAACGGCGCCGTCCGCGACGGGCGTGAAGTTGAAGTTGAACAGCTCGCCCGCGACGAAGAACATCGCCTCGCGCAGTTTGTTCAGCTCAAGATACTGTTTCACCTCATCCGAGTTGAGATCGTATTTCGCGACGCGGACTTTCTCAGCGTAATAGCGGTAATCCCAGGGCTCTATCTTGATCTTCGCCCCTTCTGCGTCTGCGACCGCCTGCATGTCGGCGACTTCTTCCTTCGCGCGCGCGACAGCAGCGGGCCAGACCGCTTCCATCAGTTCGATTGCGCGGTCAGGCGTCTTCGCCATGCGGTCTTCCAACCGCCACGCCGCGTAGTTCTCATAGCCGAGAAGCCCGACGCGCTCATCGCGCAGTTTCAGGATTTCGGCGATGATCGCATTGTTGTCGAACGCGTCGCCATTGTCGCCACGATCATAATAGGTGCGCCATACTTTCTCGCGCAGCTTGCGCTCCGTTGAATAGGTGAGGAACGGGTCCATCGACGAGCGCGTATTTGTGACCGCGTATTTGCCCTTTTGTCCGCGCTCTTCCGCGGCGGCGGCGGCGGCCTTGATGAGCGACTCCGACAGGCCGCCCAATTGCGCCTTGGTCAGATAGGTGACGTAGGTTTCCTCGTCATGCAGCACGTTGTCGCCGAATTTCGTATGGAGTTCGGCAAGACGCTTTTCGATAGCGGCGTAGCGTTCTTTCGCTTCACCCTGAAGCGTCGCGCCGTCTCTGGCGAACCCATTATAGACAAGCCAAACGAGGCGCTGTTGATCAGGGCGCATTTTCTTGACGCGCGGGCTTTCGTAAACCGCCTTGACGCGCGCGAAGAGTTTCTCGTTCTGCGTGATCTTCGATCCGAACTCGGCGAGCTTGGGGGCCATCTCCTGCTGGATCGCGCGGAATTCAGGCGACGACATGTTGCTCGATAAAATGCCGTAATAGGAGAAAACGTCGCCGAGTTTGCGCCCTGAATCTTCCAGCGCGAGAATGGTGTTCTCGAATGTCGGCGCCTGCGTGTTGCCGGCAATCGCACCGACCTCGGCGAGATTCATCGCCATGCCGGCGTCGAGCGCCTGCTTCAGTTGCGCAAGATCCATCTTGTCGAAGGCGGGAACGCCGCCATAGGGGCCGGTCCAGTCGGCGAGGAAGACATTCGCCGCAGGATCGACATTCACTGAAGCCGCAGCTGCGGCAAGGTCGGCCTTCGGCCAAAGCGGGCCCTCTGGCGCGGTGGCGCAGGCGGAAAGGGCGATGGCGGCGGCGCTTGCAGTCAGCGTGAATATGGCGCGCATGGTGACTTCCTCGTTTGCTTGGCGCCGATAAGAGCAGTCCTCGAGGTCGGGCGCCACGAAATTTGCGGCGAGGCGTTATCCGGCAGCGGCGAAGCGCCGATATTCAAGATGCGGCCTTGAAACAGTGCTCCTTAAGCGACGCCTCATCCGGTCGCGCCTTGCATCCGCTTTGCCGATTCTCTGTATCAGGACGCCGCCGGCCGAGCCATTTTCAGCGCTAACGCAGTTGCGATCGGGAAGGGGCGCCATGTTTCGCACGGAAATCACGCCGTTTCTAATGGCTCACATCGCAGGCGGCGGACTTGGGGTCCTGTCCGGGATCACGGCGTTATCGTCGCGAAAAGGTTCACGCATTCATCGCGCGGCGGGAACAATCTTTTTCATCGCCATGGTCATCGGCGGCTCCAGCGCCGCCTGGCTTGGATATCATGCGCAGCCGCAGGACCTTTCGGATGTCATCGCCGGGGCTATCACGATCTACTTTGTTTCGACCGGCCTCATGTCGGCAAAGCGCCGCGACAAGCAGATAGGGATTTTCGAACCAGCAGCGTTCGCCGTCGTAGCTTTCGGGGGCGCCGCCGGATTCATCCATACCTCAATGACCGTCGCCAACGGAACTGCGTTCATGGGCGGCGCGCCCGGTTATATATTCGCGTCTGTCGCAACCTTTGCAGCGATGCTGGATCTAAGCGTCATATTGAGGCGAGGGATTTCCGGCCGGCAGCGGATTGCGCGCCACTTATGGCGCATGCTGATCGCTTTTTTCATCGCCGCCGGATCGTTCTTTCCCGGCCAGCTTCACCTATTTCCCGAATTCATCCGTGAAGTGCGCCCGGTGATCATCCTGTTCATTCCGGCGTTTTCAATCATCGCCATCATGATCTTCTGGCTGCTTCGCGTTCTTTTGACGCGGTGGTGGGCGGCATCGGAGGCCTGATCAGGACCAGTCGTCCGTCTCTCGATTTTACGGGCGGCTATTCGGCGGCAGCGAGCTGTTCTGCCTTGTGCAGGTCGACGGAGACAAGCTGCGAGACGCCGCGCTCGACCATGGTGACGCCGAACAGGCGATCCATACGCGACATGGTGAGCGCATGATGCGTAATGATGAGGAAGCGCGTCTTCGTCTCCTTCGCCATTTCTTCGAGCAGGCGGCAGAAGCGTTCGGTGTTCGCGTCGTCGAGCGGGGCGTCAACTTCGTCCAGCACGCACACAGGCGCCGGGTTCGCCATGAAGACTGCGAAGATGAGCGCGGTTGCGGTCAAAGCCTGTTCGCCTCCCGACATCAGCGACATCGATGCGAGTTTCTTGCCTGGCGGCGACGCGTAGATTTCAAGGCCGGCTTCAAGCACGTCGTCAGAGTCGATGAGGCGCAGTTCCGCCTGACCGCCGTTGAAGAGCCTCGTGAACAACGAAGAGAAATTGCGGTTGACGGTTTCGAACGCCGCATTGAGACGCTCGCGCGCTTCGCGGTTGAGGCTGCCGATCGCAGCCCGCAGTTTGCGGATGGCGCCGTCGCAATCCTCGCGCTCGGTCGTCAATTCGTCGAGGCGCGTCGAGACGTCTTGCATCTCCTCGTCGGCGCGCAAATTGACGCCGCCGAGATTTTCACGCTCGCGCTTGTAGCGGTCGAGCTTGGAGTCGATGTCGGCGCGCGAGGGAAGATCTGCGCCGTCCTTGAATTCGGCGATCGCCGGCAATTCCTCTGGCGTCGCATTGCAGGTCTCATGCGCGAACGCGGTCGCCTCTTCAACGCGCGCGATCGCGCCTTCGGACTGAGCTTCGAGACGTGCGCGATGCTCGCGCGCTTCAGACGCGGCCGCATCGCAGGCCTTCGCCGTGCGGTCGGTTTCCTGCGC
>JBGSLM010000116.1:0-31149 GCA_041740755.1 Parvularculaceae bacterium | reverse complement strand
CGCCGTCTCGATCGTCGCGAATTCGAGAATGAGCGGCGGGTCTTCTCCAAATGATTTCGACGCCGCGTGACCGCGCGCATCGCCCGGCCAGAACACCGTGACGCCGCCGTATGCTGCAACACGGAGCAGGGTTTGCCCCTCGCGATTGCGCCAGATCACGTCGCCGCGCGAGACGCGCGAGGCGGTCAATTGATGGATTTCCTCGGCCGGATTTACCGCGTCGATGACGCAGGAGAGCCGGCGATCGGCGTCGCCGCACAGGAATTTGAGGCGGCCTTCGCCGCCGCCTGACGAAAACAGGAAAACCCGGTCATCGGTCGCGATCACGTAACGCTCGACCGACGCGTTCGCAGCGGCGCGCTCTTCTGCGGGCTTTCTCTTTCCGACGAGCGCCGCAAACGGGTCGGCCCGGAGCGACGATGGCGCAACGCTTTGCGCGTGCGCCGCCGCCAAAAGCGACGCGGCCGCTGCAAGAAGCGCCATCACCCGTGTTAACGCCATCAAAGGCCCCGCTAAGCCGCCGGTCAAATTCCTGCGGCCAAGCGTAATATACATCGTTTTTTGGCGAAATCCGGGCGGATGCGCGGTTTCCCGGCGCCGCCGGCGGAATTTTAGCCGTCAGGCCGCGATATATTGGCCGCCATTGGCCGTCAGCACTGACCCGGTGATAAACCCAGCCTTGTCGTCCGCTAGAAAAGCCACGCAGCGGGCAATTTCGTCTTCCTGCCCGAGCCGGCCGACCGGTATCTGCGCGACGATTTTTTGCAGAACCGCCGCATCGACGGCGGCAACCATCTCGGTTGCGATATAGCCCGGTGCGATTGCATTGACCGTTACGCCCTTGAACGCGCCTTCCTGGGCGAGCGCGCGGGTGAACCCGATCATGCCGGCCTTGGCGGCGGAATAGTTAGTCTGGCCGGCCTGGCCTTTTTGTCCGTTGATCGATGAAATGTTGACGATGCGCCCAAAGCCGCGATCGCGCATGCCGGGAAACACCTGGTGCGTCATGTTGAAGACGCTGTCCAAATCCGCGCGCATCACTTCGCGCCATTGTTCCGGCTTCATCTTGTGAAAGAAGCCGTCACGGGTGATCCCAGCGTTATTGACGAGAATGTCGGTCGAACCCTGCGCCTTCTCGATTTCAGCGACGCCCGCCTTGCAGGCTTCGTAATCGCCGACATCCCATTTGTAAGTCTTGATGCCGGTTTCCTCGGTAAACGCTTTCGCCGCCGCATCATTGCCGGCATAGGTTGCGGCGACGACGCAGCCGGCGTCTTTCAACGCCAGCGATATTGCGCGGCCGATGCCGCGCGTGCCGCCGGTGACAATCGCTTTTCTAGTCGACATTCGGAACCTCCCAGGTTTCCATTTTGCGCGGCTTTTCGCCGTCGTTTTTTGGTCTCAGGCGCGCTCGACGCACATGGCGATGCCCATGCCGCCGCCGATGCACAATGTAGCAAGCCCTTTTCTGGCATTGGATCGCTGCATTTCATAGATGAGCGTTGTCAGAATGCGCGCGCCGGACGCGCCGATCGGGTGGCCGATGGCGATCGCCCCTCCGTTGACATTGACCTTCGAGGGATCCCAGCCGAGTTCCTTGCCGACCGCGAGCGCCTGCGCCGCGAACGCTTCATTCGCCTCAATGAGATCAAGGTCGGCAAGCTTCCATCCGGCTTTTTCCAACGCGAGGCGCGAAGCCGGCGCCGGCCCGATGCCCATGATTGAAGGGTCGACGCCGCAATGAGCCGCCGACACGATCCGCACGAGAGGCTTCGCCCCGCGTTTTGCCGCTTCTTCTTCGGACATCACGACAAGCGCCGCAGCCCCGTCATTGAGACCGGAGGCGTTCGCGGCTGTGACCGAACCGTCCTTGGCGAAGGCCGGTTTCAAACCAGCGATCGACTCCTTGGTGACGCCGTCGCGGATATATTCGTCCGTATCGAATACGACATCGCCCTTGCGCGTTTTGATAGAGACTGCGGCAATCTCGTCTTTGAACTTGCCGGCCTTTCTCGCCGCTTCCGCCTTGTTCTGGCTCGCGGTTGCGAAGGCGTCCTGCTCATCGCGGCTGATCTGGTATTTCTGGGCGAGGTTCTCGGCCGTCTGGCCCATGTGATAATTGTTAAACGCGTCCCAGAGCCCATCCTTGATCATGGTGTCGACCTGGGAAACGTCGCCCATCTTGGTCCCTGTGCGAAGGAACATCGTATGCGGGGAGAGCGACATGTTTTCCTGCCCGCCGGCGACGACGATTGAATTATCGCCTGTCTTCACCGACTGGGCTGCAAGCGCGACAGCGCGAAGGCCGGAGCCGCAGACCTGATTGATCGTCATGGCGGGGCGCTCTTTGGGAATGCCGGCGTCCATCGACGCCTGGCGGGCTGTGTTTTGCCCCTGCCCGGCGGAGAGCACATGACCCATGATGACCTCGCCGACGTCTTCTCCCGAAACCCCGGCGCGCGTCAGCGCGGCCTTGATCGCAGCAGTCCCGAGCGCGGATGCGGAAACCGTCGACAGGCCGCCTCCAAATGAGCCGACCGCCGTCCGCGCCGCCGATGCGATAACAACGCCTTTCATAGATCCTCCTGAAATTCCGCCTGTTTAATTCCATCCGCACGCGCGAAGTCGAAACGCCTTGTCGATCTGAAGATCGGGGAGCGAGAGCCTGGCGGCGGGATAGCCGGCCTTCAATTTCATGCTATAGCTGGATTAGCAAGCGCACAAAAATGTTGCGTTGCAGCATGGGTTTCTATGCTGCGCAGCAAACCGGGAGGCAAGGGAATGAGCGAAGGCGAACAGAGCGCCGGCAAGACGGGCGGCAAAAAGGGGCGCGGCCCGGACGAGCCTATCGTCATCAAGAAATACGCGAACCGCCGTCTCTACAATACGGCGACCAGTTCCTATGTGACGCTCGACTACCTTTCCGAGATGGTCAAGAACGGTCAGGATTTTGTCGTTTACGACGCGAAGACGAACGACGACATCACCCATTCGGTCCTGACCCAGATAATTTTTGAGGAAGAGAACAAGGGGCAGAATCTGCTGCCGATCCAGTTCTTGCGCCAGCTCATCAAATTCTACGGCGATAATCTCCAGGCCTTCGTGCCGTCCTACCTCGAGATGAGCATGGACGCCTTTGCGAACAATCAGGACAAGCTGCGTTCGCGCATGCGGGAGACGTTTGGCGCCGCCCCCGGATTCCAGATGTTTGAGGAAATGGCGCGCCAGAACATGGCGCTTTTCGATCAGGCGATGAAGATGTTCACGCCGATGGGCGGCTTTTACCAACAGGCGCAACGCGCAAGCGGCGCCGCCGACGAAAGCGGCGCGGAAATCCACAAGCTTCGGGAAGAGCTGGCGGAACTGAAGCGCCAGCTTGCAAAACTCGACAAGGATCGCTGATCGCCGCGAGGGTCAGGCGCTGTAGCGCGCCTGAGACAGCTGCGTCACATCAGGGGCGCCGTCCGGCAGCCAGATCGGATTGGTTTCCGGCTTGCCGATCAGATAACCCTGCAGGAAGTCGACGCCGAGCCCCTTGAGGAGCATGGCGTCGGCTTCGTTGTCGACCCATTCGGCGACTGTCTTCATGCCGAAATTACGCGCGAGGTCGAGAAGCGTCCGGACGAAAAGCTGGTTCTCGCGCGACGATGAAACGCCGGTGACGAACGAGCCGTCGATCTTCAGGATATCGATGTCGAGCGCCTTCAGATTGCGGAACGAGGTGTATCCCGCGCCGAAGTCGTCGATGCCGAATGACGCCCCGATCTTTTTCAGTTCAGACACAAACTCGATCGATGCGTCGATGGCGTCGATCACCTGTGTTTCGGTGAGCTCGACCGTGATCCGCCGCGCGAGGGTTTCATTGGCGC
This sequence comes from Parvularculaceae bacterium, assembly GCA_041740755.1. Classification (GTDB taxonomy): domain Bacteria; phylum Pseudomonadota; class Alphaproteobacteria; order Caulobacterales; family Parvularculaceae; genus Amphiplicatus. The sequence goes on along the minus strand of JBGSLM010000116.1, from coordinate 27,280 downwards.
GCATGACGGAAAGATAGCCCTCCGCCCAGACGGGATCCTTGACCGTCTCCATCGAGACGTTGACGTTCAGCTTGATGTTCGGAATGGCCGCGAGCGTGTTCACCGCGAGTTCGAGCACCCGCCGATCGAGGAGATGCACGAGGCCGAGGCGCTCTGCGACGGGAATGAATTCCGGCGCGGGCACTTCACGCCCGTCGAGCGCCCGCATGCGGATGAGGCATTCAAATTTCGACGGCGCTTCGCCGATGTCGCTGACGATCGGCTGGAAGGCGAGGCGGACGCGGCGCTCGTTCAGCGCCGTCAGAATGACATCCGACATATGCGTGTTGCGGCGTCGCATAGTCACAATGTCGGTCTTTTCGTTGAACGACGACCAGCTTGAGCGGCCGAGGCGCTTTGCCTGGTCGAGCGCGGCTTCTGCGCAGGCCATCGCCCTGTAGGCGTTCTCTGCGTCACGCGGCGCTTCGACGGCGCCGATCGAAATCGATGCTGCGACGGATCCTTTTTTGGTCTCGATGACCCGCTCGCGGATCGCATTCAGCAGCCGCACGCAGACTTCGCGCACGCGCTCGCTGTCGGCATCCTTGACGTATATGGCGAATTTGGTGCCCGCGATGCGCCCGACGAAATCGTTCTTGCCGATCGCCGCCGCTATCCTGCGCGAACATTCGACGATCACTTCATCGGCGACGTCAAATCCGAAATCGGCGTTGATCGCGCCGACATCGTCGATACCGGCGAGAAAATAAGCGCCCGAGCCTCCTGCGAGCTTCATCGCATCAAGCGCCTGGTCGAGACGCACGCGCATTTGCGCGCGGTTCATGACGCCGGTGAGCTCGTCGTGCTCCGCAAGCCAGGCAAGATGCGCGTCATGGCGCTTCTGGGACTCGATCGATCGCACGACGCCGATCAGACGCCGGTCGCGCCCCTGCCCAAGCCATCCGCCGCGCTCCTCCACCCAGTGCGCGTCGCCGGCGCGGCGCGAAAGCTGGTATTCGCAAGAGTAGTTTTGCGTATCGCCGTTGAATGCCGTCTCGCGCGGATTGATTTCGCCGCCGACGATGCGCTGGGCGAAGTCGGCGCGGCTTATCGCGGCGACCGATACGTCGGCGCCAAGCAGTCTCGCTGCGGCGGCCGGGTCAGACCAGGATAAAACCCCCTCGGCGGGGTCATATTCGAAAAGAGCCTGCAACGCCGGCTCCGCAGCAGGGCTCGCCGCACCCGCCGGATTCGAAACATCGCCAGAAGCGACTGGGGATTTCTCTTTTGAAGAGGCTGGCGCCGGTTCGCTCTTGTTTCGCGAACCGCCAAACCACCCATTCCCGCGATCTACCATTTCGGCGCCCAACTCCGTTGAACGTCCATCTAAAGGGCGAGCCGTAAATAAACTTAAAACGCGACGCATCACCCGGCAGGCTTATTGCCTTGTCGCAGATGATGTTTTCGAAAGTTAACCTGCCCGCCGTCCTGACCCTTGTTTCAGCAGGGCCTCCGCCGCGCCGCGCCCGCAAAACTGCGGCGCAGTGCGGCTTATGGGGCTCTGGTCCGGATCATTACGGCTCGACGCTGTCCCATTTCGAAGCGGCGCAAGCCTATGCGGCGTCGCGCAAGGAGGCGGCAGCCCCCTGCGGGTCGCGCATCAATCGTGAAGTCTGATTTCTAGTGCGACTTCTGGACGTCGGTGACGGAAAGATCGCGTCGCGCCGTCACTGTCGTCACGACCAGCCCCGCCATCGGGTCAAGGAACGTCATGGTGAGGAAAAGGAAATAAGTAGAATTGCCGAACCCTTTGGCGAGGATAAACAGCAGCAGCGCAATGACGAACAACAGAAACGACAAAAGGTGATTGGTGATCGACGCCGTGCCCGCCTTGGTTGCGCGAATGAGCTCAACGAACAAAAGGCCCATGCTGCCCGTCAGGAACAGCGTCCCCCAGGTCACGCGCCAGACGTCGCCGGAATACATCGGAAGGCTGACGACCACGATATCGTGCCAGTTGACTGCGCCTGCGCCGCCCATGCCCGTTATGGTCAAGACGGTGTAAATGATAAGGCTGATCGTGAGCAGCGGAAAAATCTGAAGAACCATAACGAGCCCAACTCCGAAAAAAACGGCCCCCCCGGGGCCGACTGGTTAATCACATCGTATCATAGTCGGCGCGCGGCTCTAGCTCGGAAATGGTCAAAGGAGAACGGGCGCGCGCTTTCAGCCACACCACGCCGAGGATGTCCCGGAAGGCGACCGCAAGCCTCCCCAGATTGTTGTATTTCGATTGGCCATGCGCGCGAGCCCGATGTCCGACATGCATGAATTCGACACCGAAACCTTCTCGTTTCATGAGCGCCGGCAAATAGCGGTGGCAATTGTCGAAATAGGGAAGCCTCAAATAAGCCTCACGGTAAAAGACCTTAAGGCCGCAGCCGGTATCCGCAGACCCGTCATTGAGAATTTGGCGGCGAATGGCGTTCGCAAGGCGGGACGCCGTCTTTTTGGACGCGGCGTCGAGCCTTTGGCGCCTCTCCCCCGCAACCATGGCGAGAATTTCTGGCGCGTCCTCCCGCGTCAGGGACCGAAAAAGAGCAGGAATATCTAAAGGATCGTTCTGGCCGTCGCCGTCGAGCGTCGCAACAACCGGGGCGCGCGCAGCAAGGACGCCGGTTCTGACCGCTCGGCTTTGTCCAGCGTTCGCACCATGTCGGAGAACCCGGAGCTGCGGCGCGGCGGTTCTGGCGCTCGCCAGTTCATCCGCCGTCCCGTCACGGCTGCAATCGTCAACGGCGATAATTTCGTGATCGATACCATCCAGCGCACGGCTGATCTCTAAGATCAGTTGGCGCGCGCCGCCCGCCTCATCATACATCGGCACCACGACGCTTAGCGCAATCCCGCCGCCCCGCCGCGGTGAATTTGCGAAGATCGGCGCGTCGAATTTTTGGTGCTGGAAGTTCGACATGGAAATTCCGGAAGAATGGCGGTCGGCGACGTGCGAGAGGTCGCAGAAAACGCATCAAAATGAAAGCCTTGGCCCGCGACAGCGCCTGTAAGCCTGTCTAAGTTCGCGGCGAGGGAATTTCTATGAACCTGCTTTCAGACCGATCCGGGCCTGCTTTCGCTGCGCGATTGACGATCATCGCGGTCTTTGCGCTCGCAACCGCGTTTGCCGGCGTCTTTTCGATGCCGCCTCTCGACCGCGATGAATCACGATTTGCGCAGGCGACCGCGCAGATGCTCGAGTCCGGTGATTTCGTTTCGATCCGCTTTCAGGATGACGAGCGCAACAAAAAGCCGGTCGGCATTCATTGGCTCCAGGCGGCGTCCGTTGAAGCCTTCTCGTCGGTCGAGGCGCGTGAAATATGGGCTTACCGGCTTCCATCTGTCGCTGGCGCGCTCCTGGCGGCGCTTTTCACCTATTTCGCAGGGGCGCGGCTTTTTGGGCCATCAACAGGTTTCCTGGCGGCGCTAATCCTGGCGAGCGCGCCGGCAGTCGCGGGCGAAGCGACGATCGCCAAAACAGACGCGATGCTGCTCGCCTGCGTGACCGGAGCGCAGGCCGCATTCATTTATGTTTTCGCTTCCGTCGTCGAAGGTCGAAAGCCGAAGGCGATACTGCCGTTCGCCTTCTGGATTGCGATCGGCGCCGGCATTCTCATCAAGGGACCGATCATCCTCCTTATAGTCGGCGCGACCGCCATTGCGATGTTTGTTCACCGGCCGCGAGCAGACTGGGTTTTGGCGCTGCGCCCCGCCATGGGCGCGATAATCCTGGTACTGATGATCACGCCCTGGGCGATTGCAATAAACGAAAAAACGGACGGGCGATTCTTCGCTGAAGCGATCGGCGGCGACATGCTGGCAAAGATCGGCGGAGCGAAAGAAAGCCATGGCGGACCGCCAGGCTATTATGCAGCCTTGGCGTTCATCCTGCTCTGGCCTGCGGCTGCCCTCATTCTTCCCGGATTGCGCGCCGCCTTCATCGGCAAATCGATATGGAGCAACTGGTTCCTGCTTAGCTGGTCGGCGCCGTCCTGGGTCATCTTTGAGCTGACGGCGACGAAACTGCCCCATTATGCGCTGCCGCTTTACCCTGCGGTTGCGTTGATGGCGGCCAACGCTGCATCGACAGGAGCGATAGCAGGATGGCCGCTTCTCAATCGCTTTAGCGCAGGTCTGCACATTCTGATCGGCCTTGCATTAGCGTCGCTCGTCGCGGCGCTGCCTGTGATCTATCTGGAAGAGCATTTGCGGCCCTATTGTTTCGCGGCAGCCGCAGCGCTCGGCGCCGCAAGCATCGCAGTAGGCGTCCTCTTTCTCAGGCGGAGCGCGATCGAGGGGACAATCGCTGCAGCGTTCGTTTCATCCGCGCTTGCATGGACCCTCCTTCACGGCGTCCTCCCAAATCTCGACAGGCTTACACTATCCCCTCAGCTTTCCGCCTCGCTCGATGCGGCTGATCTACATCCATTGCGTGACGGCGCTGCGCCGGCTGTCCTCAGCGGCTATTACGAGCCATCCGCCATATTTCTGCTCGGAACTCGGACAAAGCTCGCCGACGGGCGAAACGCTGCCGAGCATTTCGCCGATTCCGGGGGCGCGGCCATCATCGAGGCGCGTGAGGAGTCTGCTTTTCTTGATCGCCTGCATACGCATGGGCCGGCCGCAGAGAAGATTGATGAGATACAAGGTATCAATTACTCGAATGGAAAGGACGTAATTCTCCTGATCTACCGCCGCCAGACCGACGCCGCTTCCAGCACGGGTTCCATGTGATCGGATTCAATCAGCTTTTCTCGACACCCGGACGGCAGTTTGCAGCGATCGCTGTCGCGCTCACGATCATGCGCATCGCAACGTTATTCCTTGGACATCCAGATCTCGGACCCGATGAAGGGCAGTACTGGCACTGGAGCCAGACGCCCGCCTTTGGGTATTATTCAAAGCCGCCAATGGTTGCATGGTCGATCGCAGCAACGACAGCAATATTCGGAGATGCGGAATGGGCGGTGCGCCTGCCTGCGCCGCTTTTTCATCTCGGCGCCTCGCTGTTCTTGTATTTGCTTTGCCGCAGAATCGCGGGCCCTCGCGCCGCGTTTTTCGCCGGGATCGCCTGGCTCACCTTGCCGGGCGTGTTCTTGTCGTCGGCTCTCATCACAACAGACGCGCCGCTCATATTTTTCTGGAGCGTCGCGCTCTATTGCTTCTTTCTCGTCACGGACGCACGCCCCAAGGATGACCGATGGAAAATGGCGGCGCTTCTCGGCGCTGCGATCGGATTTGGCTTCCTTTCGAAATACGCAATGACTTACTTCGTTTTCGGTGCGGCGCTGGCGCTTGCCATATCGCCTCAGCGGCGGCGCGCAGCGGGACCTGGCTCGGTCGCACTCGCAGGCGTAATCGCGATCATGCTAATCGCACCGAACATCTGGTGGAACGCGCAAAACAACTTCCAGACGTTCACGCATACGGCGGCGAACGCAAATTGGAGCGCCGATTTCGGACACCCAGACCAGTTGATCAAGTTTCTCGGCGAACAATTCGGCATCGCAGGGCCGGTATTGCTGATCATCATCATCGTCGCGGCGATTTTCGGGCGGCGGGGGCGGAACGATGATACGCGTGAGGACATGCGAGCGCTGCTTGCTTTTTCGATTCCGGCGATTTTGATAGTGGCTGTCCAGTCGTTCATATCCCGCGCGCACGGAAACTGGGCGGCGGTCGCATATCCTTCCGCCATTGTTATGGCGGCGATTTATGCGTTCGGAGATAGGCGCGCGCTGATCGCGCTGAAGGCGAGCCTCGCGCTTCACGTCGCTATCGGGCTTGGTTTTCTCCTCGCCTTTGTCAGCGCGCCGTTTGCGGATGCAGTCGGCGCCGCAGGAGCCTTCAAGAGATTGCGCGGATGGGAGAAACAGGGAGCTGAAATCGCCAAAGCCTCGTCCGCATTCGATGCGATTATGACCGACGACCGGGAGATCACCGGGGAACTGGTTTATTATGCCCGCGAGGGCAAACGCATTGTGATCTGGAATTCGAATGCCGTCGTCGACAATCACTTTGAGGCGTTCAACGCTTTCGACGCGAAACGTGATGGTCGCGTATTGTACGTCACGTCGCAACCTGACGCGCTCTATATCCGGAACCGCTTTGACTCCGTTGCGCCGGTTAAGGCAATTTCCGTCAGGACGGGTCCAGAAAAAGCGCGAACCCTTTATCTATTTGACGTTTCGGGATTTACCGAATTCTAACGACGGTTCGCATGCAAAACCGTCTTTGCACGAGACGCAGACCCGCGCGGCGCGACCGCCCTTATGACGATCCTGCCGACTGCGGTAACCGCAAACTGCGTCCACAAGACCAGAGCGACAAGCAGCATGAAGGGCGCGGGATACGGTTCCGAAAAATGCGCCCTGAAATAGCGCAACATGCTCGACGTTTTGCGCATCTGGACAAAAATGGGATCGACTTCGCTTGAACTCTTGAAATGCAAGACTGAAACGTTTGGATTGAAATAGACGCTCCCGCCGGCGTCAGCAAAACGCAGGCAAAAATCCACATCCTCGACATGGAGAAAATAGCGCTCGTCCATCCCGCCGATCGACCAGTAATCTTTTTTTGGAAGCATGAAGCAGGCGCCGGAAATCACCGGCACGGGCGTCACGCCAGTTGGGCACGGTTCTCCGTGAAGATTGAACCGCCGGAAATATGGGTGCCGGGGCGCGAACTTATAAAGCTTCGCCGCTTCAACGAATGCGCGCCATGGCGTTAGCGTTGCGCGGCGCGACCCGCGCTGTTCTGCGCCGTCAGGGTCGATAATCTTGGCGCCCATCAGCCACGCGCCGTCGCGCTTGGCTCCATCGCCAGCGAGCGTCATGGCGCCGCCGGGCGGCACGATCGCATCCGGATTGACGAAGAATAAAATTTCACCCTTCGCGGCGCGCGCACCGAGATTGCACGCCGCCGCAAAGCCGATATTGCCATGCCCGTCGATCCGCCGGACAGGAGGACCGTCGCCATCCGGACCAATCGCGGCTTCAAGCGCGCCTTCCGGATTGCCATTGTCGACAAGGATAATTTCTTTGACGCCTTCCTGAAGGCGCAAGGCGTCGAGGCTACGCGCAAGCACGGCGCCTGTGAAATAGGACACGACTATCGCTGAAATCGAAGCGTTCGACGAACCGCTCTGCAACTTATCCCCCAAGCTGGCTATCGCGGCGACGTTAAACCGGCGCTCTCTTTTTTGGCAGTGTTATTTGTTGAATATGCCATTGCGCATCCAAAAGCCGCAAGCGCAAAAACGGCCAATCTCCAGACCTGCCAGAGGCTGGCTTCAAACATTACTGAAACGAAAGCTGCAGCGATTGCGGCAGCGATCGCCGCCATCGTTAGCCGGTCGGCATTCGCCTTCAAAAGGGCTGCCGTCGCCGACGCTATCGCAAGAGCCAAGGAAATGACGCCCGGCAATCCGAGCTCAAGCCAGACCTGCAGGAAGAGGTTATGCGGATGTAGGGGCATGACCGGGAGGGTGATCGGCCAGCCGGGGATTAGGACGGTTGCTCCTTTTTCGCTGAGGTCGCGGGCGAAATCAGCGCCGCATCCAAGCGGCATGCACTGGCTTAGCGCGATCGCGGCGGTTTCTTTCCAGATGATCAGGCGTTGCGCCCACGACGTCGGCAATTCGGCGGCGTCGCCATTTAGAACCGCAGATGCGGGTAGGTGCGCCGCGATAAATGGAGACGCGAGCAACGCCACTATCGCTAGGATCGCAAGGCAGGAGACGGTGAGGCGCGGCGCGGCGCACGCGGCGGCGAATGCGAAGATGCCGAAAGAAATCGATGCGACATTCGAGAATACAGTGAAGCTGCCCGCAGCGATCATCAAAGCAAGCGCCGGCGTCGCCGCAACAATCCATGAGCCCGTGAGGCGGCGAAGCAGGACGGCCGCCGGGAATATCAGCGGCGCCATTGCCGTGACGCCGCGCCCGAGCGCCGTAAAATCCTTCCATCTCGCCGCCGACGCATCTTCGGGCGGAAAGACCTGCCTAAGATAGGCGCCGCTCAGGCCCTCAAACAGAAGCGCTGCCGACGCCATCGAGACGCTCACGACGAACATAACCGCAATGCGGCGTGTGTGCAGAGAAGGCGAGCGCAGCGCCTCGAACGAAAGCGCGCCGCCCGCAAGCACGGACACGAACACGGTGAGACCAAGCTCGCCGGCGCCGGGAACAGGCGACCAATATGCGCCGATGAGGATCCAGATCGAAAATACGATCATAGCAAGAAAGGCGATCGAAAGCGGGTCTGACAACACGCGGCGCAGAGAAAGTAGGCCAAAACCCGCCGACCAGACCTCGCGGCGCAGCGCGACCGCAAGCGCCATGAACCCTGCGCAGGGCGCGACGCCCCGATGACCGAAAACGGCAAGGCATGCGACGCCCGCCAATCCGATTGCAAATGCGCCGCCGATTATCCTGTCGAGTTTCCCGTTTCCGGCCGCCAATGTCCCCGCCGCCAATTTCAATGTCCGCGAAGATCGGGCGGCGTTGCTTCATCCTTTAGCTGCGAAAGCGCCGCATCGAGGCCGGTGACCTCCTGCCTTTCAAACCCGAGGCGACGGATCGAGACCTTCCTCTCCGCAGCCTCGCGCGCGCCGACGACGAGCATGACCGGAATTTTGGCGTGAGAATGCTCCCTCACCTTGTAGTTGATCTTCTCGTTGCGGACATCGACCGAAGCGCGAAGTCCGGCCGATTTCAACGCGCGCTCGACTTCGCGCGCGTAGTCGTCCGCCTCCGAAGTGATGGTCGCGACGACAATCTGTTGCGGCGCCAGCCAGAACGGCAATTTGCCGGAATATTCTTCCAACAGGAGTCCGATGAACCGTTCAAACGTTCCGAACACCGCGCGATGGAGCATCACCGGCGTCTTCTTTGCGCCGGTTTCGTCGATGTAGCTTGCGCCGAGACGTTGCGGGACGATGTAATCGAGTTGGAATGTCCCCGCCTGCCATGTCCGGCCGATCGCGTCGGTCAGATGGAATTCGAGCTTGGGCCCGTAAAACGCGCCGTCTCCATGCGCATACGAAAATTCAACGCCCGCGCCGGTCAGCGCCTGGGCGAGCGCTGTTTCCGCACGATCCCAGACCGCATCATCGCCGGCGCGCACCGCCGGCCGGGTCGCGAGTTTGTACTTGATATTCGTCATTCCCATGTCGTAATAGACGCGGTTGAAGAGCGCCAGAAACCGCGCAACCTCTTCATCGATCTGATCTTCGCGGCAGAATATGTGCGCGTCGTCCTGCGTCATCTGCCTGACCCGCAACAGGCCGTGAAGCGCGCCATGCGCTTCGTTGCGGTGGCAGCAACCGAATTCCGCCATGCGGATCGGCAGATCGCGATAGGATTTTATTCCCTGATTGAAGATCTGCACATGCGCCGGGCAGTTCATCGGCTTCAGAGCCATCAGGTCCGCTTTGCCGGACAGCACCGGCGCATTGTCTTCCGTTGACGGAATTTCGTCCGGAACAATGAACATGCCGTCGCGGAATTTCGACCAGTGCCCTGACATCTCCCAAAGCTTCGAATCGAGGAGTTGCGGGGTTTTGACTTCGACGTAGCCGTCGTCGTCGAGGCGGCGGCGGATATAGGCTTCGAGTTGGCGCCAGACGAGAAATCCGTTTGGATGCCAGAAGACAGACCCTTGCGCTTCCTGCTGGAAGTGGAAAAGGTCTAGTTCCTTTCCGAGCTTTCTGTGATCGCGCTTTTCCGCTTCCTCAAGCCGCGTCAGATAGGCTTGCAGATCCTTGTCGTTCGTCCACGCGGTTCCATAAATGCGCTGCAGGACGGCGTTGCGATGATCGCCGCGCCAGTAGGCGCCGGCGACTTTCATCAGCTTGAACGCCTTGCCGATATGCTTCGTAGACGGAAGATGCGGGCCGCGGCATAAGTCGTGCCATTCGCCGTGCCAGTAGATCTTTACGTCCTCGCCTGAGGGAAGGTCGGCGATGATTTCCGCTTTGTAGGTCTCGCCGATCGACTTGAAATGCGCGACCGCCTTGCTCCGTTCCCATATTTCACGCCGCGTCGGCCGGTCCTCATCGACGATTTCCGCCATGCGCTTTTCGATGCGCGCCAAATCGTCGGATGAAAACGGTTCCGCCCTTGCAAAGTCATAGAAGAATCCGTCCTCAATATTCGGGCCGATCGTCACCTGCGTGCCTGGAAAGAGCTCCTGCACGGCCTGCGCAAGGAGGTGCGCAGCGTCGTGGCGGACGAGATCGAGCGCATCCGCGCCATCGTCGCGGGTGACAATTTCGATCTTCGCGTCTTTATCGACCTCCTGAAACAGATCCGAAAGGACGCCGTCGACGCGCATCGCAATCGCCTTTTTGGCGAGCGATTTTGAGATCCCTTCAGCGATGCCGGTTCCCGTGACCGCGCCATCAAACTGGCGAACGGAACCATCGGGAAGTGTGATCGCGACCATGTCCAATATCCAATCCTGCAGGCGCTTCGACTTCCATGACGCGGCGCAAAACGTCAAGCCCGACAGGTCCGATGCCGCTATTTGCCGCCGCGTTCCCGCCACGCCCAGTCGCCATAGCGCCACAAGCGCCACCCCTGCTCCGAAATTTCGTCCGGAACAGGGTCAAACCCGTGCGATCCAAAAGGATGGCATCGCGCAACCCGTGACAGCGATAGCCAGAAGCCCTTGTGGGCTCCGTGGCGGCGGAAAGCCTCCGCCGCATAGTCCGAACAGGTCGGTAGATGGCGGCAGCGCGCGCCGAAAACGTGGAAAACCGGCGAAAGCGTTCGCTTGTAGAGCCAAAGTCCGCCAAGAGCGGTTGAGACAAGCAGGCTCTGCTTTTGCGAAGGGCGCGTCATATGCGACATATAGGGCGATGAATCGCCTGAAAGAAAGCGGACTATTGGTTGGGACATGGATCGAGGGTCGCACCGTCGTTACGCCCAGGAATGACGTGCGATTGAGAGGGCACGACGCCGCGCGTTGCAGGTCTCAATTCCGTCGCAGTTTATATTATTTTATTGCGACGGATTTTCAGTCGCACCCGTTTATCCGTCAGGGCGGGCGCCTGTTTTTGGTAGGAGAGAAATTTGAAACGACTTTTTGTCGCCGCCTGCGCCGCTTGCGCTTTGTATTCGCTTGCCGCCGCCGAAGGAGGGCCGCCTTCGCCGCCGGAAATTTCCCGGACCGAATCCAATATTGCGCCGGACGGAGCTAAAGATGCGGCGCCTCATCAGGACGATGCGGGGCGCCTAATCATGTTCGCACGGCAATTGCGCGACGAAAAAGGCTGCGCCGCCGCCGCCCCCGCCTTGCGTGTGATCTCGGGGATGGGCGAAGGTCAGGAAGCGGCGCAACACGAACTTGGCGAATGTCTTCTGACGCTGAAGGGCGCCAGTGAAATCGAGACTTCGCTATTCCGCAAGGAAGGCGAGTTCTGGCTGACGCGAGCCGCCTTTGCCGGAAATGCGCGGGCGCAAAGAAAGCTCGCCATGGAAATGGCGTCGCCCGCGAGCCCCCTCCATGATCCGAAAGGCTCGCTGCAATGGGCGCTGATCTATGCAAAAAATCCGACGGCGGACCTCTATGGCTATGGGCCGCTGCCCGCAACGCTGGCGCCCGGATTAAGGTCATCCTTGAGCGCTGTCGAAATCAAGGAAGCCGAAGCATTCGCCGGCGGCTTTGCGCTGCTGACGCTTGAAAAATTCGAGAGCCCAAAACGCGATCGCAAGGGCGGCGCCTTCGGCGGCGACCAGATCCGGCCGCAAGGCGACAAACGTCGGCATCCGGGTATCGCACAATAAATTCCGGCCCATCGCGCAGAATATGACGTCGGCGCATTTTCATTCGCGTTTGACTAACATGGGCGCAAAGCGGCAATAGAGCGCAATGACCTCAAAGCCGCCGCTTTCCGCCTATATCCGCACCAGGAACGAACAGCGGCTGATCGCCGACGTCGTCAAAGCGGCGCTCAACGTCGCCGATGAAGTCGTTGTCGTCGATTCTGGATCGACCGATAATACGGTTACGCTGGCGCAAGCGGCAGGCGCGCGCGTCGGACATCAGGACTGGCTCGGCAACGGTAGGCAAAAGCGCGCCGCCGAGGACTTGTGCCGGCATGATTGGCTTCTCGATCTCGACGCCGATGAAATCGTAACGGAAGAACTGGCAGCCGAAATTCGCGAACTCTTCGCAGGCGGCGCGCCGTCCCGGCCGGTCTATCGAACGCCTATCGCGATCGCGCCGCCAGTTGGAAAGCCCTGGATCGGGTTTGGCGGCGTTGTGCGCCACAAACTTTATGATCGCCGCGTCGTGCGCGCACCCGATCACGCCGCCTGGGATCAGTTTGACATTCCTTCGGCCGCAGATGTCGGTACGCTCAAGGCGCCGATCCTGCACCACGTATTCATCGACACCGCACATTTGATTGACAAATTGAACCGCAATTCATCAACACGCGCGCGTGTGCTCGACCCGAAGCCGGCGCCGGTATTGATCGTGCGCATTTTCTTCGGTCTGCCGTTTTATGTGGCGAAGCGCTATGTGCTCGACGGCCTATTTCGCGGCGGCGTTTACGGGTTCGCCTTCTCAATGATGTCCGGGTTCGGACGCTGGTTGCGCGACGTCAAAATGTATGAGCGGCGCTTGAAGGATCGCGGCAAATGACCGGGGCGTTCGGCGACCTCCGCCCTTCTGCGGCGCAGGAGCGGTTCCGTGCAATGGGCGCGCGCCTCCCCAGGAATTATTTCGGGAGAAAGGCCGCATCGCTGCTGCTTGGTCCTGCAGGCGGGCGGGCGCGCCGCGCCTATGACGTCGCCATATTCGGCACGCAGCACGCGCGCCTTCATCCCTACGACAATATTTGCGAGAAGCGTGTTTTTCTTACGCCGCAATTATGGGATGGCGCTGAACGCGCCCTGCTCGGCGATGCGATTTCGACTTTCGGGGGAAAAGCGTTCAACTTCGTCGACGTCGGCGCCAATGTCGGCCTTTACACGCTTTTTGCCCGATCTGAAGCGGTGCGCGCGGGCGCCGCGTTCAGGGCCGTATGCGTCGAGGCGGACGAAGAAATGCTGGGGCGCATGCGCTTCAATATCAGCGCCTCTGGAGCAGAACGCGAAGTTTCGATAGCCGCTTGCGCCGCATCAGACCGTGACGGGGAATTGCGTTTCGCCATCGACGGTAAAAGCCGCGGCCTTAGCCGTATCGATGCAAGCGGTGAAACGCTCGTCGCCGCCCGGCCCATCGCATCAATCGTTGCTGACGCGCGTTTTACGCATATCGACGCAATGAAAGTCGATATAGAGGGGCACGAGTTCGAAGCCCTTGGCGCTTTCTTTCGCGACGCGCAGCCACCGCTTTATCCATCAATGCTCATCCTCGAAACATCGCACGAAGACGCGGAAAAATCAGCGGAGGATCTAGTTCGGCGCGCCGGATACCGCGTGAAGCTGAAGACCGCCCGCAATGCTGTACTCGTCAAAGACGTCTAGGCGTCCGGATAATAATCACGGACAAAGAGCTTCTTGTCGATGCCAGAATTTTTATACCCGGCTTCGTCCGCAGTCTGACGGGGCGGCAGCTCGATCGCCCTGAACGCTTCTTCATTGTACTCATAGGGAATGACATCAAGAATCGAGCGGATGCAGTTCAGCCGCGCCTTTTCCTTGTCATTTCCGTCAATCGACCGCCATGGCGCATAATCAGTATGCGTTAGTTCGAACATCTTGTTGCGGTATTTTGAAAACTCTGCCCAGCGGCGTCGCGCTTCGAGATCAATCGGCGAGAGTTTCCACCGCTTTCTGGGGTCGCTGGCTCGATCCTGGAACCGGCTTTCCTGTTCTTCCGCCGATACGTGAATCCAGTATTTGATGAGAATGAGGCCGGAATCGGCGAGCATTCTTTCAAACAGCGGAACCTCCCGCATGAAGGCGTCATGCTGTTCGGGCGTGCAAAAGCCCATGACCGGTTCGATGACCGCGCGATTGTACCAGGAGCGATCGAAGAGCACGACTTCTCCTGCGGCGGGAAGGTGCGCGACATAACGCTGAAAATACCATTCGGATTTCTCGCGATCCGATGGCTTCGGCAAAGCGACAACGCGCCAGATACGCGGATTCATCCGGTTCATGATCGTCTTGATGACGCCGCCCTTGCCCGCCGCATCGCGCCCTTCAAATACGACCGCGACCTTGAGGCCTTTTCTGGCGACTGTATCCTGGAGCTTGGCGAGCTCGAATTCGAGGTCGTCGATTTCCTTTTCGAATTCCTTTTCGTTCATTGCGGCGCCTCGCGGCCCTCCCGATCGAAATAATAATCGCGGCGGCAAAACTCGCAGCTGACCTTGATCAGGCCGTCGAGAAGAAGATCGTCGAGGTCTTCCGCCGAATAACGCGATAATACCGCGGATATCTTGCCGGCATTGCAGGAACAGGCGGCGCGCACCGCCTTTGCTTCGAATACGCGCACGCCGTCTTCATGGAAAAGCCGGTAAAGGAGATTTTCAGGCGGAAGCCCCGGATCGAGCAACTCGTCAGCCTGTGTCGTATTGAGGAAGGCGGCAGCGCGGTCCCAGGTTTCCCGGTCGTCAACCGAATTCAATGCCGCCAAGCCCCGCTCGCGCGTTCCGCCTTCGCCCGGCATGAATTGCACGATGACGCCGCCCGCGCGCCAGACCTCGCTCCCGCCCGGCCGCAATACCTTGCCCACGGCAAGCCGCACGGCCGTCGGGATCTGCTCCGACTGATCGAAATATCCGGCTGCCGCTTCCTCCAGCGTTTGGCCTTCTATCGGCGTCACGCCCTGATAGCGCTCCATGTCAGGACCCTGGTCTATTGTCAGCGCCAAATGTCCCTTTCCCATCAGCGCGGCCAATCCGCGCCCCGGCGCCTCGCCGCCGATCGATGCGGTCGCGCGAATTGCGCCGTCAGAAAGGTAATCGGCGACAAGAAGTCTCACGGCGCCGTCGCCATGCGCCTGGAAGATCAGCTTGCCGTCAAATTTCAGCGACGCGCCCATCAGCGCAGTCAGCGCCGCCGCCTCGCCGAGCAACTCTAAGGCCGCATCGGGAAAGCCATGCGGCTGGAGAATTTCATCAATCGCCGCGCCGAGGCGCACTATCCTTCCGCGTACGGCGCCGTCGCCAACTTCAAATGGAATGATGATGTTGTCCCGCATTCCAGAACGCCTAACTCTTCAGCTTGTACCCGCTTTTCAGCAGGTAATAGCAGACGGCGGCCAGCGCCGCATTGATGATAAGCGTGACTGCCGCGCCGGTAAGGAGCGACGCCTCGGCGACGCCGGTGAAGCCATAGCGAAATCCATCGATTAAGTAGAATACAGGGTTGAAATGGCTGATCGCCAGGAACGGCTGGGGCAGACTTCCAATCGCGTAAAACGTGCCGGAAAGAAACGTCAGCGGCGTAATGACGAAGTTGGTGAAAGCGGCGAGCTGATCGAACTTGTCCGCCCAGACGCCGCCAATGACGCCGAGCATTCCAAACATCAGCGCCGCAGCGGCAGCAAAATAGGCGATCGCCCACAGATGCGTAATATGCATCGGGGCGTCCGACATCGCCATGAAGGCGGCGCTCGTCGCAGCGGTCACGATCGCGACTAGGAGACCACGGCAAGCAGCGCCTGCGACGAAGGCGACCAATAATTCGGATGCTGACAATGGCGGCATCAGGACATCGACAATCGAGCCTTGCACCTTTCCTATAATGATGGACGAGGACGAGTTTGCGAAAGCGTTAGTCAAAATCGCCATCATGATGAGGCCTGGCGCGAGAAACTCGACATAAGGCACGCCGCCGACAGCTGAGCGCCCGCCCATCGCCTGAATGAAGACCAGCAGAAACAAAAGGGTCGAAATAAGCGGTGCAAAAATCGTCTGAAACGACACTTTGAGAAATCGTCGAACTTCTTTCGCAAAAAGGGTTTGGAGTCCGAGCCAGTTCACGGCGCCGAAGCGGCGCTCTCCAAAGCCGAAATTCGACCTGCTGGCCGCGGTCCCGGCTCCATCGGCGGAAAGATTATCTGTCGTCATTGGGGCGATGTCGCTCGCGGCTCCCTTCGGGTCAAGCGAGTTCGAGCCGAACCGCGCATCAAAACTCACTACATCTAGTGTGCAAAATTCGAGGGGGGCGCCATGTTGTAATTTGGCGCCAGTGAGATACTATATTTTGAGGGCGCCGGGCGGTGTTTTCTGGGCGCCACAAGATATTGTGATCTGGGAGAGGGCGTCGCGAGACGCAAGGCCGGCGGTCCCGCCGGTCCTTTGGAAGGAAACAAGGAGCGAAATCATGGCGTGGAATGACGAACGCGTTGAGCTGTTGAAGAAATTCTGGGCCGAGGGGCTTTCGGCCAGCCAGATCGCCTCGAAGATGGGCGGGGTCACCCGGAATGCGGTTATCGGCAAAGTTCACAGGCTCGGCCTTTCCGGGCGGGCGACACCGGCAAAGCCGCAGCGGGGCTGCGACGGCGACTTTCATGGTGAAGAACAGCCAAGCGCCGCCTTCGCCCGGACCGAGATCGAACCCCTGATCGACGAACCGGAATTCATCGCCCCGGCGATCCTGTCTTCTGGGGATATGGCAACGGTTGCGACGCTCAAAGGCAACATGTGCAAATGGCCGATCGGCGATCCAGCCAAGGACGATTTCCATTTCTGCGGCCAGTCAGCGCCGACCGGCAAACCTTACTGCGCGTATCACGCACAGATGGCGTTCCAGCCCGCGCAGCGCCGTCCGGAGCGTACAGCTTCGCCGGCGGCGCGCATGATTGCAGACGCCGCGCGGCGCAGAGCCGCCAACTAGCGGCCGAAAGCTTTCAATCAACAAAAGACCGCTGGCGCCGCCGGCGGTTTTTTTATGAAAAATCGAGGGAATAGCCGGCGGCTCGGACCGTCCTGATCGGATCCTCGTGATTGAATTTCGTCAGCGCTTTTCGAAGGCGTCCGACATGGACGTCAACCGTTCGCACTTCGACAAAGACGTCGGACCCCCAGACCGCATTCAGCAACTGCTCGCGGGAGAAAACGCGACCAGGGTGCTGGATAAGATGATCGAGGAGGCGGAATTCCGTCGGCCCCAGATGAACTTCCTGGTCGCCGCGCCAGACGCGATGCGCGGTGCGATCTACCTTTAGGTCGCCGTGCTCGACCACATCTTCGACAAGCGCCGGACGAATGCGGCGCAGGACAGCCTTGACCCGCGCAATCAGCTCAGCGGTCGAAAAAGGCTTTGTGAGATAATCGTCGGCGCCGGTTTCAAGTCCGCGGATGCGATCTGTCTCTTCTGATCGAGCGGTCAGCATGATGATCGGCAGATTGCGGGTGTCCGGATTCTGGCGAAGGCGGCGGCACACTTCAATGCCCGATACTTTCGGCAGCATCCAGTCGAGAATGACGATGTCGGGATGAAACTCCTGCGTTTTGAGGAGCGCATCCTCGCCGTCCACCGCAAGGCGCGTTTCAAAATCCTCGCGCGATAGATTGTAGTCGAGAAGCGTCGAGATCGACTCTTCGTCTTCGACGATCAGGACTTTCGTTCTGGCCATTGTCTGTTCCTGTTACTCCGCGCGCCGCACGATGCTGGCCGTCTCGTCGCCTTTCGGCCGGGCCTCCGGGAACGGCGCGCCGGTTTCCACGAAATGAATGGCCTCAGCGATATTCGTCGCGTGATCGCCGATCCGTTCGAAATTCTTTGCGATGAAAAGAAGATGCGCGCCGGCGACGACGCGTTTGGCGTCCGCCGACATCGACTGCATCAAATCACCGTAAAGCGAATTGTAGAGTTCATCGAGATCGCTGTCGCCCGCCCAGATCGCCGACGCAGCGGAAAGGTTCGCGGTCTGGAATGCGCTCAAAATATCGGATAGCTGGCGAAGGCTCGCGCGGCCCATGCGAACCATGCCGGCGATCAGCGACTGCGCAGGCGCTTCGCGGCTGACGACCAGGGTCCGCTTGGCGACATTCTTTGCGAGGTCGCCGACGCGCTCAAGCTCGCCCGCGAGCTTCATGTAGCTCAACGCCTGACGAAGCTGCCTGTCGGTCAATGGTCCGGATTTCAACAGGTCGAATACTTTCCGGTCGACCTGACGGTTTAGCGCATCGACCTTTTTGTCCGACTGGATCACGCGCTCAGCGGCTGCGATGTCGCGGCGCTCAAGCGCAGTGATCGCCTCATTGAGCTGGGTCTCAACGAGAGCGGCAATCTGGGCGAAATCAACTTCCAGGGCGCGCAAGGCGCCGGGCGTTGGGGCCTGGGCGGCTATCGCCATTCTTCCTGATCTTTCTGTCCGGTATGCGGACTGCGGGGTCTACATCGCCGAAATGTGTGACAGATTCTTGTCGGGCGCAAAAATTTCGCCTCTTGCGGCTGCCTGCAGGTCATTCGGCTGGCTGGCGCCGTCTTGAAGCCTGGAAGTAGCACGTGAAAGCCGTTCCGCCCGCGAGGCGGCTTTCGACCTGAATGCCGCCCTTGTGGCGATTGACGATGTGCTTGACGATCGCAAGGCCAAGACCCGTCCCGCCGGTCTTTTTCGAGCGTTCGATATTGACCCGGTAGAACCGCTCGGTAAGGCGCGGCAGGTCGCTTCGCTCGATGCCGGGGCCGAAATCGCGGACCTGGACATAGACGAGATCTTCGATAGCGCAGCCTGCCCGTGCTGCAAGTTGCGCCGCCGTGTCGCCGCTTCGATGGGCGACTTCGCCGTCCTGGGCGAGCGAGGGCGCAGCGCCATACCCCGTCTTCACTTTGATCATCGCCGGCTCGCCGCCATATTTGACGGCGTTGTCGATGAGGTTCTGGATCGCCTGAAACAGCTCGTCGCGATCGCCGACAATCGCAATCGGTCCCGCCGACAGATTCTCGTAATCGACGATGGCGGCGGATTGTTCGAGTACGGGCCTTAGGCTGTCGATTACGTCTTCGGCTGTCGCGGCTAGATCAGTTTCGCCTTGCGGCGGCACATGCTCATGCAATTCGATCCGCGACAACGACATGAGGTCGGCGACGAGCCGCTGCATCCGTTCGGCTTGCGCCTGCATGATGCCGAGGAACCTCTCGCGCGCCTCAGGGTCATCCTTCGCATGGCCGCGCAAGGTCTCGATAAAACCGAGCAGCGACGCCAGCGGCGTGCGCAATTCGTGGCTTGCGGACGCGACAAAGTCCGCGCGCATCTGTTCGACGCGCCGCTCGCTCGTCAGATCGCGAATGTAAACGAGGATGCGGTCGCGCGGCACGGAATCATCAAGCGGCGCAACAAACGCGCGGCAGTGCCGCTCAACCGAGCCGGTCATCGAAAAATCGACGACATGCGCGCTTTCCCCCTTGGCGACGGCGTCCGCCGCTTCGTAGACGTTGGGCGCGCGAAGAGCGGCGGCAAAGTGCCGGCCCTCAATTTCCTTGGCGTTCAAAAACTCCTCGGCCGCCGGATTTGCGTGTTCAATGACGCCGTTGGCGTCGAGAATGAAGAGCGGCTCCGGCAACGCCTTTGCGACGTCGCGCGCAAGCCGGAGCGAGGCGAGCTCCGCCTGTTGCGCGCTGATTTCATTGGCGACGACACGCTCAACGGGCAGCGCCCATTCGCGCCCCGAAGAGAACCGGTAGCGCACGCCGAGCGAGATCAAAAATACGATCCACGCAAGGCCCGGCAGCCAGATATGGCGCGGCAGCCCGAACAGGGAAGCGTTATTGGGTCCAAACGCGACAATGATAAGCCCGATGCCCGCCGTGATCGCCGCAGACCAAAGGAAATCGCGCGCTCGCACATCGGCGGCGGTCCTTCTGATCAATGCGGCGAGGTCTTCTTGCATCTCGATACGGCCTAATCCGCCTTCTCAGATTCGATCCAGCGATCAATTCGCTGTTCCACCAGCGAAAGCGGCAGGGCGCCGGCGCCGAGAAGCTCGTCATGGAAGCGCCGCAGATCAAAGCCGGATCCAAGTACCCTTGATGCGCGCACGCGCAATTCCTTGAATTTCAGCTGGCCGACTTTGTAAGCGAGCGCCTGACCCGGCCACGCAATATACCGATCGACCTCCGCCTTGATGTTGTGCTCGGAGAGCGCCGTGTTTTCCTTCATGAAATCGATCGCCTGTTGGCGCGACCAGCCTTTGGCGTGCATCCCGGTATCAACGACCAGACGGCACGCGCGCCACATCTCGTAAGACAGGCGGCCGAAATTCGCATACGGATCCTGATAGAAGCCGACATCAAGACCGAGGCTTTCCGCATAAAGGCCCCATCCTTCGGTATAGGCGGTGAAGCCCCCGAACCTGCGGAAGTCCGGCAGGTCGAGTTCTTGCGTAAGCGCAATCTGAAAATGATGGCCCGGCACTGCTTCGTGCAATGTCAGCGCCTCGATTTCATAGAGAGGCCGCGTCTCGAGTTTCGACGTGTTTACGCGGTAAACGCCGGCGCGCGAGCCGTCTCCGGCGGGGCGTTCGTAATAGGCTGTCGTCGTTCCTTCAGCGATATCCGCCGGGATTTCTTTCAGCGTGTAGGGCATGCGCGGAAGCCGCGTGAAGAGCTTTGGCAATTCGCCGTCGATCTTCTTGGCGACCAGCGAATTCTTCTCCATCAGTTCCTGCGCCGACTTGGCGTAAAAACGCGGATCTGTCCTCAAAAATTCCTGAAACGCCTTGAAGTCGCCGTCGAACTTCGCCGCCTTGATCGTCTGGGCCATTTCCTTGCGAATGCGCGCAACCTCGGAAAGACCGAGAGCATGAATTTCTTCCGGCGTCATGGCGGTTGTCGTGAAGAGCCGCGCCCGGAACGCGTAATAGGCGGCGCCGTCCGGCAGCGTCGAGGCGCCCACGTCCTTGCGGCATGCTGGCTTGTAGGTGCCTTCGTAGAAATCTGCGAAATTCGCCATCGCTGGAACCGCATCATTCATCACGGCGCTTTCGGCGGATGCTTTCAACTTCTTCCAGTCGCGATCTGATATCGCTGCAGGCTTTGACTTGAACGGCGCCATCAACGCGCTGTCCTCCGCCTTGCCCACGACATGAAAGCGGATCGTCGCCTCATAGCCTTCCATCGGCTCGCAGGGCTGCGTCCAGCCGGCTTTCACGCCTTCGGAAAGGCGGGCGATGACCGCATTCATGTATTCGGGAACAGCGCCGAGCCGCTTCACATAGCTTTCGTAATCGGCCTTGGTGAAAAACGGCAGGTCGTCCGGCAGCCCCGTAACAAATGTATGCGGGCCTGAGCGATTGGTGATCGCCATGTATTTGCCGCCGAACGTTGCGCCTTCAATATCGTTCCGAAGGTCGAGTGCGAGAAGCTCGAAGTTTAGCTTTTCGTCGTCCGAGAGCGCGCCGCCGTCGAGCGCTTCAAGCCGACTCAGGAATTCCCGCTCGGCGGCGATGCCCGCATCAAAGGCGGCAAGAGATTGATCGCCAAGGCGGTCGTCATAATCACGCACGCCGAGCGACGTCGCAAAAGTCGGGTCTTGTTCGAGAGTCCAAGACCAGTGATCCGCGAGAATTTGCTGAAGGCTGTCCGTCTCGGCGTCGCCAGCGAGGGCGGGTCCGAGCGCAAACGCTATCGACATCGCTGCAGCGAGAAGCATTTTCTTCATGATTTCCTCCCGATGGGTTCGCCCCAAAGATCATATTCGTCGGCGCCCGCAATCCGGACGCGGACCATATCGCCCGCACGAAGCGCGGTTTCGCCGTCGAGAATGACGGCGCCGTCAATCTCGGGCGCGTCGGCGTAAGACCGCCCGACAGCGCCGTCCGTATCGACTTCATCGATCAGCACGTCGAGTTCGCGGCCGATCCAGCCTTGCAGGATGTGCGCGGAAATTTCCTGCTGGGCTTCCATGAAGCGCCGATAGCGCTCTTCCTTGACCGGCTCCGCCACGGCGCCGGGCAGATCATTGGCGCTTGCGCCCTTTACCGGCTCGAACTTGAAACATCCGACGCGGTTGAGACGCGCTTCTTTCAACCAGTCGAGGAGAAATGCGAAATCCTCTTCCGTCTCGCCCGGAAAGCCGACGATGAAGGTCGATCTGAGAACGAGGTCCGGCGCCATTTTCCGCCAGCGCCGGATTTGGTCGAGCGTCTTTTCCTGATGCGCAGGCCGGCGCATCGCTTTCAGTACGCCCGGGCTCGCATGCTGGAACGGGATATCGAGATAGGGAAGGACGCGCCCCTCGGCCATCAGCGGAATGATCTCGTCGACATGCGGGTAGGGGTAAACATAATGGAGGCGAGTCCATGCGCCGAGCGACCCGAGCCCGCGAACAAGATCGAAAAAGCGCGTCTTGTATTCTTCGCCGCGCCATGGATGGGCCGCGTATTTGAGATCCAGTCCGTAGGCGGAGGTGTCCTGCGAAATGACGAGGATCTCCTTGACGCCCGCCTCGACAAGCTTCTCCGCTTCCTTCAGCACCGCGTCGATACGGCGGCTTTTCAACTTACCGCGCATCGATGGAATGATGCAGAATGAACAGGTGTTATTGCAGCCTTCCGAGATTTTCAGATATGCGTAATGACGCGGCGTCAATTTTACGCCCTGCGGCGGAACAAGATCGAAGAGCGGATCATGCGGCGCAGGGGCCGCTTCATGCACCGCCTCCATCACCGCTTCATATTGATGGGGCCCCGTCACCGACAACACCTTCGGGTGGGCCTCGCGGATCACGCCTTCTTCAGCGCCGAGACAGCCGGTGACGATGACGCGGCCGTTTTCAGCGATCGCTTCGCCAATAGCATCCAGCGATTCCGCGCGCGCCGAATCGAGAAAGCCGCAGGTATTGACCAGAACGGCGTCTGCGCCCTTGTAATCTGGAGCGATTTCATAGCCTTCGGCGCGCAGCCGCGTGATGATGCGCTCCGAATCGACAAGCGCCTTCGGACAGCCAAGGCTGACAATTCCAATCCTGGGCGATTTCGGGGCGATGCGGACCATGGCCGCGCCCTTTAGCTCAGATGCGCCTTTGGCGAAAGCTCACTTCGAGCGGACGGCGATCAGAGAGAATACGAACCCGCCGATTGCGCCGGCAAGGCATTGCAGGCCGAAGCCCAAAGTCGTCCGGGCGCCGGCGATCGGCGTGATGCCGTCAAAAGCCATGTTCATGGCGGTCAGGGCGACGCCGACCGCAACCGCCCCTGCCAGCGGATAAGCGACAGGCGCAAGAGGCGTCAGCACCCGCCTTAGCCCGGCTGCGATCAGAAAGCCGATTGCAAGCCCAATGCCGATAACGACCCCGAATTGCGGGGCAAGACCAACGAGATCGTTGCCTGTCATGGCGATCCGCTTGTCGAACCCGACGGAAGCGCCAGCGTCGGTGAGCGCCGCAATCACCATCTGGGTGTGTGACGCCGAAGCCAGAACCAGCGCGACAAGAGCCGCAACGGCGTAGCCGACTATGATCCGAACGACCGCCATTTCTGCGCCCTTCCTTTGCCGATCCCGTTCGACGCGATAATACTCCATACTGAAGTTTAAGACCAACCGCTTCGCGCAGCCGCCAAAGGAGCCGACATGAAAAAGTCCAAACGAGCGTCACTGATTGCAATGACGGCTCTCGCTGCCGCCTGTTCTGGGCCTGCGAGCGAGGCGAGAAAATCGCAGACGACGCTTGCGGCGCCGGCGGCGACTGGCGCGATCGCCGTCAATATCGAGACGCTAGCCGAGGGGCTCGTTAATCCATGGAGTCTCGCGTTCCTGCCGGATGGTTCGATTCTCGTCACTGAACGCGACGGCAAACTGCGCGTCATACGCAACGGCGCTCTCGTCGCTGCGCCGGTGGCCGGCGTTCCTGCGCCCTACGTCAAGAGTCAGGGCGGGTTGTTCGACATTCTTCTTCATCCCGATTTTGCAGAAAATCGGACGATCTTTCTTTCCTATGCGGCGGGAACGCCCGAGAGCAACGCGACGCGCGTCATCTCGGCAAGATTTGACGGCGCCGCGCTTTACGACATCAAGACGATTTTCGAAACGGCGACAAAGAAACACACGCCCGTCCATTATGGCGGGCGCATGGCGATGCTCCCCGACCGAACAATGCTGGTGACCGTCGGCGACGGCTTCAATTATCGCGAGAAAGCGCAGGATCTTTCCAACGGCCTCGGCAAGATCGTACGCATCAATCTCGACGGATCGATACCGGCCGACAATCCTTACGCTTCGGTCGAAGGGACGCTTCCTGAAATCTATAGCTATGGCCATCGCAATCAGCAGGGCCTCGCCGTCGACCCCTCAACCGGGCTGATCTGGGAGACCGAGCATGGGCCAAAGGGCGGCGATGAGCTGAACATCATCGAACCCGGCGCGAACTACGGATGGCCGATCGCAACCTATGGCCTTGATTATTCAGGCGCGCAGGTTTCTCCGTTTACGGAGTATGAAGGGACGATACAGCCGGTTAAATACTGGGTCCCGTCGATCGCCCCGTCAGGGCTCGTCGTTTATCAGGGCGATCTGTTCGCAGGCTGGAGGGGTGACCTTCTCGTCGGAGCGCTTGCAAAGACCGCGCTTCACCGGCTCGAGATGGAGAACGGAAAGGTCGTCAGCGAGGAGCGCTATCTTGACGGCGAGCGCATTCGCGACGTCAGGGAAGGTCCGGACGGCGCAATTTACGTCACAACCGAAGACCATGACGGCGCGGCGGTTGGAAAGGTGCTGCGGCTGACGCCAGCCAAATAGCGATAGGGATCTGCCGCCCCGGCTTGTTCCAATTTTCGGGCGGATTGAAACGCCGAGACCCGACAATGATGTCGCCCGCTCTCTAACGATTTCAGGTTAGGGAGCGGGCGCGCCGCTTGTGTGTTGCCTTGAATACGCTCAGGCCTTGCGCTTGCGGCCCATCCACCACATGCGCAAAATGCCGAGCACGATCAGGCCAAGGATGAAATAAGGCCAGGTGCGCGCGATGAAGTTCACCGTATCGGCAAGCGACTGCATGGAAGTTCGCCCGAAAGCGGAAAACGCTTCGCCGAGAGGCTTCCACATGCTGACGGACGTCTCGGGATCTGAAGAATAAGATATCGATAGCGCTGACATCGCGACGCGCGCCTTGGCGGCATCCAGCGAAGCGGTCATTGAATCGATTTCGCCCTGCACTTCAGCGAGCGCGCGCTCGGCGGCGAGAACATCGTTCAAGGTTCCCTCGCGCGTTTCAAGCAGCGATCTGATCCGCTCGCGCAACGTTTTCTTCGCCTCAAGACGCGCAGATGTGTCGATGATGTATTGCGTCAAATCCTCGGTCGATACCGTGTTGGCGGTCAGCTCGCCCCCAGATTTTTCTGCGTCAGACGCGACGCCGCCGCGAAACGTCTCAAGCCATTTCGGTTCAGCGCGAAGATTGAGATACCCGGATACCTGATCTTCGTTATAGGTGTTCACGGACGAGCCCATCACCTGGCAGACCTTTACGCCGGCCTCGATGCAGGCGCGTTCATGCGCCGAAACGAGCGGCGCAATCGATTCCTTAGGCGCCTTTATCCCCATTGAATATGAATAGGCGAGCATGACGCCCGCATTGGCGGCGTCGCCGTTCGGAGAGGGCGCCGGCGGCATGGCCTCGCCGCCATAGGCGGTTCTGGCGACCGACGCGTCCGCCATGCCGGCCTCCGCGATCGGAGAGCTGTATTTTTCTCCGCGCGAGCAAGCCGCAAGCAATGAAAGTACGGAAATGCCGGCAAAAACAATTCTGAAAATAGGACGCGACATATAATCCCCTCCGGCCGCCAATGGGCCATTGATGCAATTCAATTCTATCGGCAAACGCGATGGCGATCCAGCGGCGCAATTGGGGCGAATTCGCGAATGCAATCAAAAAAGGGCGCATGGAAATTGTTTCCATGCGCCCTTTTTATTGAAGAGCAGGCAGGTTTATTCGGCGGCAGGCGCTTCTGCGGCTGCAGCGGCTTTGTCCGCCTTTTCCTTGGCGCGTTCCTGCGCTTTGGCTTTCGGCTGCGATTTTTTCGGATTGTTGCCGTGTTTCCAGTCGGCGAGGCCCTGCGCCGTCAGAAACCGCGCGACGCGATCGGTCGGCTGCGCGCCTTTGGAGAGCCAATATTTGATGCGTTCGGCGTCAAACTGCACGCGCTTCTCGTCAGTCTTGCCCATCAGCGGGTCGAATACGCCGAGCTTTTCAATATAACGGCCGTCGCGTGCGGCGTGGCTGTCGGCTGCCACGATATGGTAGTAAGGCCGCTTCTTGGTGCCGCGGCGAGCGAGGCGAAGTTTCAAAGACATTTCATGTTCCTTTCCGAGATTGCAGTGATTGCTACTTTTTCTTTCCAAGACCGGGGAGGCTTAGCCCGCCGGGCATCGGCCCCATTCCTTTCATTGCGCGTTCCAGCGCGTCGAAATCGACTTCTTCCGTAGACGGAGTCTTGCCGGAACCGAGCGCGCCGAGATCAGGCGCCGGACCGCGCAATCCCGGCATGCCCATTCCCCCCATGCCGGCCATCTGCGCAGCAAGTCCCTTCATGCCGCCCTTGCCCAGCTTCTTCATCATGTCCGCCATCTGGCGGTGTGATTTCAAAAGCTTGTTGACGTCCTGGACCGACGTGCCTGACCCGGAGGCGACGCGGATCTTGCGCTTGGCGTTCATCAGCGCGGGTTTCTTGCGTTCTTCTTTCGTCATCGACGAAATGATCGCTTCCTGGCGCTTGATTTCCTTGTCATCGAAACCGCCTGCCTGATCGAGCGCCTTCTTCATTTTTCCCATTCCAGGCAGGAGGCCGAGAATTGCGCCCATGCCGCCCATCTTGCGCATCTGCCGGAACTGATCGGCGAGATCGTCGAGATCGAACTCGCCCTTCGCCATTTTCTTTGCGGCTTTTTCGGCCTTGTCGGCGTCAATCTGCTCGGCCGCTTTTTCGACGAGCGAAACAATGTCGCCCATGCCGAGAATCCGGCCCGCCACGCGGCGCGCGTCGAATACGTCGATCGCATCGAACTTCTCGCCGATGCCGATGAATTTGATCGGCTTTCCGGTGACCGCGCGCATCGACAGCGCCGCGCCGCCGCGCGCGTCGCCATCCATCCGCGTCAGCACGGTACCGGTCAGCGGTACCTGTTCGCTGAAATTCTGGGCGACGTTGACGGCATCCTGCCCGGTCAGGGCATCGACGACGAGAAGGATTTCCTGCGGCGTCGCGACGTCGGCCACCGCCTTCATCTCCTCCATCAACTGCTGATCGACGTGGAGCCGGCCGGCGGTGTCGAGCATCAGTACGTCATAGCCTTGGAGCTTGGCGGCTTGCAGCGCGCGCCTGGCGATCTCGACGGGCTGTT
>JBGSLM010000115.1:0-7755 GCA_041740755.1 Parvularculaceae bacterium | reverse complement strand
GAGGCCCCAGCGGATCTTGAGGCGGCTGACCAGTCAACCAAAGACAAAATCGCCGCCTGTTTTCCGAACGCGCAGCAAGGCTGATTGGCGGCGGCGATTTCCGATGAGCGCCCCCTAAAAAGGGGCGCTTTTTTTGCGTCCAATCGTGTAGCGGACCCGGCACGACCGCTGCGCGCCAGACAGCCTTTGCGTGCGGTCGTTAAAGCAATTTCGCCTGATCGGGGTAGGGCCGGCCAACCTGCTGATATCCGAGGCGGATTTTCCCGGTATGGCGCCTGAAAAACACCACGCCGCGCATGACAGAACGCGCGTTCTGGCGCAGGTCTCGCTCTTCAATGATCGACGACCTGGTAGGGCCGGGCGGGGGACGACGCGCAGATGGCGCTGGCGAAGACCGAGTTTGAGTTGAAGCTGGTCGGACCGGCGAGCGATGTCGCAGCGGTTCCTGGGTGCGATTTTCTTCATCAGGCCGCCGCAGGACCCGGCGCGTGGGGACGCATCACGTCCACGTACTTCGACAGCGCTGACGGTCGGCTTAAAGCGTCCGGGATTTCGTTGCGCATCCGTGACGAGGCAGGAGTCAGAACGCTCACGGCCAAGGTTTCATTGAATGAAGCCGGGCCCGTGATCCGCCGCGAGGCAGAGCGCGAATTGGCGGCCGGCGAACATTCGTTCTCTACCGGCGTTTCCGAAATCGATCAGATCGTCGGGTCTGCGCCGTCCGATCTTGAACCGATCGCGCGCACAGTCACGGATCGCTGGTCGCAACTGGTATCAGAACGAGGCGCAATCGTCGAAGTCTCCGCAGAAGTCGGCCGCGCTGAGCGGTTCGGCCAGACACTTTGCGCATCGGCGGTCGCAGAACTTGAACTCGAACTGCTAAAGGGATGCCCGTCTGCGCTATTTTCCCTCGCGGCCAAATTCATTGAAGGCTCGAACGGACGGCTTCGGCTGAACGTTGCGTCAAAGCTTGACGGTGCGTTGCGCGCCCGCGGGGCCATCCCCATCGGCAAATCCCCGCGCCTTGCGCCGTCTAGGGGCGCAACCGCCGCAGACCTGATTTCGCTCGCAATAAAGCCAATCGCCATTCGTGTGATTGAAGCCGCAGCGATTGTCGCTGAAACTCATGACGGGGAAGCCGCGCGCCAATTGCGAGTGGCTCTGCGCCGGCTTCGCGCGCTCGAGAGAGTTTTCGGCAAGGCGGTGGGCGGAGGAACGCTGAAGCCGCTTTCAGCAAAGGCGCGCGATTACGCGCGCCTTGTCGGCGCAGCGCGCGATCTCGATGTCTTCATTGAAAAAAGCATCGGCATTGCGGATGCGCCGCGCGGGCTAAGGATCGCCGCTGATGAAAAGCGCGCGAAAGCATGGAATGCCGCCGGATTTTCGATTTCCAGCGTTGAATTCGGCGTATTTTCGCTGGAACTCCTGCGCGCCGCAGTGATCGAGCCCTGGCGCGTCGATCCTGAGAAAATCCTTTCGTCTCCTGCCAGTCAGTACACAGACAATGCGCTCGATCACCGTTGGAAAAAGCTTCTCACCGCCGGCGCATCCGCAGATTTCGGCAAGCCGGCGACGCTGCATCCGCTGCGGATTGAGTTGAAGAAGTTTCGCTACGCCGCGCAGTTTTTTCGCGACCTGTACGATGCGGACCGCCGCAAAGCGATGTTCGCAGCGATGAGCGATCTCCAGGAAACGCTTGGCGCAATCAGCGACGCGGTCGTCGCGCAGAAGATCGCTGAAGATCTAAGCGGCGGCGCAGGCGCAGATGCGGCAAAGGCCGCAGGCTTCATCGCAGGGTACCGTGTTGCAGAAGCGTCGATCATGGCGGGGGCCGCCGCCGAAAAATGGCGCGCATTCGCAGCGCTCGCGCCCTTCTGGGGAAAAGAACAGCCTACGGATGGTTTTTGAAAGAGCTGATGAACTCAGCGTATCGCGCAGTAGCGTCCGCAGCGTCAGCCGCTGAATAGTAATGCGCGAACTCGCCGCCAAGAAGGCCCGCATCGTCGAACACGTGATCCGCATTCGCGTAATACACAATGTCCACCGGAGCGTCCGCGCGCGAGATCTGTTCAAGCCGCGCCTTGCACTCTCCGCCGTCGACAATCGTGTCCTTGCCCGCGACGAATGCGATAATGTCGGCGCCCGTTTTCCAGCGCTTTAAGCGCGACCACGTTCCCTCGCCGCAATAGGGATAGAAAAGAATAATCCCGGCGGGATCAACGACGCGCAAACCATCGCTGATCGCCGGCGGACTTTCTCCTTCGCCGGCAAATGCTAAATAGTCCATCAGCGACCACGCGCCGTGGGACCAGCCGGCGGCGATTATTCTATTCGGATCAACATCCGGTCGCTCAGCGACGAGCGCCAGCGCCGCTGCGACATCGGCGGCTCTTTCCTGCCCGATCAACGTTTTCCCGGTGCAGACTTCCGCAAGGGACTTTTCCCGATCGAGACCGCGCGGACCGGAGCTATCGACAGCGATTGCAAGAAATCCGGCATCTGTCGCGACCTTCGCCCACATCTCCATGAAATCCGGCCGATAGCCGGCGCATCCGTGAAACTGAACGATCGCCGGATAAGGCGGCGTTCCAGTTTCGGGAGTGAAAACATGGAGGAACGGTTCGATAAACGCCTGTTGCTCCGCAAGCGTGCGCTTGGCGATCTTGGCGCCGAGATAGGACAGCATCAGATATTCGCGATTGGCGAAGCAACCGGCGGCGATCGCCGCAATCGCTGCGGCGAGCGCGATGATGCCGCCCCGCCGCCTCAAAGAACGCCTGCCTTGACTGCGAGCGCCCGGAGGCTTTGTTGAGGCCGTGCGCCGAAATGGCTGATCACTTCGGCGGCGGCGATCGAACCTAGCCGCCCGCATTTCGAAAGACTCAAATCCTTTGCGAGCCCATACAGCAATCCCGCCGCGTAGGCGTCGCCAGCGCCGGTCGTATCGACAAGCTTTTCGGGCGCCACCGCAGGAATGCGCACGGTCTCGCTGTCGCGCGGAACAAGGATCGACCCCTTTTCCGACATGGTGACAGCGACGAGCGGGCATAGCGCACGGGCCTTGCGTGCAATCTCTTCAAGATCGTCCGTTTCGAAAAGCGTCTCGGCTTCGCGCTGGTTGGCGAGGAGGATGTCGACATGCGCCCTGGAGAAATCGAGAAGCGCATCGTGCTGGCGATCGACGCAGCTCGCATCTGACAGCGTAAGAGCCGCCTTGCGTCCGTTACTCTTGGCGACATCGCACGCTTTCACGAACGCTTCGCGCGCCACCGGCTGTTCGAAGAGATAACCTTCGAAAAAAGTGATCGCGGCGCTTTCAATCATCGCCGCGTCGATATCGGCCGGAGATACGAATCCCGCAGATCCCAGATAAGTCGTCATCGAACGCTGGGCGTCGGGCGTCACATTGATCAGGCAGCGCGCCGTGCCTGGCCCCTTTTCAAGCGGCGCCGTATCGAACCTGACCCCGAGGGATCCGAGGTCATGGCGGAAGATGTCGCCGAGATTGTCCTTGGCGACCTTGCCTACAAATCCGGCCTTGCCGCCGAGAGAGGCGATACAGGCGATGGAATTCGCAGCTGATCCGCCGGAGACTTCGACGCCCGGAGCCATATGGCGGTAAATTTCCAGCGCCTGCGCTTCGTCGATAAGCATCATGCCGCCCTTTGGAATCGAATGGGCGGCGAGGAAGGCGTCGTCCGCCTGCGCCAGAACATCGACGATCGCGTTGCCGACGCCGACGACATCAAGAGCGGTTATGGGCATGGACTACCTTCATATCATTGCGGCCGGCCGGGGGTCGATCTATGACAAAGCGGCTGGCGGAGCGAAAACTTCGGGCCGCCTTTTCATCCGACTGGCGGCCACGGTCAAGCAGACCCGGCGCGAAGAGGGAGTTTCAGGAATGTTGCGGACGTTGGCCATCTTTGCCGGATCATTCGCGCTAGCAGCCTGCACAGCCACGGGCGGCGGCTCGCCTTCGTTGGGCGGCGCGGATGCTTTTCCCGCAAAGCCCGCTATCCGCCTTTCCGATATCGCCGGCAAGGAAGCCGCTGACCTCGACCAGCTCCTCGGCTCGCCCGATCTGACGCGCAGCGAGGGCAGGGGAGAATTTCGCCGCTATATGCTTGCGACCTGCGCATTGTTTGTCATTCTGTACCCGGATGAAAACGGCTCAAGCCGCGCAGCAAGCATTGACGCCGGCGCTCTTAAATCAGGCGAGGAAAAGCCCGATCTCGATCTGTGTCTTGCGCGAGGAAAGGCGAAAGAATCCTAGATCGCGCGCGCCGGCCTCTTCGCGAGGCGAATCTGGCGCATCCATTCAAGTCCCGACGCCGCCACAGCGACAAGTCCGAGCGCCGCTGTCAGGTAGAACACATATGCGAACCCGCGCTCTTCGATCATCTCGCCGAGCGCGCCGCGGCCGAGCGACCCGATCAGCATCGTCAGCGAAGCGAATAGCGCGTACTGGACCGCCGCGTGTTTGGGATTCACGATGGACGACAGATAAGCGACGATCGCCGCGCTCGCAAATCCGACTGAAAGGTTCTCAGCGCCGATCACCATCATGAGGCGCGACAACCGTTCATCCATCGTCACCTGCAGCGTGAGAAAATCGGCGACCGGCTGCAGGATGTGAAATACGCCATACAGGCGGAAGAAGCTCATGAATGCGTCCGTGCCTGCGCCGCCGGTAGCAAGATCTGCAAACAAAAGGTTCGTCGCCGCCGCGGCGATTGCGCCGATAAAAAGACACGGCATCCGCCCAAATCGCATGATCGCCGCAGCGCCAAGGGTGATTCCGCCGAATGTCATGAAGGCGCCGAAGAATTTCGACGCGATGGCGACCTCGTCATTAGTGTGATGCAGAGCGCCGAAATTCTCGCCCATATAGAACGGGAAAGCGAAAGCGCCCCAGACAAGGTCGGCGAAGCGATACGACAAGATGAGGATGAGGACGAGGACTGCGCCAGCGCCGAGCCGGCTGATGACATCGGCCATCGGCGCCAGCACGGACGCATAGAGGGCGTCGAGCGCTTTTTGCGCCGGCCATGGCTTTTCGAGATGAACCTGCCGTACGCGGCCTTCAAGGCGTAGCATCAGCGCCGCGATCGCCACCGGAGCGATGATTGATGCGATGATGATGAGCGGGCCGGTCTCCACCGTGAAGGCGCGCGCATTCGCTTGGTCGGGCGCATTCAGCGCGAACGCCATGAAGCCGAACAGCGCGAGAAACGACCAAGTCCAGCCGAGCATCACCGGCGCCAGTGCGATATTGCGCCAACGCATCGCCGGCGCATCGGGCTCAATCTCGATCGTACGTCTCACTTGCGGACCGTCGGCGGCGACAAACACGCCCGATACCGCGACAGCCATCAAGAATGCGAGCGCGACGAATGTCGTATTCCATCCGACGCGCGCCGCCATGATGAGCGCGCCGGCGCCGCCGAGAATGGCCGCAAGCCTGTAGCCGACCTGATAGACCGATGAGAGAAGATCTATCGGCGTATCTTCATCGGCGACTTCGATGCGCCATGCGTCGATCAGGATATCCTGAGACGCCGACGCGAACGTGCACACCACTGCAGCGATTGCAATGACGCCGATGCCTGTCTGCGGCGACACGGTGGAGATGACGCCAAGCGACGCGATAATGATCCCTTGCAACAGAAAGATGCCGGCCCGCCGCTGGCCCATATTGAACAGTCTGGGCGCAGGAGCGCGGTCGATCGCCGGCGACCACAGGAACTTGAAACTGTAGATGATGATGATCCAGGAGAAGACGCCGATCGTCTTGACGTCAATCCCGTCATTGGTGAACCAGGCGTTCAGCGTTCCGGTGATCAGTATATAGGGAAGGCCGGCGGCGAATCCGAGAACGAACATGGCGAGCGTCTTGCGCCGCCGCAGCGAGCGCACGATGTCGCGCCATGTCGGCTTGGCGCTCGGGGCCTTCGTCAGCGTTTCGGTCATGGCGCATCCGTTACGGGTGAAAACGGGCGCACATTAGGCGAGTTCGACGCAGGAAGAAGGCCCCTCAGGCATCTTTCAGGACGCCGCTTCAAGCGTCTCCGCAGCAGAGCCCCATTTGACGAGCATCGCTTGCAGATCGGACGGCTCAAACGGCTTGGAAAGAAAGTCGTTCATGCCCGCTGTTTTGCATTTCTGCCGGTCGGACGCCATCGCGTTGGCGGTGAGCGCGACGATCGGCGTCCGGCCTGCATCGCCTGCAAGCGCGCGGATGCGACGGCTTGCCTCCAGTCCGTCGCAGCCCGGCATGTGCATGTCCATCAATATGATGTCGTAAACGCCCGCCTGGGCGGCGGCGACCGCCTCCACGCCGTTCCCGGCGACATCGACCTTGTGCCCGGCGCGCCGCATGAGCGTCGTCGCCAGGATGGCGTTTATCTGATTGTCTTCCGCGAGCAGAATTCTCAATGCCCGGCCTGCAGCCGGCTCGTCCTTCCTGATGGGCGCCGCGGCCGATTCAATTCGGCGTCCGCCGCGCGCAATCTCGCGCATCAACGTCGATTGCCGGACCGGCTTGATGAGGTACCCGTCGAAACCCTTCTTGCGAAGCGACTCGATTGCGCCGCGCTCGTTCGGCGCAAGCAGAACCAATGCTCTCGATGCGGCTTCGAGCGCCGCATCGACACCCTCGCCGGCAATCGCGTGATCGCAGAGCAGGAGGGCGCCTGGATGTTCGCTGAGCGCGAACGCTGCTTCCTTCGCATCATCAACGAAACGGAATTGCGCGACGCCGAAAGACTGCAGTTGCAAACGGAAAATGCGGCCCAAAATCGACGATGCGGTCGCCACCACAATTGGCGGCGCATCGACGCGCGCCGGGGCGGATTTCTCGACGGCTGGTCCCGCATACACGGAGAAAGTGAAAATGCTCCCCTTTCCCTCCCGGCTTTTGAATGCGATGTCGCCGCCCATGGCGCGCGCGAGGCGCCGGGAAATCGCAAGTCCCAGCCCGGTCCCCTGCGCGCGCCGCTCTGCGTCAGCGTCCGCCTGCATGTATTTTTCGAAGATCGAGCCGTGCGCTTCGCGCGGAATGCCGACGCCGGTGTCGCGGACGACGCCGACAAGACGCAAGCCCTCAACAGATTGCTCCGTATGCAGCTCGATCGCAACGCCGCCGCATTTGGTGAATTTCACCGCGTTGCCGGCAAGATTGAGGAGAACCTGGCGGACGCGCGCCTCGTCGCCGACGAGACGTCGCGGCGTCGCCGGATCGACAAAGCTTGCAATCTCGATCGATTTCTCCGCCGCGCGCGGGGAAAGAATTTCCGTAACGCTTTGAACGAGGGCGTAAGGGTCGTAAGGCGCCGACTCAAAATCCAGCCTGCCGGCATCGAGCTTTGAAAAGTCGAGAATGTCGTTGGTAAGCGCGAGAAGACTTGCCCCCGATTGGCGCACTGCTTCGACATAGGCGCGCTGATTGGGCGTAAGGTCGGTGTCGAGTAGCAGCGCCGACATGCCGAGGATGCCGTTAAGCGGCGTTCTCATCTCGTGGCTGATCGTTGCGATGAATTGAATCCTGCCTTCGGCGCCTTCGGCATTCTCCGCCGGCTTCGTCTCCGGCTCCGTCGGCGCGATTGCGCCTTCGTATAGGCGCTCCCCGCTTGGCAAAACCTCAAGACGCCATTCGATGACGATTTCGCCGCCCGCAGATTTCGCGCCGGTCTTGAATGTCCGCACGTCGCCGGGTCCGCCGGCGGCGCACGGCGCAAAGGCGCGCCCGAGCCA
>JBGSLM010000114.1:0-3962 GCA_041740755.1 Parvularculaceae bacterium | reverse complement strand
GCTGTCGTAATGCGCCGCGATCAAGATCGCCGGCCCTGCCGTCGGCCCGGCGCGAAAGACGATATTTCGGACGCGCGCGCAGGCGACCGCATTCCGACGCTTAGATGCGCGGCAGGAAAAATCGTCACGCACTTCGGGCTCGAACCCGATCGCGCGGATTTCATCGATGATGCGCGCACGTACGGCGTCGTTCGCGTCAGAATCAACCGGATGCGGACGCTCGTCGCCGAGAACGCGCGCAAGGCGGCCAAGCGCACGCGCCGTGTCGAATTCGCTCGCCGGATTGACGGGGGGCGGACCCGTGAGCGCGCCCTTCTGCATGAAAAATGCAAAGAACGCCGCCGCCAGCAGCAACGTCGCTATGCCGTTACGCTCTATCGCGAACTTCATGCCGCCCCTTCGCCCGCTTTCCTTATTTCGGCATGCCGGACATGCCCGCCGCTTCGCGCAGCTTGGCGCCGTCCAACAGCATGCCGCCCTGCATCACTTTTTCGACGTGACGGAGCGCGCCGATCGACGCTTCGACATCGCCGCTCACGAGAACAAGGTCCGCCGCCTGCCCCGGCGCGATCGAGCCGACCTTGTCGCCAAGACCTAGAGCGCGCGCCGCGCCGTCGGTTGCGGTTTCAAGCGCCTCGCCATTGGTCATTCCCGCCCGGACGTAGAGCTCCATCTCGCGGATCAGGTCCATCGGATAGCCGTCAGTGCCGGCGACGATCGGAACGCCTTTTTCATGCATGACGCTGACAGTTTCGATGAGCTTTTCAAAACTCGCCCGCATATCGGCCCTGCTTGCGTCATAGCCTTCCGGCGCGACCATGCCGCCGGACTTGAAGGCCCGCTCGACCGAGGGCGGCACGACGCCGACATAGGGCGCTGCGCCCTCAGGGACTTCGCCTTGTTCCGGCACGAAGCTTTGTTCGTACACGGACAGGGTCGGATCGACGACGATCTTTTTCTCGGCGAGCGTTGCAATAAAGCTCGCCATCGGTTCGGCGTTCAGATCGACATGTTGCGCATGTTTGCCGGGACCAAAGAAGCGGTTGAGACCGTTTGACGTTTTGACGACATCGTCCGGCATCGCATCCATCACGATGAAGTTGATGTGGTTGATGCCGTCATAGCCGGCCGCGACCGCCTCTGACGGGCGCATGCCCGCCGGTATATGACCCTGAACGCTCAGCCCGAGGCGATGGGCTTCGGTTGCAAGCGGCGCCACCCATTGCGGATTGATCGTGCCGTAGAGCTTGACGCCGAGGAAGCCTTCGTCTTTCGCAATCCCAAGCTCCTTCACGCCCTCCTCGACGGAGTGAATGCGTACGAAGCCTTGCGCCGAAAGCGGTCCGTCGCCGTCCATGCCGAGAATCGGATAGGTCGCGGGCGCCAGCAGTTCGCCGTCCTTGATGCGTTTCATCCGCGCAAGGAGCGTTCCCTTCTCGTTGCCGATATCGCGCACCGAGGTGACGCCGGCCGCAAGCGCCAATATGCCGGCGCCGTCGCCGCCTGTGTGATAGTGCATGTCCCAAAGCCCTGGGACGAGCGTCTTTCCTTTGCCGTCGATGACAAGGGCGTCTTTCGACTTCGCGCCTTTTCCTACCGCCTTGATCGCGGCGCCCTCGACGAGCACAGACTGTTTCTTTTTGAAGCTGTTGGTCGCAGCGTCATAGATCTTGACGTTCTTGAACAGGACCGGCTTGCCGGGATCTTCAACGAGCGCGGCGCGCAAGGCGGGCGCCCGCGCGGCAAGAGCCGAAGTCTCAGCGTCGATCAGTTGCTGGCGAACGCCTTCAAATCCCTTGGGCAGCCAGGACAGCCAGCCGACTGTCGCGAAAAAATTGTTCGTGTCGTCGACCCAGACAACGGTCGGCTCAAACGACACCCCGTCGATTGCAAGCGCTTTGAGGTTCTTTGTCTTGCCGCCGGCTTTCACGGACAATGTCGTCAGCTCACTGATTTTAACGGCGCCGCCGGGGAGCGCGTCGAGCCGGCCGTCTGCGTCGGCCAGCAGCGCGGCGACAAGCATCGAAGACGTGTCGGCGGGACCGCCGAACGGAATATAAATGAGATTGTCGCGCCACGGCGCATCGCCTGCGTCCGCCGGAGACTTCCACTTCGCGACTCCACTTTCCACCGCGAACGTCTCGCCTGCGTCGCCCGAGGGCGTCACGCCCCGGATTGCAATCGAGGTCGGCACGCCATTCGCGCCGAGAACGCTTGCATGATCGACGTCATAGGTGAGACCGCGCAGCACGATCTTCATGCGCGCGTGGCGTACGCCCTCCTTGTCGGTCCACACCTGTTCGGATCCATGCGTTCCGCCGGCGGAAAGAATGTTCCACGTCGCAGCGCCCTTCGGCGCGGCGGCGAGCTCGCCGTCATGCGCGGATGCGACGGCGAAGAACGAGACGCCGGCAAACAGCGCCGCAACACTTGTATTGACCTTCATCGACAAATCCTCCCGGTCAGCCGGTTCATTTCCGGCTGCTTGTTACAATTTCACGAACAGAGACGTCCTTGCGCCTGTGATAGCAATAGAGGGTGATTCTAGGAGAGAACCCTCGACGGCGATAGGCGGCGGGCCGCACGAATCAATGTCTGTCTCCTCCATCGCTTCACCGCAGCGAACGCTCAGGCCGACCAAATGCGCTTGCCGGGCCGGACGAAAATTCGTGACGATCGCCGGTCCCGGCGCTTATTCTGGCGTCAGAAAAAATGAAAATAAGAGGGCCCCGCCATGCGATCTGCGATGAAATCACTGTTGCTTGCCGCCTCGGCCGGCGTACTTGCCGGTTGCGCAAGCGCGCCGGAGGAATGGCGGTACAATTCCGAAAACAATGCGCTGGGGCGCATCTATTATTACGAGCGGACGAATTCCGACGGCTCGATGGATGAGCGCGTCGCGGTCTTCCGCCGCGATGAAATCAATCTCGAAGTCTACAAGTCGGTCTCCTTGTGCCTGAATGCGGCGCTCGTCACCGCGAAGATGGATTGGGACGCGTTTTCCGCGTCGTCGCTCACCGGCGGTTCGTTGAGGCCGGACGCGCAGCATGTCGAGTTCGCGTTTATGACGTGGAACAAGGAGACGGGTATAATCGACATCGTCGTCAAGCTTCCTGACGGCGACCTGCGCAATGAGGTGAAAGTCGAAACGCGCCCCTGGCACCTTTTCGATTTCGACTTTGCAAGCCTTACCGTCGCAACGCCGCATCTTTCATCGCGCACGGGCGCATTCACGTTCGGCATGCCGCTGGCATGGGTGAATCCCGATGTAGACGATCCCTTCGTCTGGATGGGCGACGTGACGGCGCGCTATCAACAAGATGAAGAGCGGCTTGGCGTTGCATCGCGCCGCTATAAGCTGACGGGTACTGCGCTCACCGGCGAGCGCTCGACCGGCGCCGAAGGCGCATTGTGGCTCGCAGCAGAAGGCGGCCATGTCGTCGATGCGATTCTGCCGGTTCCAAACCATGACGGATACAAAGACTTCCGCCTGCGCCTTCTTAAAGTCAGCGACGGCGGCGAAACCGAGTGGACAAATCTTCTTCGCGCGCATTTTGCGGATTGCCCGGAAGACGACGGAGAATAGGCGGCGGCTTTCGCCCCCGCACAACGCCGCGCCCCGCGCTGAATTTCCCCTGCCCGCGCATTTGGGCTATCGTGTCCTTCGGGGACGTGAGGGGTCATGGCCGAGGAGACCAAATCGTTCGGCGCAGACGTGCGCCCGCCAGATGCGGCGGCGGCTTCAACCGTCGAAAGGCGCGGCTTTAAAGCGCTCTTCAGCCTGACGGCGAGAGGATCGCCGTCCGCTGGGGCGAAGACCCGCATCGATTCCAGAACATCGGCGCCGAGCGCGTCGATTTTCAGCGCCGATGCGCTCGCGTCGCTTTATTCCGTCGGCGCGCGATCCGATCATAACGTGTCGTTCGGCTTTTTGTTGCGTCAGAGCGCCGCCGCAATCGATC
>JBGSLM010000113.1:0-16726 GCA_041740755.1 Parvularculaceae bacterium | reverse complement strand
GCAGGACGCGACGCTCGCGGTCGGTGAGCGCGAGGCGGATGTTCCCGCGCTAACGGTTCCTGCTGGCGACCGCGATGAAGGGCGGGAGACAATACTTTTTGAAGCCGAACGCGTCACCCGCCAGAAAGAAAACGAACCCATCGTCGCAGAAGGCAATGTTCGCGCCTATTTCGGCGAGCGATATCTGCGGGCCGACCGCCTCAGTTACGATCCCGCCACCGACATTGTCATCGCCGAAGGCAATGTCTCGATTACCGATCAATCGCTGGAAACCGTATTCGCCGGGCGGGTTGAACTGACCGGAGACCTGCGCGACGGCATTGCGGAGAACTTCAGCGCCCTGCTTGAGGAAAATGCGCGGATCGCCGCAGATTCCGCTATTCGCGAACAGGGCGCGCGCACGAAACTGCGCAACGCCGTCTATACGGCCTGCAGCGTGTGCGACGAGGACGGCGATGCGCGAACGCCCACATGGCGGGTCAAAGCCTTACGCGTCACGCGCGACGAGGAACGAAGGGTGGTCAGATTCCATCACGCCTTTCTTGAGCTCAAAGGCGTCCCGATCCTCTATGCGCCCTTCCTTCAGGCCCCTGACCCTTCCGTTGAACGTCAATCCGGATTCCTGACGCCGCTCATCGGAGCGTCTTCGCGCCTCGGCTTCAATTTTGAGCTTCCTTATTATCTCGCGATTTCCAACCATCAGGACGCGACGTTCTATCCAAAATACACATCGAATGACGGCGTCCTGTGGCAGGGCGAGTACCGCCGGCGCGATGACAGCGGCTATCATGTGCTGCAGGGCGGCTACATCGGTTATACGCCCGATCCGTCTGAAATCGACGTTCCCGGAAAGCGCTGGCACGTATTCGCCAAAGGTCACCGCGATTTCGGCGACCGACTTCGCGTCGGGTACGACGTCGAACGCGTTTCGGATGATACCTACCTGCGGCGCTACGACGTGCAGCGCCGCGGCGACCTGCGCAAGGAACTCGACACGTCGCTGACGAACAGGCTGAGGTCGAATTCCTATCTTCGCTGGGGCGATGCGAATACCGAACTCAGGATCGACAGTTTCACCTTCCAGGAATTGCGCACGATCACTGTCTGCGACTTTTCTAACGGCGATCGGCAGACGACAAACGCTTCCTCGTGCGCGCCCTTCGCGCCAATCGATCCGGCCGTCCAGCTCGGACCTGAAATTGCGCGGCTGACGCCTTACGCCTTGCCGATCATCAACTTCCGGCATCGTTTCACTCCGCCCAAAATCGGCGGCGATACAACCGTCAACATGAATTTCGCCTCGCTTCAGCGCACCGGCGGCGTCGATACGCGGCGCCTAACCGCGAGCGCCCTGTGGGAACGCGAACACATCACGCCCGGAGGACATCGTTTTAACGCCTTTGCAGAACTGCGCGGCGATCTATTCCGCTACGAAGACCTGAATGAGGGTACAGAAAATCGCCAGGGCGTCGCCGACGACAATCGTTTCGACGGCCGCTTCGCGCCATCGGTCGGCCTTGAGTGGTCCTACCCGCTGACAAAACAGACCGGCGGCGCGCGCCTCTTTATCGAGCCGCGCGTACAACTCGT
Organism: Parvularculaceae bacterium; assembly: GCA_041740755.1. Lineage (GTDB taxonomy): Bacteria > Pseudomonadota > Alphaproteobacteria > Caulobacterales > Parvularculaceae > Amphiplicatus. The sequence goes on along the minus strand of JBGSLM010000113.1, from coordinate 15,136 downwards.
TGCAAGTCCCTCGCAGCGCAATGGTCGCGATATCATCAACGAAGATTCGCAAACTGTCGAATTCGACAGTGCGGGCCTGTTCGATTACAACAAGTCGATCGGCTACGACGCCTTTGAGGATGGACAGCGAATGAACGCTGGCGTCGCCGTATCCGCAGCGTTCGACATGGGACTTACGGTGGAAGGAGAAATCGGCCAGCAATTCCGCCTGCAGGAATCGGACGCTTTCGACCGCGCAACGGGCCTTGGCGATGAAAGCTCGGACTATGTCGGCGCGCTGAATATTCGCTACAAGAACATTATCGGCGTAGAAAACAGATTCCGGATTGGCGATGAGGACGGCTCGCTGAGGCGTGCAGAATCAATGGCGTATCTCAATATCTGGAGACTTCGCGGAAACGCGAGTTATGTTCGCCTCGAAGACGAGATTTCGCAGGGTGCGCAAGGCCTCAGGGAAGAACTGAACGGCCGGCTGAACCTCGAATTGACGAAAAACTGGTATGCCGGCCTCGGCTGGCGCGAAAACCTCAATGCGGGGACGATTCTCGACCAGGATCCTCTGTCGCCGACCTTCGGTTCGCAGGTGCCGCGTGACGGCACTATTCGTCAGGATTTCATCTTCGGCTATCAGGACGAGTGTTCCCTGATCGAACTGACCTACCAGCGAGATCGCACGCAAGATCAGGGCCTTGAGCCGGATAATGCGTTTCTTATCCGCTTCACCCTCCGCTCGCTGGTCGATTGACCATGAATCCAGGATCGGTTGCGCCCACCCCAATTTCGTCTATTTTCCCCGCCAGTCTCAAGAGCGGGCCAGACCGGCGCGGCAGGCGCACGCCGGACGGACGTTGGAGCATTGTCGAGTGAAAGCCAGAAGAACAGCAAATTCCCTTTTCAGATCAGCGGCGATGGGACTAACCGCCAGTCTGGCGCTTTGTTCATTCGCGGCGGCGCAGACCCCCCCGTCTGAAAATCGGGAAGGTCTTCCCGCAGGTTACACCGGGCCGGCGAGCGCCGTTGCGGCGATCGTAAACGACAAGGTTATCACGACCTTCGACGTGCAGCAGCGCATGAAGCTGATGATCATTTCGGGAGGCGGCCGGATTACGCCCCAGATGCTTCCTCAACTTCAACGGCAGGCGCTTCGCGACCTGGTCGAAGAACAGCTCAAGTTTCAGGAAGCGAAAGAATATGACCTGAAGCCCGATGAAGGCGAAGTCGATGGCGAGCTGCGCCGTATGGCGGCGCAGACGGGATTGACGGCAGATCAGTTCGCCAATGTGCTGAGCCTTGAAGGCGTTTCCATCAACACGTTGAAGGACCAGATTACGGCGAGCATCGTTTGGCCGCGCCTCGTTCAGGGCCGATACGGCAAGCGCGTTCGCGTCGATCAGGATGAAGTCGAAACGACGATCGAGCGCATGCGCTCCGATGCGACGCAAGAGCAGTACCTGATTTCGGAAATCTGCATTCCCGTTCCTTCTCCCGATCAGGCGCAGGCCTATTATGAAGGCGGCATGCAGCTGCTTGATCAGTTGCGCAAAGGCGTTCCGTTTGCAGTTATCGCCCAACAATTCTCGGCGTGCACGACTGCGGCTGCGGGCGGCGACATGGGCTGGCTTCGCGCCGGCGAACTGCCGCCAGACCTTGACGCTGCGGTGCGCGAACTGCCGGTCGGCGCCGTGACGAACCCGATCCCGTCGGACAACGCTTTCATGATCCTCGCGGTGCGCGACAAACGCGCGGCGGTAAAGCAGGGCGAGAAGTCGTGGACGTTCGCCTACGCTTCAACGCCCCTTTCAACCGGGCGGGCCGCAGCGCGTACGGCGCTCGAAAAACTGAAGACGGCGGAACCATGCGCGGGCGGGCGCGCCCTAAGGCAGGATCTCGGCGCGGGCGTTGACGTCGCGCTGATTGAGAACGCGACGCTTTCGATGATTGACGAGCGTTTCAAGCCGGCGGTTGAAAATCTCTCACGCCGCGAACTGAGCGAGATCGTCGAAGCGGACGACGCACTGCATGTGCTCTACGCCTGCGAAATTGACGAAGGCCTAGGCATTCCGTCGCGCGAAGCCATCGAAGACCGGCTTTACAGCCGCCAGATCGAACGCATCGCCCAACAATATCTAAGAGATGTCGAACGGAAATCGACTGTCGACATTCGACTGACAACGTCGGAAGCGGCCCAAACGCGTCCTCAACCCGGCAATAGCGGCTAGGCCCCTAAAAATGCCGAACCTTTCCGCGCCGCCGCTTGCGCTGACAATGGGCGAGCCGGGGGGCGTCGGACCGGAACTCGCCTTTAAGGCGCGCGCGGCGCTCCTGGATCAGGGCCCCGCCTTCTTCGTGATCGGCGATCCCGCCGTATTCACGCAGATCGGCGAGAAGATCACAATCATCGCGTCCCCGGCTGCAGCGTCGTCGACCTTCAGCGGCGCCCTTCCCGTTCTTGATATCGGGATCAAGGCTCAATCAACGATCGGAAAGGCGGCGCCCTCCTCTGCAAGATCAGTCATCGCCGCAATTGAGCGTGCAGTCGAATTTGCAATTTCTGGCGAGGCCGCCGCAGTCGTCACCAACCCGATACAAAAATCGAGCCTTATCGCGGGCGGTTTCAAATTTCCGGGCCACACCGAATTTCTGGAAGCGCTGACGGCCGGAGCGCCGATGCCGCATGGCGGGCGCAGAGGCGCCGTCATGATGCTTGCCGGACCTTTGCTTCGAACTGTTCCTGTCACAATTCACCAGAGCGTCATCGAAGCCGTAAAGTCGCTGACACCGGAAATGATCGTCAGCAAAGGAATTATCGTTGCGCAATCGCTTCGGCGCGATTTTGGCGTGCAGGCGCCCCGTATCGCGATTTCAGGTCTAAATCCGCATGCCGGAGAAAGCGGCGCGATCGGCGACGAAGACGCGCGCATTATCGCGCCGGCGGTGAGGATGCTTATTGCTGCGGGCGTCAACGCGTTCGGCCCCCTTCCCGCTGACACGATGTTTCATGAAGAAGCCCGCGCGCATTACGACGCGGCATTGTGCATGCTGCACGATCAGGCCCTTATCCCCGCAAAAACACTCGCCTTTCATGATGCGGTCAATGTGACGCTCGGTCTGCCGATCATCAGAACGTCTCCGGATCATGGAACGGCGCTCGACATCGCGGGCAAGGGCGTCGCACGCCCTGACAGCCTGATCGCAGCGCTGCGCATGTCCGCGTCTATGTCAGCGCGGCGGCGCGCCGCTCAATGACCGACACTCTGCCTCCGTTGCGCGAGGTGATCGCCCGTCATGACCTTGGCGCGAAGAAGGCGCTTGGCCAGCATTTCCTTCTCGACCTCAACATCACGCGCAAAATCGCCCGCATGGCGGATATCTCCGGAAACGATCTCGTGCTTGAGATCGGGCCTGGCCCCGGCGGACTGACGCGCGCGCTTCTGGAAGCCGGCGCTGACGTGATCGCCATTGAGCGCGACGCGCGGTGCATCGGCGCGCTCGAAGAAGTCGCGTCCGCTTATCAGGGAAAGTTGCATTTGATCGAAGGCGACGCCCTGCGGGCGGATGAGCGTGAAATTGCCGGCGAAGGAGCGATCAAGATCGTCGCCAATCTCCCCTACAACATCTCGACTGAATTGCTGATCAAATGGCTGCGCGGAAATCACGAAGCCGAACGACCGCTTTGGTCGATGATGGCGCTGATGTTCCAGAGGGAAGTTGCGGACCGGATCCTCGCGGCGCCGGGCTCGAAAGCCTATGGCCGCCTTTCCGTCATCGCCCAGGCGGCGAGCAAACCGTCGCGCGCGTTCAATCTTCCGGCAAGCGCCTTCACGCCGCCGCCGAAAGTCGAATCGACGGTTCTGCTGTTCAGGCCGTCGTCCGAGCCGCTCGCAGACTTCCGATCGCTTGAATCGGTCACGCAAGCCGCCTTCGGCCAGAGGCGGAAAATGTTGCGCTCATCGCTAAAATCTCTTTTCGGCGACGCGCTAGGCGAGGCGCTCCGACGCGCCGATGTGGCGGAAACCGCACGCGCCGAAGAATTGACGCTCGATCAGTTCAAAACGCTCGCGCAATCCTACAGCGAGATGAAATCGCCGCGCTGAGACTACTCGGCCAATCTGAACGCGTCGATCTGAGACCTCGCCCCGCGTCCATCCGACGACGCTAGCCGCGCATCGGCAGTATCATCTGCGTCTGCGTGACGATGGCTGCAACTTTACCGTCCTCGCGCCGAATTTCCGTTTTCCAGACCTGAAGCGATCTGCCGATGTGAACAGGCTCCGTCACCGCAAACGCCTTCTGGCCGACCGGAACAGGGCGCAGGAAGTTAGTCTTGCTCTCAACGGTCGTCGTCATCATGCCTTCCGGCATGTTCAAGAATGCGCCGCAGCCGCCCATATTGTCGGCGAAAGCCATCATCGCGCCGCCATGCATTGTCGCCGGGATCGTGCAGTGATCCGGGGTGACGAGAAGTTCAGCTTCTAGGCGTTCCTTCGTCACCGACGTCATTTTCACGCCAATCATTCTGGCGAAAGGCGCATTGCTCTCGTTGAACGTTGCGGCGAGATTTTGCCCGGTCATCGCGATCCTCAAATCCAGCGCCGCACGCGGCGGCAATAATCCTCATATGCGGCGCCGAAGCGCCCCCGCAAATAGATTTCCTCAGCTTTGATGATCGCAGTAAAAGCAAAAAAGCAGACTATTGCGGCCCCGATAGAGAACGGACCAGGCGCTGCTGCGCTTGCGCCGATCATCAAGGTCATGATCCCGAGATAAGTCGGGTTGCGCGAAATTCGGTATATTCCACCGGTGACGAGCTTGCCGATGTCGCCTTCGCTGGACGGCACGCCCACTCGCCATGACTTACCCATCCCGAACTGCGCGATGAGGATCACGAGAACGCCGACCGCCATTACGAAGAGCGCCGGAATGGGAAACGGCGATGGGGCGGTGAGCACTTTAGCGTCCAACTGCGGAAACGGCGCGCGCACTATGAAATACGGAACGTAGACGCCCGCCCCCGCTATCAGCCATCTCTGGACCCAGTTTCCCTTCGCCCCGGCGACGAAAACCGGAACGCCCGCCCTGCGCAACATCGATGAGCGGAGCACGACGAGCAACACCGGCGTGACGAGAACGCCCGCAACTATATAACGAAGTAATGATTGGTCCAAAGTCTGCCTCCCCGTTGTTCAGAAAAGACAGTTACAGCAAGCGCTATTGCGCCGCAATCTATTCGTCTACAGAGTAATGTTATCCTGTTTAGGAAGCGCTGCTTATCAGAACGGCGACCAGAAGGGCGGTTTCGGCGCCATGATTTACCCATGCGTGATTGGTCGCCCGCTGGATGACGACATCGCCCGGCTTCATTGACTTAGCCTCGCCCTCGTCCAGCAACAAATCAACAGCGCCTTTAACAAGAATGATGACGTCAAGCGATTGCGTCTTGTGCATCATCGGATGACGCGACGTATCGATGCGGGCATGAGACGCCCCGCAGGCGGCGAACGCAAAAGCGGCTTGCGCTTCCCGGTCATGGCGAGAGATATTTTCATCTTCCGGCGGCACCGTGAACCAGCGCACTTTCACCGCGCCATCGCCGGGTTCGAGCCGCACAGCTTCAGACGCGAGACGGTCCCTTCCATCCAACACGCGCGCTCTGAGCGCCGCCGTCCAGATTTCAGCGAGGCCCGCCTCGTCGACCGCCAAAACCTTTGCCGCCTTGGCGTCGATGAGAATGGACGAACGCCCATTCGCATTCTCATCCGTCACGATTCGCCGGAGCTGATCCCAGATCACTGGCCGGCGTCCGTCGGTTCGATCCGTGCCCTGATCGTTTCGATCACAGAGCGCGCGTCATAAACTTCTGCGCCAGAGTCATCGGCAGGCTTCTCGCCTTTCCCGAACAGCGCTTCGAGTTTCGCCGTATAGAATTTCTTTGCGCCGACCGTTCCAAGATTTCCGCCGACGCCGACGCCGACATTACGGCCGCCGCCGCCAAGACCGGCGCCGATGCCGACGCCGCCCTTTTCCCGTTCGTCCATTGACCGGCCGATGACGCGGAACCAATCGTACCCGTTTTCAACCGCCAGTTCCGCGGCGCGAAGGAGCGCATAATCCTCAACGGCGCCAGGCGGCGTCGCTCCGTCGCCGGCGAAGGTTACGCGATAGCGATCGGCTTCAATCCGGGTCTCAGTATACCCATAACCCTTTGAGTCCGCCGGTCCATACATTGTGCCGACGGACGTCGCGCACGCAGCAAGCATCAGCACGCCCGCCGCAATCAAAAACTGTCGCAAGGAACCCTCCCTCGATTAACGCTGTGCGGAGGTTAGCACCCTGGAGACAAAGCCGCAAAAAGCGTCGGCGCCTTATTGGAAGATCCGGGTGACGACATCCGGCCGCATGAGAATTGTCAAAACGACGCCGGCCAGTGCGCCGCCCAAATGTCCCTCATGCGCGATGACGCGGTTTGACCGCTCCATCAGCTGCGCCGAAATCGCCATGAACAGAACGCCGTAAAGGATCGCCGGGATCGGAATAGGGATGAACATGATGTAGAGCGGCTGTAACGGGTAGAAGCAGCAAAAGGACAGCAATACGCCCGACACCGCATCCGATGCGCCGACGGAAGCATAGTCCGGATTGTTGCGATTGACCTTGAGCGAAACGACGCCGCTCGTGATGATCGCCCCAAAATAGACCAGAAGAAAACCAAGCTTGCCGAGGATGCGCTCAACTTCCGGCCCGAAGAAGAAAAGCGTCAGCATATTGAGCAGGAGGTGCGCGACGCCTCCATGCAGAAAGCTCGATGTTACGACCCTGTATTGCTGTTTGAGATCACGTACAGCATGAACCTGAAACGCGAATTGATTGATAAAGGTGCGATCAACAAAGAACGCGTAGATGCTGATGACGATGTTGACGCAAATGAGCGCAAGCGTCGCGGGCGCCGATAGAATTTCCAAACGCTCGTCTCCGCCCTTGCGCAGTAGAATTCATTTCGCCCGCTTTGATGCGTTGCGCAATAGTCGGCTATTCGGCCTCGCTCTGGTGTTCTGCAGGCGTCAGCGTCCGCATGGCGAGCGCATGGATTTTCTCTTTCAGCTCGTCCCGGAGAATGTCGTTGACCGCGCGTTGCCGTGCGACCCTTGATAGACCCTCAAACCTCGAGGAGACGATTAGAAGGCGAAAATGGGACTCGCCCCCTTCCCGGGCCCCGGCATGTCCGGCATGGAGGTGCGATTCATCCTTCACCTCGAGGATTTCAGGCTCCAAGGCCGCCCGGATGCTTTTTTCGATCTTTTCCGCCGTTTTCATGGAAACTAACCTGTCAATCACAATATTTCGTCCGCCTCGCCCGGCCCGTTTCCGGTGTCAAGATTGTATCAACCGGCAGCGCGCACCATAATCATCCTATGACTTATTCCTACCGCCCGCGCCACGGCTACGATATCCGCGTGAAACCGCCCAGCAGCGGCGCGGAGCCGCCCGTATGGGCGCGCCAGAACACCAAGCTTTGCGACCGGGAAGGATGCGACAAGAAGGCAGCGGTGCGCGTATCGAAATCGCCGCGCGAAACGCAGTCGAAGGTCTGGCTCTGCGCCGATCATGCGAAGGCGCACAACGCGCAATGGAACTTCTTTGAAGGCCTTTCGGAAGCCGAGGCCGAAGCCGCGCGCCTCGCCAATGTTTACGGCGACCGGCCGACCTGGAAGATGGGGAAGAACGAGCGCGCACGGGCGTCCGCCAAGGCGCGGGGACCTGCTGATCTGCGGGACACATACGGGATTTTCTCCGAGGCGGTGAAAGCAGCAGCTCAATCGCAGGCCAATCTGCGCAATGGCCGCCCAGTCACCAAACTGCAGGAAAAGGCGTTCGTGACGCTCGAGCTTACGGTTAACGCCGAAGCCGGAGAAATCCGCCGCCGGTACGCCGAGCTGCTGCGGCGCTTCCATCCCGACGCCAATGGCGGCGATCGAAGCGCCGAAACACAGCTGCAGGAAGTCGTGCGCTCACATCATATCCTGAAGAAGGCGGGCTTTTGCTAGCAACCCGGCTGTCGAAATAAGGGGCGTTCGATGTTTATCGGCCATTATGCGCCCGCCGCAGCGTTTAAGCCGCTAACGCCGAAAATTCCGCTCTGGCATTATTTCATCGCGGTGCAATTTCTCGACTATCTGTGGTCGGTCCTGATTATCGCCGGCATAGAAAAAGCGCGTATCGCGCCCGGCTTTCTCGAAGCGAGCGACCTCGATCTTTATTACATGCCCTTTACGCACAGCCTTGCGGCGGCTGTTGCGTGGTCGCTGGCCGGAGCGGCGGCGTATCGCACGCTCATCCATCGCAGCGCCGGTCTTCCCGGCGCAATCCTGATCGGAATTGCGATTTTCAGCCACTGGCTCGCCGATCTGATCGTTCACGCAAAAGACTTGGCGCTTTACCCCGGATCCGACATCAAGCTCGGCTTTGGGCTCTGGTCGTCGCTGACAGTGAGTAAGGGGATCGAACTCGGCTTCTTTATCGCCGGGTTCATCCTCTATCTCGGCGGTACGACGCCAAAGGGGATCGCCGGGCGGATTGCTCCAATTATCGTGATCGCGGCCCTCGTCGGCGTCGAGGTTTATGCCGCCGCCGGCGCCCCGCCGGCCGATATCAGGATATTCGCGGCCCTCGCTCTCGTTTCCTATACGGTTATTGCGGCCCTCGCGGGGTGGCTCGATGCGACGCGAACCGTCCGGCAGCGCTGATCGGCGCCCTTGAATTTCTGAGGCTTTCAGGCAAGGGTCCGGCCCGTTTTCAACGGCAGAATGAGCGGTATGGCGAGTCTCGACGACAAGTTCCTGGAAAAGCCCGACACCAAGGTCGACGCGAAAAAAACCTTTGGCGTCGATTTCTCGATTCCAGTTCCCGCTTTTTCCAAACCGAACGAATACGTGCCGGCGATCGACGCCGCCTATCGGTTCGATCCGCAGACGACGCGCGCGATCCTCGCAGGTTTCGCCTATAATCGCCGGGTGATGGTGCAGGGCTATCACGGCACCGGCAAGTCGACCCACATCGAACAGGTCGCCGCGCGCCTCAATTGGCCGTGCGTTCGCGTCAATCTCGACAGCCATGTCAGCCGCATCGACCTCATCGGCAAGGACGCAATCGTCATTGAGAACGGTCAGCAGATCACCGCGTTCAAGGAAGGAATTCTTCCGTGGGCGTTCCAGCGCCCGGTCGCCCTAGTATTCGACGAGTATGACGCAGGACGGCCCGATGTCATGTTCGTTATCCAGCGCGTCCTTGAATCGGAAGGGCGCCTGACGCTGCTCGATCAGAACAAGGTTTTGCGCCCGAACCCGTATTTCCGTCTGTTCTCGACAACGAACACGATTGGGCTCGGCGACACGACAGGCCTTTATCACGGCACGCAGCAGCTCAATCAGGGCCAGCTCGACCGTTGGTCGATCGTCACAACGCTGAATTATCTCGCGCATGACGAAGAGGTTGAAATCGTCATCGCGAAAGTGCCGCTCTACAATTCAGCGGAAGGCCGCAAGGCGATCGGCGCCATGGTCCGCGTCGCCGACATGACTCGCAATGCCTTCATCAACGGCGATCTTGCGACCGTCATGAGCCCGCGCACGGTCATCACCTGGGCGCAGAACGCCGAAATTTTCCAGGACATCGGCTACGCTTTCCGGGTGACGTTCCTCAACAAATGCGATGAGCTTGAGCGCCCGACGGTCGCCGAGTTCTATCAGCGCGCATTTGGGGAAGACTTGCCCGAGGCCGCCTATCAGGTGGAAGTCGCTTAGAATTCCGACTGCCTTTAGAGGATGAGCCGCGCGAAAAACCGTTGTAGGTTCGGCCCGGCTTTAGTTCTATCCGGGCTCTCGCTCTGAAGGAGAATTCCATGCGCATCAACGCTGCTGCGTCCGCCCTCGCCTTATGCTTATCGCCGGCCTTCGCCGCCGATGCGCCCGCGCTTTCGCCGGCAGCCGCCAAAGTCATCGCGGAAATCGACGCGAAACATGGCGATATCGCAGACCTCGCCTCCAAAATCTGGGGCTACGCCGAGGTCGGCTACAAGGAACAGCAATCGTCGAAGCTGCTATCCGACGCGCTTGAAGCGGAAGGCTTCAAGCTGAAACGCGGCGTCGCTGGAATTCCGACCGCTTTTACCGCCGAATGGGGATCGGGCGGTCCGGTCATCGGCGTTCTGGCGGAATTCGACGCGCTGCCCGGCATCAATCAGGACGCGACCGCATCGAGGGCGCCGATCGAAGACAAAGCCGCCGGTCACGCCTGCGGTCACAATCTTTTCGGGGCGGGCTCCGTCGGCGCTGCAATCGCGATCAAGAACTGGCTCGCCTCGTCAAACACGCCAGGCGTCATCCGGCTCTACGGCACGCCCGCCGAAGAAGGCGGCAGCGGCAAAGTCTATATGGTCCGCGAGGGCTTGTTCAAAGATGTCGATGTCGTCCTTCATTGGCATGCGGACGACAAGAACGCCGCCGAAGGCGAGACGAGCCTTGCCAATCGCTCGGCGAAATTCCGCTTCAAAGGCCTCTCCGCGCATGCGGCAGGCGCGCCGGAACGCGGGCGCTCCGCGCTCGACGGCGTTGAGGCGCTCAACATGATGGTCAACATGATGCGTGAGCACGTTCCGCAGGATGCGCGCATTCATTACGTCATCACCAAGGGCGGGTCTGCGCCGAACGTCGTGCCCGATTCAGCGGAAGTCTTCTATTATGTGCGCCACCCGAAGCCGCAGGGCGTTGAGGAAATCTGGGCGCGCGTTGAAGACGCCGCTAAGGGCGCAGCGCTCGGCACCGGAACGAGCGTCGAGTGGGAGATCATTCACGGCTCCTACCCGCTCCTCGTCAACGAAACGCTCGCGAAAATGGTGCACGGCAAGCTGACCGAAGTCGGCGGCATCACCTACTCGAAGGAAGAAGCTGATTTCGCGAAGAAGATCTACACGACACTCGGCGTGACCGAGCGCAAGATCGGCGATGAAACCAGGGTCGAGCCCTACAAGACGTCGTTGAGCTACGGCTCGACAGATGTCGGCGACGTATCATGGGCGGCGCCGACGGTCGGCTTCAACACGGCGACATGGGTTCCGGGAACTCCGGCCCATTCATGGCAGGCGGTCGCGGCAAGCGGCATGTCGATCGGACACAAGGGCGCGACAAACGCCGCAAAGACGCTGACCCTTGCGGCGATCGAGCTTTATCAGAACGCCGATCTTCGCGCCGCCGCACGCGCGGAATTTGAAGAAAAGCGGAAGGGCGTCAAATACAAGCCGCTCCTCGGCGATCGCAAACCTGCGCTCGATTATCGCGACTAAGCGCGCCAAAGGAACAACCTGTTCATGACCACCTTCGCCGACATCAAGAAAAAGATGCGCATTCCTGTCATCGGGGCGCCGCTCTTCATCGTTTCCAATCCGAAGCTCGTGATCGCGCAATGCAAGGCGGGGATCATCGGATCGTTCCCTGCGCTGAATGCGCGTCCGCAGGAAAAGCTCGACGAATGGATCATCGAGATCAAGGAAGCGCTTGCCGAACACGATGCGAAGCATCCAGAGAGGCCGTCAGCGCCGTTCGCCGTGAACCAGATCGTTCATCGCTCCAACGACCGGCTGATGAAGGACATGGAAAGCTGCGTTCGCCACAAAGTCCCGATTGTCATCTGCTCGCTCGGCGCGCGCGAAGACGTATATCAGGCGATCCATTCCTATGGCGGGCTTGTCCTGCATGACGTCATCAACAACGCTTTCGCAAAGAAGGCGATCGAAAAAGGCGCCGACGGATTGATCACCGTCGCCGCCGGCGCGGGCGGTCACGCCGGCGTCATTTCGCCATTCGCAATCGTCCAGGAAATTCGCGAATGGTTCAGCGGCCCGATCGCGCTTTCGGGCTCGATAGCAACCGGCGGGGCGGTGCTCGCGGCCGAAGCGATGGGCGCCGATTTCGGCTATATCGGCTCGCCCTTCGTCGCCGCAGATGAAGCCAATGCGACCGACGCCTATAAAGACGCGATTGTGAGCTACGGCGCCGATGACATCGTCTACACGAACCTCTTTACCGGCGTGCATGGCAATTATCTGAAACCTTCGATCATTGCGGCCGGTCTTGACCCCGGCAATCTCCCGGTCAGCGACCCCTCGAAGATGGACTTCGGCTCCGGCGGCAATACCGGTGCGAAAGCCTGGAAAGACATATGGGGATGCGGTCAGGGCATCGGCGCGATCAAGAAGCGCGGCCCGGCTGGCGAGTATGTCGATCAGCTGGCGCGGGAATATGCGGCGGCGAAAAAGAAACTCTGCGGCTGAGCCGGTTGTCCGCCTCGCCGACTTCACGCAGCGATGCAACTCAGTCTAGTCTCGGCGCGAATTTCAGTCCGGGACTTATTTGATGCGCAAACGCCAGTGTAAAATCGTAGCAACCATCGGACCGGCGAGTTCATCGCCGTCGATGCTTCATCTCCTGCATCAGGCAGGCGTCGATATTTTTCGCCTCAATTTCAGTCACGGCGAGCATGAGAAGATGACGCGCGTGATGGAATCGATCCGGCAGGTCAGCCGGGACGCCGGAACGCCGATCGCCGTTTTCGCCGACCTTCAGGGGCCGAAAATCCGCACAGGCGTACTCAAGGACGACGGCCTCGACCTCAAATATGGCGCAAAATATCGCCTGATCCTCGCCAAAGAGACGGCGGAAGATGATGTCATCCCAATCCCGCATCAGGAGATCTTGAGCATTCTGCAACCGGGCGACGTCTTGAAGCTCGACGATGGAAAGCTCCAGATTACAATCGACACGATTGCCAAAGACCACGTTCTTGGCCGCGCGGACACGCCGGGCCGGCTGACCAATCGCAAGGGCATAAACCTCCCTGGCCGCAAGCTGCCGATCTCGGCGCTCACCGAGAAGGACCGCGCGGACCTTGACCATGCGCTGAAGATCGGCGTCGATTATGTCGCCCTTTCATTCGTGCAGCGCCCGGAAGACGTCGCCGAAGCGCGCGCGCTTATTGGCGACAAGGCCGGCATCATCGCCAAGATCGAAAAGCCGTCCGCCGTCGAACACCTCGATGAAATCATCGCACTTTCGGACGCCTTGATGGTCGCGCGCGGCGACCTTGGCGTCGAGCTGCCGCCGGAAGACGTGCCCAATATCCAGCGCCGGATCGTCCGCGCCTGCCGCAAGGCGGGAAAGCCGGTCATCGTCGCAACGCACATGCTCGAATCGATGGTTGAATCGATTGCGCCGACGCGCGCGGAAGCATCCGACGTTTCTACGGCGGTTTTTCAGGGTGCTGACGCCGTGATGCTTTCCGCCGAAACCGCTGTCGGGCGTCACCCGCCGACAGCAGTCGCCATCATGGACCGCATCATTTGTGCGACCGAGCGCGATCCCGAATGCGGCTCTTTCACGTCGCTCGACGACCCGAACGCCGATCACACGACCGCCGATGCGATAACGCTGTCTGCGCGCCGCATCGCCGAGGTGCTCGATTGCAAGCTCGCCGTCGCCTACACAAAAACCGGATCGACGGCCAAGCGCCTCTCACGCGACCGGCCGCATTGTTCGATCCTCGCCGCAACGCCTGACGAATATGTGGCCCGGCGCCTTGCGCTTTATTGGGGCGTCTCGCCTGCGATCACAGTCGATATTTCTCACTTCAATGAAATGCTGGACAAGGCTGACGCACTGGCCGTGCGGCATGGCGCGCAGGACGGCGACCGTATTATTATTATCGCCGGCTATCCGTTCGGCAGACGCGGCAAGACCAATACGCTAAAGATCAGCCGCATCGGCGCGAAAGGCGAGTAGTCGCCGCCGACCCTTAAGCGAATTTTCATCGCAACATCGCCGCATCAAGGCCGCAATTCATATTGCGCTTCATAATGTCGCCAGATTTTCCGCCGTTTGCGCGAGGCAAGTCACGCTCTTGTGTTGGAATGCGGATCTCGACGCCATTGTTTCAGCAAGAGCCCGTTTGACGATGTCTCGTGAACGTTGCGTAAGGAGGCTCACATGATGCGCGTCGTAAAATGCGAAGTGAGTGATGTTTTGCTGGTAATTCCCGAGAGCTCGCATCTTCTGAAAACACTCTGTGTTCTGGCGCCGCAAGATTCTGGACGCGTACTAGGATCGCGACGGCGCCTTGAATTCTCGGCGCCGCGACGCAGATCCCTGCTCGGCCACTTGAAGTCGCGCCTTGGAATTCTATAGTCTCCCCGCCATGATGCGAGGGATGAATAATGGCCGTCAAAACCCGTCCTATCGGTTACACGCATGATGGCAAAGCATATGAAGGTTTGCTCGCCATTGACGAGTCCTTTTCCGGCAAACGCCCTGCGGTATTGATTTCACACGCCTGGGCCGGGCGCGGCGCGGTCGAAGAAGGATACGCCAGAAGCCTCGCCGAATTGGGCTATGCCGGTTTCGCGCTCGACCTCTATGGCAAGGGCGTGTTCGGCAAAACCACGGTGGAATGTCAGGCGCTGATGTCGCCGCTTGCGGGCGATCGCCCGCTTCTTCAAGAGCGCCTCCTACATGTCATCGAAGTCGTGCGAACGCTTCCAGAAGTCGACGCCTCGCGAATCGCGGTGATGGGATTTTGCTTTGGCGGGCTTTGCGCGCTCGATGTCGCGCGGACCGGCGCCGACATCAAGGGCGCAGCGTCGTTTCACGGTCTTTTCGGCGCGCCCGGCAATACGAAGAGCAAGAAGATCCGGGCGAAAGTCGTCGCCTACCACGGCTGGGACGATCCGATGGTGAAGCCGGACGATGTGAAAGCGCTCGGGCAAGAGCTGACCGAGGCGGGCGCCGACTGGCAAATCCACGCTTATGGAGGCGTCATGCACGCCTTCACCAATCCGCAGGCGAATGATCCCGGCTTTGGAACAGTTTACAACAAGCGCGCCGCAGATAGATCGTGGGCGTCGTTCAAATTGTTTCTCGAAGAGTGCTTCCGTTAATTAGATAAATTGAGAATAGTCGATCGGTTTTGTCCGGTCGATGAATTTCCCCGTCTTCGGCATCGGATATTTCAGACCCGTCGCGCAGTTGAATAAAATGACGCGGTCCTTTCGCGACACGCGCCCGTCTCCTAGCGATTGACGATAGGCGGCATAGGT
>JBGSLM010000112.1:0-3955 GCA_041740755.1 Parvularculaceae bacterium | reverse complement strand
GCGAAAGCGCAGCGCCGTCGAGCCCGCCGACTTTTTGAAGTTCCGTCGCAGCCGCGCTGAACGCCGATTGCGCGCGCGCCGCATCGTTGCGCGTAGCGGCGACGCGTTCGGTGAAAATTGTTTTCGCATCGACACCGCGACGATCGAGGGAATCGTTGACGGCGGTGGCGCAGCCGGAAAGGGCTAGGGCGGCGGCGATCATCATCAAACGCATCGGGAAACTCCTGTTGGTCAGCGATAGGTCGTAAAATTGAGTGCAAGGCCCGGGCGCGGCCAGCGCACTTTTGCAAGGCGGCCCGTGCCGGACAGCGTAACATAAGCGTCGCGCCGGTCAGCGCCCCCAAAGCAGATATTGGTCGGGAAGAGGTCGGGGAGGGCGATGTGCTCAGTCGCGCCGGTCGGCGCAATCACGGTGACGCCGCCGTTCAAGAGCGTTGCGACGCAGATATTGCCGCATTCTTCAACCGCCAGAGAGTCGAGAAACTGATAACCTTGAAGGGTCGCGACGGGGCGGCCTGGAATCGGGATTGGCGAGGGCGCGATCTCGCCCGGACCGATGAGATCGAAAGCGAGAAGGCGCCCAGATAATGTATCGGCGACATAAACGGTCTTCTCGTCCGGCGAGAGGCCGACGCCGTTTGCGGACATTATCGGGAACGCCGCTTCGGTGACCTTGGAGCCATCCGGCAGCGCATAGAAAAGCCCGCCGATGTCGCGCGTCTTTCCGTGACCCTTGCCGTGATCGGTGAACCAGAAGCCGCCCGTTTTGTCGAAGACAAGATCGTTCGGCCCGGAAAGACGGTGACCATCGACGTCAGTATAGATCGTTTCGACGGCGCCGGTCTTCAGATCGACCGCCTGGATGGAGCCGCCGCGATAGTCGGCGGCTGCGTCGCCCGAAATCGTCTGGCCCATCACCTCCATCCATTCAAAGCCGCCATTGTTGCAGACATAGACGCGCCCATCGGGGCCGAGCGCCGCGCCGTTCGGGCCGCCCGGCATTTCGGCGATGATTTCGGTTCTTCCGTCGGGAAAGACGCGGGTCAGCGTCTGGCGTTTGATTTCGACAAGGATGACCGAGCCATCCGGCATGGCGATCGGGCCTTCGGGGAACAGGAGGCCCTCTGCGAGGATGTCGATGTCCACTAGCGCCCCTTTCGCCCAAGCATTGCCGCTGCCTCCGACGCAACCTACATTAACGGCTCCCGCGCATCCGGCAAACGCCCTGGCGCCGCTTACCTTTAGGAGACCCCATGTCAGGCTTTCTGATCTTCCTGATCGTCGTCGTCCTCATCGGCCTTTTCGTCGTCGCCATCTATAACCGGATCGTCGGGCTCAATCAGCGCGCGGATCAGGCTTTCGCCGATATCGACGTTCAGCTTCGCCAGCGCCACGACCTCATCCCGAACCTCGTCGAGACGGTCAAAGGCTATGCGTCGCACGAGCGGGGAACGCTCGACGCCGTGATCCAGGCGCGCAACAGCGCATCGGCCGCGCACGGCCCAGCCGCGCAGGCGCAGGCGGAGGGCATGCTCAACGCCGCGCTCGGCAAGCTCTTCGCGCTCGCCGAAGCCTATCCGGACCTCAAGGCGAACACGAACTTCCTCGAATTGCAGCGCGAGCTGTCGGATGTCGAGAACAAGATTGCGGCGGCGCGCCGCTTCTTCAACAACTCGATTCAGGAATTCAACACGTCGATCCAGCAGATCCCCGGCAATTTCGTCGCGCCGATGGGCGGCTTCAAACAGCGCGAATTCTTCGAGATTCCAGCGGACAGCCGCGCAGCGGTCGAAGCGGCGCCGGGCGTCAAGTTCTGAACGCTCCCCTTCTCGCAAGGGGAGAAGCGCAGGCGGTCCAGTGAAACGCATCGGCCTCATCGGCGGCGTCAGTCCGGAATCGACGGAGATCTATGTCCGCCTGTTCAACAGGGCGGCGCGCGCGCGCCTTGGCGGCGAGCATTCCGCAAATTTTATCGTCTGGCACCTTGATTACGGGGTGATGATCGATCTCTATCGCAGGCGCGACTGGCCGCGCTTCATCGATGAAATCATCAAAGCGGGCGAAGGATTGAAACGCGCCGGCGCCGATGCGCTGATGATCGGGTCGAACACGACGCACCTTGCGGCGGATGCGCTGGCAGAAGCGACAGGGATGCGGGTCATTCACCTGCTCGATGCGCTCGCGGCGGCGATGAAGACGGCGGGCGCGCAGCGCCCGTTGCTGATTGGAACGCCGGTCGTGATGTCGGGCGAGTTTTACCGCCCGGCGCTTGCGCTTCGTTATGACGGAGAGCCCGTCATTCCATCGGCGGGCGAGCAGCGCGAAATCGAACGGATCATTCTCGATGAACTCTGTCTTGGGCTGGTGACGGACCAATCGCGCCGGTCTTTGCAGGCGATCATCGCTGCGCATCCTTCGGCGGACGGCGTCATACTTGGCTGCACCGAGCTTTGCCTCATCCTTTCGCAGGATGATTGCGACCTTCCTGTTTTCGACACAACGGCGCTGCATGCAGCGGCGGGAATGGCGTTCGCTTTCGGCGAGGAGCCCTGAGACATGGGCGCCTATGGCCTTGCGACGCATATCTGGAACAACAATCTAAAATCCTTGCTGTTGCTCGCCGGGTTTCCGCTGTTGCTCCTCGTTTTGATGTACGGGCTCAATGTCGGTTATGTCGGGATGTCGCAAGATATAACGAGCGTCGAAGACGGTTTGCGGCTTGCGCTCGATAACATGAACCGCACCTGGCCGTTCGCATTTCTCGGCGCCGGCGTCTGGTTTGCGGTGGCGTGGATGTTTCACCAGTCGCTGATCAACATGTCGACCGGCGCAAGGCCGGTGACGCGCGCCGAGACGCCAGACCTTTACAACATGCTTGAAAATCTCTGCATCTCGCGCGGCGTTCCAATGCCGAAATTGCAGATCATCAATTCGCCGGCCCTCAACGCCTTTGCGAGCGGCGTCAGCGAGAAGTCCTATGCGATCACGCTGACGCGCGGCATCATAGAGGCGCTCGACAAAGACGAGCTTGAAGCCGTGATGGCGCATGAGCTGACGCATATCCGCAACCGCGATGTGCGGCTTCTCATCATCGCCGTCATCTTCGTCGGGATATTTTCATTCTTCGGCGAGATGGTCTTCCGCAACATATTTCGCACCGGCGTTCGCGTCGGCGGCCATACATCCGGCCGCAAAGGAGACAGCCGCGGCGGCGGCGTCCTGATCCTTATTGCGATCGCGCTCATCGTCATCGCCTATGTGCTGGCGATGGTGATCCGTTTTGCGCTGTCGCAAAAGCGGGAATTTCTCGCAGACGCCGGCGCGGTCGATCTGACCAAAAACCCGGATGGAATGATTTCAGCGCTCAAAAAAATATCGGGCCGCTCCGAAATCGACGCGCCGGGCGAGGTTCGCCAAATGATGCTTGACAACACGGCGCAGTTCGCCGGCGTCTTTGCGACCCACCCGTCGATCGAAAAGCGGATTGCGGCGCTGGAAAATTACGCCGCGGGCGCGGGCTAACCGACAGCAGCGTCTGGCGCGAGTTGCAGCGCTTCTTCGGACAGATTGCAGTCCTGTTTGATAATCCTCGTCCGCTGCAATTCTTCGCCGGTTCGCACATCGATCTGGCGCGATGATGCGGGGGAGAGGACGCCGCAGTAATCGGTGAAGTCGAAATAGCGGTTCTCGATCAGCTTTTCGGTCGGGTCGGCGTCAGGGTGCAACGCGCGTATGTCGCGCCGACGCTCCAGCATCGAATTTTGGTGATTGATATAGAAATAGGTTTCAAAGCCGTCGCTCAACGTGACTTTGATGACTTTGTATACGTCGCCGTCCACCGTTTCTTCGCCTTCGAGCGATAGCGCATGCCCGCGCGCCTCAAGCTGGTGGAGGCCGAACAGGTTGAATTCGATGCCGTGAAGGAGCGCCGCGCGGCCAGCGTCGCTCGTCGCGC
>JBGSLM010000111.1:0-8245 GCA_041740755.1 Parvularculaceae bacterium | reverse complement strand
CTCTCCCGCTTTACGGGAGAGGGGAGAAGCATCGGCGCTTTCGGCGATAGCGATGCCGTCAGCGAGCGCCAGCGCCGTTTCAAAGGATTCGGCAAGGCGGCTTTCGATACCCTTTTTGACGATGATGCGATCAACGACGACGTCGATATCGTGCTTCAGCTTCTTGTTCAGCGCCGGAACGTCGGCGATCTCGTAATAGGTTCCGTCGACTTTGACGCGCTGGAATCCCTTCTTCTGCAGCTCGGCGAATTCCTTGCGATATTCTCCTTTGCGGGCGCGGATCATTGGCGCGAGGAGGAAGAAGCGCGAGCCTTCCGCTTCCGCCATCAGCCGGTCGACCATTTCGGAGACCGTCTGCGACGTGATCGGCAATCCGGTCGCTGGCGAATAGGGGACGCCGATCCGCGCCCACAGGAGGCGCATGTAATCGTAGATCTCGGTCACCGTGCCGACCGTCGATCGCGGGTTCCGCGAGGTCGTCTTCTGTTCGATCGAGATGGCGGGAGACAGCCCCTCGATCTGGTCGACATCGGGCTTTTGCATCATCTCGAGGAACTGGCGCGCATAGGCCGAGAGGCTCTCGACATAGCGTCGCTGGCCCTCGGCGTAGATCGTGTCGAAGGCGAGCGAGGATTTTCCAGAACCTGAAAGGCCCGTCATCACGACGAGCTGGTCACGCGGAATTTCCAGCGTGACGTTCTTTAGATTGTGTTCGCGGGCGCCGACGACGCGGATCGATTTTGAGGACATGGAACCGGATACGAAAAAGGGAAGAGGACAGATGAAAAGCGCGCCGACTTAATCGCAAATCATCATTGACGGCAAGAACAAGATGTGAACATTTTGCGGCAGAGGGGCGCGTTACGCGGCGAAAGGCGCTGCTTTCGCGCTTTGGGGAACGCGATCTGGGTAAAAGATTCGGTTTGGCGCGCGCCGAATCCATAGACATATGCCGCGCATTCTTTTCGGGAGATTTTCACATGGCAGGAAGCATCAACAAGGTCATTCTCATCGGCAATCTCGGCAAGGATCCCGAAGTGCGCAAATCCCAGGACGGAAAGTCGATCGTGAACTTTTCTGTCGCGACTTCAGATACTTGGAAGGACAAAAACACCGGCGAGCGGCGCGAGAAGACCGAGTGGCACCGCGTTGTCGTGTTCAATGAGGGGCTCGCGCGCATCGCTGAGCAATACCTTCGCAAGGGCTCCAAGGTTTACCTCGAAGGACAACTCCAGACGCGCAAGTGGACCGATCAAAGCGGGCAGGAGAAGTACACGACCGAAGTCGTGCTTCAGGGTTTCAATTCCGCTCTGACGATGCTTGATGGGCGCCGCGAAGGCGCAAGCGGCGATTTCGGCGGCGGCAGAGACGCAATTCCGTCGAGCGGCGGTCAATCGTTCGAACTCGACGACGAAATTCCGTTTTGATGATGCGCATCGCGCGCGTTTTGATTCGAAATTTCGAATCAGCGCGCGCGAATTTGCGATTTTCGAATCAAAAATGCGCGTGTGAAGATGATTCGTGATGCATTTTTGAAGCACTTTGCGCAAAAAAAAGCGAAAAAAATGCGAAATCGACCCTGCACGGACGTTTCGCGCGCAATTGTTTGAATACTTTTTTAGCAAATTGAATTAGCGTCGTGCTTCCGTTAGCTACTCGGAGGAAAGACCATGGCGGTCAAACGTAAAGCTAAGAGAAAAGCGGCCAAGAAGACGGCTGCGAAGCGTACGACGAAGCGTAAGGCGACGAAGCGCAAGGGAACGAAGCGCAAAGCCACCAAGCGCAAGGCAAAAGCGAAAGCTGCTGCTCCGGCCAAGAAAAAGCGCCGCAAGGCCCGCCGCAAGAAGAAAGCCGCTTAGGCTTTCTTACCTGGCGTTATGTTGCGTCCCTGAACGCCGAAATGCTGCAAGTCTGATTTCGCAGCGTTCACTTGAAGGGGCGATCGAAGCGGAAAACCGAAATAAGGCGACTGCGACGATCACAGGAAGTTCGCTTCCACCCATTTCGCTCTTCAAGGGCGCAAATCTATCAAACCCGGCGCGAAAGCGCCGGGTTTTTTGCGACCGGAGCGTCGGGAGCAATAGTTATGAGCATTGGCGCCAGAATGTAGAGATCGGGCGAAAACGCCGGATTTTTTTGTTTCGTGATCTTGATAGTTTCGGATGCGCAAATGATTGGTCATTGACCGCGGAACTCTGCGAATGACGGGTTCAACTCTCCTTCAAACGGTTACGGACCGCGCACTGATGCGCCGCGTGCGCCCATTTCGCATGTGCGAAGAAATTTAGGCGCGCGCGCCTTCGCATTGATCCAGTACCGCCATGATTATACCGTCTCCTCATCCGCGACGGGGGAGATGGAGGCGCATATGAACATCATCGTACGCTCAATCGCGATTGCGTTAACTTTTGGCGCCGCTGCGTGCGCCACGCACAGCGGCGGTCAAATCGACCAGGGGCCCGGCTGGACGGCGCATGGCTATCTGACGCCCGGCATGAACGGCGATCCGGAGATCATCGGAACCTACGCAAGCGAAGCGGAATGCCGCGACGCTGTCGATGGTTGGATGGCGCGTCAGGTCGTCGGCAATCCCGTCAGCGGCGAATGCCTGCCCGTGGACAGGCGGTAGCCAGATTTCTCGGACCGCGTGACATCAGCCCGGCGATTGAGTTTTGCGGCGCTGTCAAGCGCCGCGATTGCTGAAGCAACGTAATAACGGCTTTTCCCGCTGAGCAGACTTCCAGTTATTGAATCGCGCCATATTTCGCTCATTCCCGCGAAAGCGGGAATCCGTTACCTCTGCCGCATGGGTCCCCGTTTTCGCGGGGATGGGCGGGTCCCGAATGCGCATCCTCATCCTTGGCGGGTACGGCTTTATCGGCGCGGAAATCATGCGCGCGGCGGACGCAGCCGGATTTGAGTGCGTAGGGCTTGGTCGGAGCGTCGAGACCGGGCGGCGACTGGTTCCTGGCGCAGAGTGGATCGGCGCCGACATGTCGGCGTTGGATGGCGCTGATAAATGGGCGCCGCATCTTTCCGGGATCGATGCAATCGTCAACGCGGCCGGCGCTCTGCAGGACGGAGCGCGTGACAACCTTGCGGGCGTTCATCACCATTCTATCTCGGCGCTAATTGATGCGGCCGCTGGAATGAACGTGAAGCGTTTCATTCAGATTTCAGCGCCGGGCGCGAATGTGAATGTGTCGACTGCGTTCATGCGAACGAAAGCGGCAGGTGACGCCGTCGTGCGCGCGTCGAAACTCGATTGGGTGATTTTCAAACCGGGTCTTGTCATTGGACGGGGCGCTTATGGCGGCACAGCGCTGCTCAGAATGCTCGCTGGCATGCCGGTGATATTGCCGCTCGTCGCCGCCGGCGCCCGCGTGCAGACGGTCTCGATCGACGATTTGGCGGCTGCGGTCATCACGGCGCTAAGGGGCGAAATCCCGATGCGCCGCGATTACGACCTTGTGGAAGACGAGCCGCATGCCTTGCGCGAAATCGTACGCGGCTTTCGGCGTCAGCTAGGCTTTGCGCCGGCGCGGGTTGAAATGGACCTCGCGCAATGGACCGCACGACCTGTAGGGATGCTTGCCGACGTTGCAGGCCGCCTGGGCTGGCGGTCGGCGCTTCGATCCACCGCGCTGAAGGTGATGGCGGAGAATGTGCTCGCCGATCCGGCGCCATGGCGCGCGGTGTCGGGAAAGGCGCTTAAATCCTTCGACGAGACTATCAAAAGCATCTCCAGCGGCGCCCAGGAAAGGCTGTTCGCGCGCGCGCAGCTCGCCCTTCCGCTGATGATTCTGACGCTTGCGGCCTTCTGGTTCGCGTCTGGCGTAATAGCGCTGTTTCAGACAGAGCGCGCGGCAGCGTTGCTTCCTGATGTCGGGACGGGTGTTGCCGTCGCAATCGTCGTCGCCGGTGCGTTCATCGACATCGCTGTCGGCGCAGCGCTGGTCTGGCGCGCGACAGCGCGCATGGCTTCGGTCGCATCCGTCCTCGTCGGCGTGTTCTATCTCGTTGCGGGGACGCTGCTCGCGCCTCAGCTTTGGGCCGATCCGCTCGGCGCTTATGTTAAGGTGCTTCCTGCAATTGCGCTTGGCGCCGCCGTCGCGGCGCTGCTGGAGGAGCGGTGATGACGCTCTATATACTCTTGAAGTGGCTGCATGTGATCGGCGCGACAGTGCTGCTCGGCACAGGCGCCGCTATCGCCTTTTTCATGGTCGTGGCGCACCGGACCAAAAACGCAAAGACGATCGCAGATGTCGCCTCGATCGTCGTGCTCGCAGATTATGCTTTTACGCTGTCAGCGGTCATTGTGCAGCCGATCACTGGCGCTGCGCTCGCCGCCGCCGCCGGGTGGAAACTGACGGAAGGGTGGATTGTCGCCTCGCTCGGTCTTTATATTTTTGTCGGCGTCTTCTGGATTCCGGTTGTCTTCATGCAAAAGAAAATGCGCGACCTCGCTCGCAACGCCGCACGGGATGCGGCGCCGCTGCCTGAAGAATATTTCAGGCTTTATCGAACCTGGTTCGCATTCGGATTTCCAGCATTCTTCGCGGTGCTGACGATCTTCTGGCTGATGATCGCGCGGCCGTCGTTCTGAATTGGCGCGGCGCAGTGAATATGGGCTTGCCGGCCGAGCTTGCATTCGGAATGAAGGCGACGAAAGATATCGCCGTCAATGATCAGGAGGATGACAATGAGAGCATCTTGGCTTGTGGTCTTGGCGGCGCCGGTTGCGCTGATTTCCGGAGGGGCGGCGGCGTAGCGGGATTATTCAGGTTCGAACGATGTCGCGCTCTCTGAGGTGACGACGCAGCCAAGCTGCGAAAGTCAGGCGTCACAGAAATATGCGGAAGATGTCGCCCGTTGCGAATGCGGCGGCCGAGGCCATTTTCGCGCCGATCAGTGTAAGAGGAGAACGAAGTCGAGTTACGACCGGGCCGTTTCGGCGTGCGTAGCTGCACGAAAAGCGGGCGGAGGACAGATGGATTTCCCCGGCCCTGAAACGCCGCCCAAGGAGCCGCCGCCCAAGGAGCCGCCGCCGAAAGAGCCGACCCCTAAGTAGTCGGCCCGTTCTAGTTCCTTATCGCAGCACACGCGACGCGGTCTCCGGCGCCGCCGATCGGCTGTGTCGTCAGATCGTCCGCATTTGCATGAATGACAAGAGCCGATCCGTCGTCATCGAGGAGCGGATAGGGGCCGTTGACGGCGGCGCCATGCTCGCTCGGATTGAGGTTCAATCCGGCGCGAAAGAATTCCGCGGTCGCGGTTCCGTCTGGCGCTGCATAGAGGTTTGGCAAGTCGGATCGATGGGCGCCGTTGGGATTCAAAACTCCGTGTTCGACATTGTCAGGATTGATGTGAGCGCCCGAGAGCTTGAAGCCGTCGGAGCCGTCGGAACAATCGCCGACCATGTGAAAATGGATGCCGTGCCAGCCGGGCGTGAGGCCTTTGGCTTCGATCCGCATAAGGACGCCGCCGAGCGCGTCGGTAAGGACCGCTGTGCCGACTTCGACGCCGGATGAATTGACGAAATTGACGGTCAGATCGGACCATTCTGATGGCGATAAATCCGCCGTCGCCGCTTCTGCCTCGGAGGGAGGCGCCCCGCTAGCTTTCGATGGGGCCGCTTCCTTTTTTCCACAGGCGGCGAGCCCTGAAAGCGCAAGCACTAGCGCGGGGAGGCTCAAGATCGCGAGGCGCATCGAAAATCCCTCCAAAATCAGCAAAATGGCGCTTCTGTATGAACCTGCCGGACGGGCCTGCCAAGGCCGCTCGGCGCTTGCGGCGAGGGGGCGCGAAATGCTAGTTGGAAACAGCATTTTAGCCGCTGATTCCTGAAGGATTTTCGTGACAACAGAAGACCAAGATAACGCACCGGAAAACGGCGGCGTCGGCCCGAATTCTGGCGGTGCGATTCAGTCCGTCTCCATCGAAGAAGAGATGCGCCGGTCCTATCTCGACTATGCGATGAGCGTCATCGTCAGCCGCGCCATTCCAGACGCGCGCGACGGTCTCAAACCCGTTCATCGCCGGGTTCTCTGGTCGATGCACGAGGCGGGATACGCTTGGAACAAGCCCTACAGAAAATCAGCGCGCGTCGTCGGCGACGTCATCGGTAAATACCATCCGCACGGCGACCAGTCGGTTTACGACGCCCTTGCGCGCATGGTGCAGGAATTCTCGATGCGCCTGCCGCTCATCGACGGACAGGGCAATTTCGGTTCGATCGACGGCGATCCTCCGGCGGCCATGCGTTACACCGAAGTGCGCATGGACAAGCCGGCTCATGCGCTTCTCGAAGACATCGAAAAAGACACCGTCTCCTATCAGCCGAACTATGACGGCTCGGAAAAAGAACCGACCGTCCTGCCGGCGCGTTACCCGAATCTTCTCGTCAACGGCGCCGGCGGCATCGCTGTCGGCATGGCGACAAACATTCCGCCTCACAATTTGATCGAAGTCGTCGACGCCACGGTCGCGATGATCGACAATCCCGAAATCACCGACACAGAGCTTTTGGAGATTGTGCCCGGCCCTGATTTCCCGACGGGCGGCATCATTCTCGGCCGAGCGGGATCGAAAGCGGCGCTGCTGCTCGGTCGCGGCTCGGTCGTCATGCGCGGTCGTGCGACGATTGACGAGATCCGCAAGGATCGCAACGCGATCATCGTCACTGAAATTCCCTATCAGGTGAACAAGTCGGTGATGATCGAGCGGATCGCCGATCTCGTCCGCGAGAAAAAGCTCGAGGGCATCGCCGATATCCGTGACGAGTCGAGCCGTGAAGGCATCAGGGTCGTCATCGAGTTGAAGCGTGACGCTGCGCCTGATGTCGTGCTGAACCAGTTATACCGGCATTCGCAATTGCAGACGAGCTTTGGCGTCAACATGCTGGCGCTGAACGCCGGCAGGCCGCAGCAAATGGCGCTGCGCGACGTGCTGACGATTTTCATCGCCTTCCGCGAGGAAGTCGTGACGCGCCGCACCAAGTTCGAGTTGAACAAGGCGCGCGACCGCGCGCACATCTTGGTCGGCCTTGCAATCGCGGTCGCCAATATCGACGAGCTGATGGCGCTGATCCGCAAGGCACCCGATCCGCAAACCGCCAAAGAACAGCTGATGGCGCGCGACTGGCCGGCGAAGGATCTGGCGCCGCTGGTGCTCCTCGTCGCCGATCCGCGCCACCTGATGTCGGAAGGCGACCGGCTGACGCTCTCCGAAGAGCAGGCCAAAGCGATCCTTGATCTGCGCCTGCAACGCCTCACCGGCCTAGGCCGCGATGAAATCGGCGACGAGTTGATGGGCCTTGCGGAAAAGATCGCCGACTATCTCGACATTTTGCGCAATCGCAGCCGCGTCCTGACCATCATCAAAGAGGAACTCGCGGCGGCCAAGTCCGAATTCGGCACGCCGCGCCGCACCGAAATTATCGAAGCCGAAGGAGAGGTCGAAGACGAAGACCTGATCGCGCGCGAAGAAATGGTCGTTACCGTCACCCATGGCGGCTATGTGAAGCGAACGCCGTTGTCGACCTATCGCGCGCAAAAGCGCGGCGGCAAGGGCCGCTCCGGCATGAAGTTCAAGGAAGAGGACTTCGTATCGCAGCTCTTCGTCGGCAACACCCATACGCCGCTGCTGTTCTTCACGTCGACCGGAATGGCTTACAAGCTGAAGCTCTGGCGCATCCCTGAAGGGGTTCCGACATCGCGCGGCAAGGCGTTCGTCAATCTGTTGCCGCTGGCGCAGGGCGAGCGCGTGACGTCGATCCTGCCGCTGCCCGAGGATGAAGAAGCCTGGGACCAGTTGCAGATCATGTTCGCGACACGCTCCGGCACGGTGCGCCGCAACAAGCTTTCCGACTTCCAGCGCATCAATCGCAACGGCAAGATCGCGATGAAGCTCGAAGACGAATGGCGCAGCGGTCAGGACGCCATCGTCGGCGTCCAGATCTGCCGTCCGGACGACAATGTTCTGCTGACCACGGCGCAGGGCATGTGCATCCGTTTCCCGGTCGAAGATATTCGCGTGTTCGCAGGAAGAACGTCCACTGGCGTGCGCGGCATCAGGCTTGAGGAAAGCGATGAAGTGATCTCGATGGCGATCCTTCGCAGCGTCGATGCGACGACTGAAGAAGCGCGCGGCTATCTCAAGCACGCGGCGGCCATGCGCCGCGCAGCAGGCGAGGACGCTGACGAGGATGCCGACGATGAGGCCACGCCGGCGACCGCGCTTTCGC
>JBGSLM010000110.1:0-13889 GCA_041740755.1 Parvularculaceae bacterium | reverse complement strand
GCGCGAGGGCCGACGCCGCCGCGACGCTGAAAAGCGCCCGGCGCAATCCGGAATGATGCATGACGTGATTTTTCCTCATAACCCCTCGACTCCCCAGGCGTCCCCCGAACGCTTGCCCAAACCCGGCCGCGCGCACGCGCCCGCCGAGCCACATTAACCATTAGCACGGCCAAAGACAATTTGGCGATTGCCGGCCGGAGGCCGCCGCCCCCAGCTTGGCGGAAA
Source organism: Parvularculaceae bacterium (assembly GCA_041740755.1). Taxonomy (GTDB): domain Bacteria; phylum Pseudomonadota; class Alphaproteobacteria; order Caulobacterales; family Parvularculaceae; genus Amphiplicatus. The sequence continues at coordinate 13,664 of JBGSLM010000110.1, read as the reverse complement.
ATCACGGTTTTTCGCCATGCGTGACCAGAAAGACGCAAACGCCGTCCGGCCCCGGGAGCCGGTCACAAACGAAGCCCCCCTCCCGCGCGAAATGGGGAATATCGACGGTTGCGACCGGATCGTCCGTCAGAATCTTGAGGTTGGCCCCCAGCGGAAGACGGCGGAGCGCCGCCTCCATCCGGATGACCGGCAGGGGGCAGCGCATCCCGCGGGCGTCAATGGTCGTCTCATCGGTCATGACCCTATTCTTCCGGCTGCTGCTCAAAAGGAAAAGCCCCCGCCGCGGCGGGGGCTTTCCGAGATTTACTGCGTGACGTGTTAGAAGCCGACCTGCAATTCGACGCCGACGCGGCGGCCTTTTTGCAGCGGCGAGAATGTGCCGCCGCCAAGCGCTGCCGGCAGCTGGGTATCGCCGCCGAAGTTCACTTCATTGGTCAGGTTCTTGCCGTAGATCGACAGCGTCGCACTGCCGAAATTGAGGGCGATGCTGGCGTCGATCATATCAACCTCATTGAGAACGCCGAGGTTGTTGTCTGTGTAGTAAGACCGGTCGCGGTGGGAATAGTTGAACCGCGTATCGACGTTGACGTTGCCGCCGAGAGGCAGCGTGTGCACAAACCCGACGCCGTAGGTCCAGGGCGCAAGGCGCGGTATTTCAAGCCTGAGGTCGTTCGCATTGATGACGCCGTCGCTGCTGATATCGAACAGCACGGAGTCGTAGTTGCCGCTTGTATGGCCGACATTTCCGAGCACGATGAAGTTGTCAGTGAAGGCGATTTGCGCTTCGATTTCGATGCCCCAGATGGTCGCATCAGCCGTATTGCGGATCACCTGCACGACGCCCGCAAGCGGATCAGAGAGATTCAATTCGCGCTGCATGTCGTTGATGTCGTTCACATAGACGGCAGCGTTGATCGTCGCCATTCCGTCGCCAGGCTGCGCCTTGAATCCGAGTTCGTAGGAATTGACTTTTTCCTCGTCAAACGGACCCGGCTCGAACAACGGATCGTAGACCGGGTTCGGCATCCCGCCGAGGATCGGAACTGACGCCAGCGACGTATTTCGGAAGTTGTAGCCGCCAGAACGAACGCCCGTCGTCCAATGGGCGTAGACGTTCATGAAGTCCGAGGCGCGCCATTCGAGTCCGACTTTCGGCGTGAAGTTGTTCCAGCTGTCGCTGCTGACAAAATCCTCGATGCAATCGCCCGGAATGCGGACATCGCAGGCGGGCGCGGGATTCATCGCCGCCGGCAGGTTGGAGTTGAGGATCAGGTTCGAAATGACGACGTCTTTTTCTTCATGCGTGTAGCGACCGCCGAAATTCAGCGTGAACCGGTCGGAGAGGTCGAGATCGATTTGACCAAATCCTGCCCAGGTTTTCTGGTCCTGAACGCCGCCGCCGTAGAAGAGGCGGGTTCCGAACGCGATGTTGCGTTGCTCGTTATACGCAAGATCCTGCGTAAAATAGTAGAAGCCGAGCGTGAGATCGGCCGCGTCGAACAGTCGGTTGTTGTACCGGAGTTCGTTCGAGATCTGATCCTGGTCCGTCGTTGCATTGGCGTGGAAAAGCGTACGCGGCGTTGCGTCAATGTCGCTGAGCGTGACCGACTTATAATCGCGCCAACCGAATATGTTGGTGAAGATGCCGCTCGCGCCGAGGTCGATGCGCGCTTCTGCAATCGCCTGATTCCACTTTTGATCAGCAAGGCCCGTCTCATTGATCGAAAAATCAAAGGAATCGCGCGGCGCCGAGAAGAACGGGTTGGTTATGCCAAGCCCGTTGGTGTGGTTTTGCGCGGCCGGGCCTTCGCTTTCGACGTCCCCGTGCTCATAGCGCAAGATCAGCTCAAAGCTGTCGCTCGGCGTCCAATAAAGCGATGGACGGATCAGCAGGGTTTCTGCTTCGCCGAAATCTTCAAAGGCGTCCGGCATGCCGTTCAGCGGTCCGCCGAGATAGCGCTCGAACCAGCCTTCATCCTTGTTGTAATAGACAGCGACGCGGGCGCGCAGGACGTCTTCGACAATCGGTCCGCCGATGCCGCCCATGGCGTAATAATTCATGCCGGTGCCGCGAGCGCCGGTTTCAACCGCGCCTTTGAAATCCGCTTCCCATTCATCGCCGGGCTTCTTTGTATTGATGAGCACGGCGCCGCCGGTCGTGTTGCGGCCGAAGAGAATCCCTTGAGGCCCGCGCAACACTTCGACCGATTCAAGGTCGAAAATGTCGAGCACAACGCCGCCATTGATGCCGAGGTAAATGCCGTCGACGAAGGTTCCAACCGTCGGATCGATCGATGGGATCGACGAGTTGATGCCAAGGCCGCGGATTGAGAAGTTGGCGACGCCCGGCGCCGTGCCTATATCATCAAGCGAGACGTTCGGCATCGAATAGCTAAGGCTTTCAAGGTCGCGGACCTTGAGCGCATCGAGCTGATCTGCGCCGTAAGCAGTGATCGCAAGCGGAACGTCCTGAACGTTCTCTGCGTCTGCCTGCTTGGTGGCGGTCACGAGAATTTCGTCCCTGAGGGCGCCGGCGGCGCCTTGTGCAAGAACGGACGTTGGCGCTGCGAGCGCTAACGCCAGAATCGAGGCTTTCGCCCAAAGGCGGTGGTTCATATATCCTCCCGTATGAGCCGCCTTTGCCGGCGGGCTTCGTCTAATAGGCCGGGAGGATAAGCACGAAATCGCCCCGAGGCGAGGCGTCTCCTAGTCCATTCGTCTAAATCCGGTAACAGATAGCGGCGGTTCCGGCGGACTGTTGCTCCAATTCAACATGCGCTTCGGCTCTACCTTCCGCCGGAAATCGACCGCGCAAGGTCCGCAAGGGAGAACGGGAAGACGATCGTATTTGTCTTATCCGAGGCGATTTCCTGCAAGGCGCCGAGATAGCGAAGTTCCATTGCGCCCGATGAGGTGGCCAATATGGTCGCGGCCTCCGCTAGTTTGGTCGCTGCCTGTTGTTCGCCTTCCGCTGAGATGACCTTGGCGCGGCGCTCACGCTCCGCTTCGGCTTGTTTGGCGATGGCGCGGATCATTTCCGGAGCGACATCGACGTGCTTGATTTCGACGTTGGACACCTTGATGCCCCAGGCTTCCGTCTGGTGGTCGAGGATCTCCTGGATGTCCTTGTTGAGTTTGTCTCGCTCCTGCAGCATTTCGTCCAGCTCGTGCTTGCCGAGAACGGACCGAAGTGTCGTCTGGGCGAGCTGGCTCGTGGCCGCCATGTAATTTTCAACCTGAACCACGGCGCGAACCGCATCGACGACGCGATAATAGATGACGGCGTTCACTTTGACCGAGACGTTGTCGCGGCTGATGACATCTTGCGACGGCACATCGTGAACCAGCGTTCGCATATCGACTTTGCGCATTTGCTGAATGCCGGGGACCAGAAGAACAAGTCCTGGCCCCGCCGCCTTTCGGCCGACGCGTCCAAGCGTGAAAACCACGCCGCGCTCATATTCCCTTAAAATCTTGACGACATTCGTCAGCGCAAAGATTGCAAGGAACGCGAGGATTCCAAGTACGCCAAGATCGGGCATGATTTTCTCCACCGGTTTCGGGCGTTTCCGCCGATTTTAAGTTACGCGCCGTCAGCCCTTGCGGACCTCAAGCGTCAATCCTTTTGATTTCGATACGACGACATGGTCCCCAGGCCTCAGCGCCTCTTTCGAGATTGCGCGCCACAATTCTCCGCCCGCCGTCACATAACCGGCGCCGTCGGACCATTCGACGACTTCGACGGTCTCGCTTCCCCACCGATCGCCGATGCGATGCTGCGGCTTCTTTGCCCATTGCGCCGCGCCCCACAGAAGCTTGACCGCCGCAAAAAGCACAACCGCGCCGAATGCAACCGCGAGAAATAATGGGTTCTCGATCAAGTCGTTCATGCGCCGCGCCCCATCAGGCGGCCTTTTGCGAAAAGACTTCAAGCAGCCCGGGCGCTTTTGCCTGCTTGACGACGAGGACAAGGCCGTCGATGTCGATAACCCTGATTTTCTCGCCGGGATGCAACGGCTTGTCGGATCGCGCTCGCCAACGCTCGCCCTCAACGATCACCCAGCCCTCTTTTCCGTTCCAATCATCGACAACGCCCTCACGCTTCCGGATCGCCTCGCCGCCGATCATCGGGCCATGGCTGCGCGAGCTGACGACCGCGACGAACACGATCGCGAGAAGCGCGCCGACCATGCCGATGAGGATGCCGATGACGGCGCCCGAAACGCGAAATTCGTCCGGGAACAGAAAATACATGCCGACCCCTACAAGGCCGAGCCCCGATAGGCCCGCAAGCCCGAATGTCGGCGTATACGCCTCTACCGCAATCAGTATTGCGCCAACGCCCATCAGCGCGAGCGGCAGCCAATTGTAGGGGAGGACCTGCAACGCGTAGAGGCCAAGCAATAGACAGACGATGCCGACGGCGCCGGGGAAGATTGAACCCGGATTCCACATCTCGATGATGATGCCCGTCGTTGCGAGCGACATGAGGATGACTGCGACATTGGGGTCCGCGATGAAGCCGAGGATCTTTTCAATCAAAGTCGGCTCGATGCGTTTTATCGCAATGCCCACAGTCGAAAGGGTTTTCTCGCCAGCGACGGTTTTGACGGTGCGGCCGTCAATCTGCTTCAGCAGGTCGTCGAGGTCGGTTGCGATAAGGTCGATGACGCCGAGATCGAGCGCCTGGCGGCTGGTGACGGATGCCGCCTCCCGCACCGCTTTTTCCGCCCAGTCGGCATTGCGGCCGTGCTCTTCCGCGAGCGAGCGTATATAGGCGACGGAATCATTGATGACTTTCGCTCGCATCGCGTCTGAATTTGCAAGCGGCGGCGCTTCGCTGGGGGCTGTTTCGTCCGGCTGCTGACTATCCGCCGGCGCGGATTGCGCGCCATCGTCCGGCGCAGGCGTCGCCGGTTCCTCGTCTTCAAAAGGGTTCTCATTGTCCGGGGCGCCGCCGATTTCGACCGGCGTTGCAGCGCCGGTATTGGTGTTCGGCGCCATCGCGGAAATGTGGGCGGCGTACATGATATAAAGGCCAGCCGACGCGGACCGCGCGCCCTGAGGCGATACAAAGGTTGCAACCGGCGTATCTGATGCGAGAACCGCCTTGATGATCGTCTTCATGGAATCGACGAGGCCGCCTGGCGTGTCGATTTCGATGACGATCAGCTCGGCTTTCGCGACGGAGGCTTCTTCGATCTCCCGCGCGAGGTACTGGGCGTTGGCGGGCGTCACTGGCCCGTCGATTTTGAGGATCACGGCTTCGCGCGGCGCAGATCCCGTTTGCGCTGATGCGGCGGCGAGGATCGCAGCGCCGATCAGCCCAACGAGGCTGAAAATGCTAAGCACCTGATTCTTGCTTTTGGCCGCCTGCATGTCCCGCCCCTTTGCAATCCAAGGATGAAAATAGGGTGCGCGGCGGTTGTTTCAATCGCAATCGGACGACGACGGTCTTTTCGTCTGACCGATGATCGACGCCGACGGCGGGGCGACGACTTAATAGGATGCGATTTCAACCGGATAGCCGGCGAGACGAAGATTCTCGATGATCCGGTCGAGATGATCTTGCCCCTGCGTGTCGATGGTGACGTCCATGCAGGTCATCTTGGCCGGAAGGTCCGAATAAGTCCGATGGTGCCCGACATCGATCACATTGCCGTCCTGTTCGGCGATGATTGAGGCGACGCGCACGAGTTGCCCTGGCATGTCGAGAAGCTGGACGCGAAGCCGCGCGAGGCGCCCTGACCGGGCGAGATCGCGCATCAAAATCATCGACAGGAGGCGGGCGTCGATGTTTCCCCCGCAGAGAACGAGACCGACGGTCTTTCCCTGATAACGGGCGGGATCCAACAGCAATGCCGCAAGGCCCGCCGCTCCCGCGCCTTCGACTAGGGTTTTTTGTTCGTTCATCAGCATGCTGAGCGCGCGCTCTAGAGTTCTTTCGTCAGCGAGCACTATGTCGTCAACCGCTGCGGCGACGATGCGGCGGGTAAGCGCGCCGGCTTCTTTCACTGCTATCCCTTCGGCGAGCGTGTTGCCGCCGACCGGCCGCGCTCCGCCATCCAGCGCATTCTTCATCGACGGAAAAAGCGACGACTGAACGCCGATAATTTCGATCGAACTTGTTGCGTCTTTTGCTGCGAGCGCCATCCCGGAAATGAGGCCGCCGCCGCCGATCGGGACGACCAACGCGTCGAAGCGCGGTCCGTCTTCAATCATTTCCAGCGCGATTGTGCCCTGCCCCGCTATAATTTCCGGGTCGTCGAAAGGATGAACGAACACGAGGCCGCGTTCGGCGCAGAGTGTGTCGGCGCGCTGGCGCGCTTCCTCGAATGTGTGCCCGGCAAGAACAACGTCTGCGTCGAGCGCGCGCGTCTGGCGCACTTTGATGTCCGGCGTCGTCGACGGCATTACGATCGTCGCCGGAACGCCTAATGCTTTTGCGTGTCGCGCAAGGCCTTGCGCATGATTGCCAGCCGACGCCGCGATGACGCCGCGCCGTTTGTCAGCGTCATCTAGCGTCAGCAGTTTGTTCAGCGCGCCGCGCTCCTTGAAGGCGCCGGTGTATTGAAGGCTTTCGAGTTTCAACCAGAGATCGGCGCCGGTGATGGCGGAGAGTTTTTCCGCCCTGACGAGCGGCGTTCGCATCACCCGCCCCGCAATTCGCGCGGCGGCGGCGCGCACATCGTTCGCGCTCGGCAACCCGATTGGGCGCTCTTTATGTGCGGTCGGTTGCTGCGTCACGGGACTGACCATAAGGTCCCCAATTCATTTCGCCCCGGCGGATGCCTGATCTTCTTCGCGGTTGCAAGGTAAATTTGGCGTTTTCTGCCGTGCGTGGTCGCCCAGATGGCGAACATGCCGCAAATAATACAGCCGATTTGGAGTTTTATGCTTGGCCCTGACTATCGCCCAGCCCCGCGCATCGCCAGTCTCGGCGGGGAGCCTTTCTATGACGTTGTTACGCCGGCGGCCTTTCCCGAGGCGATCTTGCGGTACCGGAACCAACGGTGGGCGCAAGCCGTCGGCCTTGGAGGCCTTTCGGACGAAGCGTGGACGCGGCATTTCGGCAGGTTTGATCCGCTTGCGGATAATCTCGAGGCGCCGTTGGCGCTGCGATATCACGGACATCAGTTTCGCGTTTACAATCCCGACCTCGGCGATGGGCGGGGTTTCCTCTTCGCACAGTTGCGCGATGACGCCGGGAGACTGCTCGATCTGGGAACGAAAGGTTCCGGCAGGACGCCCTATTCTCGCACGGCGGACGGTCGCCTGACGCTGAAGGGAGGCGTCAGGGAAATGCTCGCGACGGAAATGCTGGAGGCGCTCGGCGTTTACACGTCGAAGACCTTCAGCGTCATTGAGACGGGCGAGCAGTTGCAGCGCAATGACGAGCCGTCGCCGACAAGATCATGCGTGCTCGTTCGGCTCGGCCACAGCCATGTCCGCTTTGGCGCGTTTCAGCGGCTGGCGCATGAAGGCGACGCAGCCGCGATCAGGCGGCTCGCCGATTATTGCATTGAGGAGTTCGACCCGGATCTTGCGGGCCTTCCCCAGCGCGAGCGGACCGCCGCCTGGTTCTCCCGCATCGTCGCGCGTACGGCGCGGCTGACGGCGCAGTGGATGGCGGCGGGCTTTGTTCATGGCGTCCTTAATACGGATAACATGAACGTCAACGGCGAAAGCTTTGATTACGGTCCCTGGCGATTCCTGCCGTATACTGATTTTTCGTTCACCGCCGCCTATTTCGATAATTCCGGCCTTTACGCCTATGGCCGCCAGCCGGATGCGGCGATGTGGAATCTGTCGCGCTTTGGCGGAACGCTCGTGTCGCATGTCGAAGAAGCGGCGCTCAACGGATCGCTCCAGAAATTCCCGGCCCTGTTTGAACGGGCGATGACCGAAGCTTTTTGCAGGCGCCTTGGACTAAATCCTTCAGGCGAAGGCGACTTCGATTTCATCGTCAGCCTTATGCAATGGATGGAGAAGACGAAAATCCCGTTTGAACGGTTCTTCTTCGACTGGTTCTGCGGCCGCGCGTCAAGCGGGCGCGCTGACGAGAGCCCGGCGGCGGCGCTGTACCTCGAACCCGAATTCGCGCCGCTGAAAGACAGGCTGTTCTCATTCGATCCGATCCGGTCCGAACGGCTGTCGCATCCGCATTTTGCGGGCGAGCCCTGCACAATGCTGATTGACGAGGTTGAGGCGATCTGGGCCCATATCGCCGATCGAGACGACTGGACAGCGCTGACTTCAAAGCTCGCCGCGATCGGCGAAATGCGGGAAGCGCACGGCTTTGACGCATCGCGCTGGATATCTAATCCGCATGCGGACATTTAGGCGTAGTACCGGCCGATGACCGCCGCCGCCATCGCGATAAGGCCCGCGACGGGCGCGCCCACAGCGATCGCTTCGCGGCGTCCTTTCGGCGCGAGCAGCGACAATCTTGCCGGGGCGAGCGCGATGAGCAGCGGCGCGACAGCGATCAGATAGCGGCCCTGAAAGCCTTTTATTGCGGGGTCGCCGACGCCGTTCCATTGGAAATAGACGAGAGTGAGAATCGCAAACGCTGTCGCCGCGAAGATTCCCGCCTGAACGGCGCTGGCGAACGACGACGTCAGCGCAGGCGGCGGCATTTCGCCGCTGAGCCAGACGAGCGCCAGCCCAAGCGACAAGACTGCATAGATGAACGCCGGCGGCGCGATTTCGGTCCATCCGCCAAGCGCGAGAAAACTCTTGAAGGCGAAGACAGGCTCGTCGGTCGCAAAGAGCGTCGTGAACACGACGCCGGCATAAGCAAGCGGGTCGCCGATGACAGCAGCGAGCTGGGCGCCCGGTTCGACGTGATTGCCGTCCATCGTCGAATAGACGAGGTCGCCGAGCATCGCATCCTTGACGACCAGCGCCCAGCCAAGACTTGCGGCGGCGCCCGGAAGAACAATCATCGCCAGAGCGAACAGCTTCGCCCGCCGGCTGGAAAATTTCGCAGCAGGCAAGATGATCGCGAGCGCCGGCGCCAAAAGGTACCCGGTCTTGAATTGGCCAAGCAGAAACCCGACTGCGGCAAGGTGCGCGATATCCTGGCGCGTCAGTTTTCGATCATGTTCGAGCGAAAGACTTGCGATAAGCGCGAAAAAATAAAAGCCTAGCCCGACAAGCATCGATTCAATGTTGAGGCCCGCGAGAAAGACGACCGTCGTCGGCAGCAGGCCGAGGAAGACAAGCGGCGGCTGAAGCATGGCCGGCGCGCGGGCGATTGCGGCGCGAACCAGCGCAACGCCTGCAAGGAGGGCCGCCAGCCGCTCAAGAAAAAAGATGGTCAGCGGCGGCAGATTGAGCGCGAGGCCGGTCGCCATGACGGGCGCAAAGTGCAGATAACAAAGGGGACTGTGAAGGCGCAAAACCGCGCGGATCGGATCCGGGTAGGCGACGATATCGTTGCGGCCGAGCGGCGTCGCCGCCCACCGCGTCCAATCCTCGCTGCTCGACGCATCGCCCGATTTCACTTTCCCGAAAGCGTCATCGATGAGCGTTTGCATTCCCGCTGGAACGCCTTCGGCGCCGAGGAACCGGCCCGTCGCAACTTCGTACGATCTTTCAAAATGCGCCGTCTCGTCTCCAACGCCGAATGGCGGCGTTATCACAAGAAACAGGCCGCCAAAAATCAGCGCCGTGAGCGCATAAGCGTTCGCGAGAGATATTTGTGAGACGCGCACCATTGGCGGTTTCGTCACCGCATTCGGCGATTTCGGCAAGGCGCCGCCGGATTTGCCGTTTAGTGGCGCACGCCCTTGCGGCCGCCAATGACGGTTTCGAGCGCGTGAACGCCGCTCGCGCAGGCGATAAGGATGATGAAGGAGATCAGCGAGACTGCAACCGGGCTCATAAGCAACACGCCTTCGTTTCTGCGTTCGCCCAGCAGATACAAAAGGCGTAAAAATTGTCTCAAGTTTTAAAGGCTCAGCCTTAACGCCGATGCTTAACGCGCCGTGTCGAGGCCAAGAACGCGCCGCACGGCCTGTTCGATCGAATAGGCGGCTGTCAGGGCGCTAACGCCGCCGACAAAAAGGATAAGGGCAAGGCCTGCTGGTCCGATGGCTGTCATTTTCTTTTCTCCCGCCGCCGGCCCATTTTTGGGCTCGTCCGGCTTTTCCTGTTTGGACCGATCTAGGGTGCGTCGGTGCGATTTGCATCACACTTATCCGCACATTCTGGTGATTTCCGGCGAACCGATGGCGTTGCGGGCCGGAATGCCCGGCGGGCCCAAGGGGGCTGTTGCCCGGCGGCGACAACCGCCGATAGGCGCAGCGCCCTTTCGGCGAGCGGCGTTTCCAAGGCCCCCTTTTATCGTTAACATCAAATCGTGGGTCTTGCGGGGTAGGCCCGGCGGCGAGGGGTCTTTGGCCTTTCGCCCGCAGGCGAACCGCGCGGAACCGGCGCGTTAGGGCCGGGATACCGGCAGGCCGGGGTATCGGGAGGAAGAGGGGCGAATGACTTCCGAAGTCGTGTTGATGAACCGCCAGGCGGTGGCGATGGCTGCGGACAGCGCCGTCACCATCACCGGACACCAGTACCTCAAGACCTATCAGTCGGTGGACAAGCTCTTCCCGCTGGTCGACGGCCAACCCGTCGCGGTGATGATTTATAATAACGCCGAAATCATGTCGACGCCGTGGGAGACGGTGATCTCGCTCTACCGGGACGCAGCGCGCGGACGATCGCTCGACACCGTTCAAGATTACGCTGAAGACTTCATGAACTTCATTTCCGGCAATCCTGATCTCTTCCCCGCCGATCATCAGGATACGGAATTCTTCAAACTGCTCGCAGTCGTCTTTACGGTGATCGCCGAAGATTTCGACCAGCAGATCAGCAAGCTCAGCCAGACGCCCGGCGCGCGCGTCAAGGATCATCTCGGCGCGATTTTCGAATTTGTCGTGGGGCAGCTCCACGCCGACTATCAGCGCTATCCAGACGACACGCAGCGCGGCGACCTTGGCTGTTTCCCCGGCGGGATGGGCGAACAGGTGCGCCGCCGTTACCGGGGCGAAATCGAGCAATTGATCGAAAGCCTCGTCGTCTCGCTCAGGAACGATTACGGCCAGTTTGCCGTATCCGACGCGACGCGCGAGCGCCTTCGCGATATCGCCGTCTATTCGGTGACGCGCGACGCGTTCTTCGAGCATTACACCGGCGTCGTCTTTGCAGGCTTCGGCGCGCGCGACAAGTTTCCGGCGATGCGGTCCTATCTGACATCGAGCGTCATTCTGGGCATTTTGAAACGCAAGCAGGATCGCGCGGCTGATATGAGTTCGGACGGCGGGCCGGTCGTTCAGCCCTTCGCCCAGGACCGGATGATCCGCACCTTCCTGACCGGCATGGACCAGTATCTGCGGATGTTCATGTATGGCGAGACGCTGAAGCTTTCGATGAACCTCGTCTCGGACGTCATCGGACGCGCGCCGATTTCCGACCAGCAGCGCCAGGCTCTTTTCCGCGACTATTCGGAAAACAACATGGGTCATGCGCTGCGCGAATTCTTCAAGTCGATCGACGCCTATCAATACGCCGTGCACACGCGTCCGATCTATCGCGCGATCGGTTCGCTGCCAAAGCGCGAGCTTGGCGAGACCGCCGCATCGCTGATCAAATTGAATTCCTTCCAGCAGAAGGTCATGCATTCCGTCGAGACTGTCGGCGGACCGATCGACGTCGCCGTGATTACGCGCAATGGCGGTCTCGAAATGAAGCGCGACAAGCCTGATTTGTAGGGGCCCGATCTGTAGGGGCCCGATTACTACGGGCCGGAATTGTAGGAGAGCGTCATGGCCGAACGGCTGAAACAGATCTGGGGCGGGTTTGAACGCGTCACGCAGCGCAGCCTGACCGGTCGCGGGGTTGAGAATATCGAAGTGCCGAACCGCCGCGAGTATCAAGCTCACGATGAGGCGTTCCTTCCGAAGAATTTCTCCCCTCCCGCAGAGGCGGCGTTTTCCGCGCTGAAACATCGCCTTTCCGCCGCCGAGCGGCGCACGATCCGGAAGGAAGAACGCCAGGCGCGCGCCGAAGGCCGGTCCTTTTCAGCGCCCCCTGCCCCGTTGTCGGGCGACGCTGCTGAATCTGTCGCGCCCGATTCCGTTCGCGACCTTATTCGCGGCCTTCGTTCGACGGAGATGCGCACGCAGCGCCGCGATTTCGATTACACGGCTTTCGCCGCCGCCAATCCGAAGGCGACGCCGAAGCTGAAATCGCGCAGGAAGATTTTCGGCGTCTTCTGACGTTCCGCAAACGAGCGCGGCAGCCGCTTTCGCTTTATGGTGGCCGTTTAGCGCATGCTTTCGCGCTGACGGCGCCAGATCGCGGCGCTGATTTGTCGTCACATCTATCCTCCTTTCTTTTTTCGCCTCATGGCCGCCGGTCGCCCTCAATTGCGGCGGCGCGAACCGGCCATCAAAGAAACCATAGGGCCGCCGCGAAGGGGTAGGATAAGTAGGGGGATAAGAGGGGGATAACTTTGTCTGAATCGACTATCTTGTTGATATATAAAGGGAAAAAATTCGCCTTTTGGTTGTGCGGGGGCGCGCGTTTTCGCCCGTGCGCCAAATTTCAGCGCAGCGGCGGGGCGACCGGATCAGATTGAAAACCGTTTCCTTAGCGCCGCGATGACCGCCCTCACCTGCTCATGCGTTTTTGCGAGGGTCAGTCCCGTATCGATGACGTAATCCGCGCGGCGGCGTTTTTCGGCGTCGGGCGTTTGTTTCATCAGGATCGAGCGAAACTTCTTTTCCGTCATGCCGGGGCGCGCGAGGACGCGCGCCTTTTGAACATCGGCCGGCGCGGATACGACGACAACGGCGTCAAAGAATTTCTCGTAAGATTTTTCAAAAAGCAGCGGAATGTCGAGGACCGCAATATCGGTTCCATCGCGTGCGGCGTTGTCGAGAAACGCAGCCCGGTCCGCCGAAACGAGCGGGTGGATGATCGCTTCAAGGTCGGCAAGCGCTGACGCATCGTCGAGAACGAGTTTTGACAGGACTTCCCTATCGACCGCGCCCTTGGCGATCGCCGCTGGGAATCGCTTAGCCAGCGCTTCGACGCCGGCGCCGCCAGGGGCGTAAAGTCGGTGCACGGCGTCGTCCGCGTTCCATACCGCCGCCCCTTCCGCTGCAAACATCGCTGTCGCGGTCGATTTTCCCATGCCGATCGACCCGGTGAGCCCGATGGTGATCATGCCGGCCTCGCTCGCAGCGCCGCTTCAAGGCGCGCGCGAAGATCGGCGTCGACTTCCGCCTTCGACCCCAGCCAGGCAAGGTAACCCGGAACCGCCTGACGCATCAGCATTTCAAGCCCGTCGACGGTTCGATGCCCCCTCGCCTTTGCGTCTTTGAGGAGCGGCGTTTCAAGCGGCGAATAGACGATGTCGCATACGACGGCGCCGGGCGCGAAACGTTCAACGTCGATATCGAGCGGCGGCTCGCCCTTCATGCCGAGCGATGAGGCGTTGACGATAACGCCCGCGTTTGCAGCCGCTTCGTTCCGCTTTTCCCAGGCGATTGCAGTTCCGCCGACCAGCGCCGCGACGTCGTCCGCGCGGGCGCGTGTGCGATTAACGATAATGATATCGCGAACGCCGCAGCGGCGCGAAAGCGCCAGCGCGACGC
>JBGSLM010000109.1:0-18610 GCA_041740755.1 Parvularculaceae bacterium | reverse complement strand
ACGGCGCGCGCATCGGCGAAGATCGCCGGCGCATGCGCGACCGAGGCGGTCAGCGTGACGCCCGCATCGGCGGCGCGCTTGGCGACAAGGCGCGAACATTCCTCAAGCAGCCGCTCAAGTTCAATGCGTTTGGGTTCAAGTTGCAGCTTGCCCGCCTCGATGCGCGACATGTCGAGAATGTCGTCGATGAGTTCGAGAAGATGCTGGCCGCTCGACAGGATGTCGCCGACATATTCGCGGTATTTCTCGTCGCCGAGAGGTCCGTAAAGCTCGGATTGCATGATTTCCGAAAAGCCGTTGATGGCGTTGAGCGGGGTGCGCAGCTCGTGGCTCATATTGGCGAGAAACTCGCTCTTTGACCGGCTCGCTTCTTCGGCGCGATGCTTTTCGAGTTCGTATTTGCGCATCGTGTCGGTCAGATCGCGCCGCGATGATTCAAGATCGCTGACGGTCGCTTCAAGTTCGCGCTCTTTTTTCTTTTGCGCGCGCGCCCGGCGTTTCATGTCAGTCGCGTTTGAGGCGATACAGACGAGCCCGCCTTCGCCGGTGCGTCTGCGCGCAATGTGAAGCCACCGGTCCTTCGGCAGCTCGACCTCAACGCTGTCTTCATCGATCGCTGCGTCGGGCGCGAAATATTTTTCGATGATCTCTCCGCCGGCGGGCGCGAGCGCTGCGACCTCAGCGGCGCTAAGACCGTGCGCGATCTCCGCAGTCTCGAGCCGGAAGATCGACGCAAAACGCCGGTTCCATGCGGCAAGCCGCCCATGCCCGTCCCAGAGAACGAAAGCCTCGGGAATGCTTTCAATCGCGTCTTTAAGGCGCGCTTCCGCGATTGCTGCGCTTGGCCCGATCGACTTCGAACCCGTAAGATCGAACGCGGCGCCGGAGCGGAAAAAACGCGTCGCGCCATTCGATGTTCTAAAATAGGTGCGCGTCCATCCGCCGGACGCCTGACGCAAACGCACCGGCGCTTCAGTGACGCCGCTTGTGTCGCCTGTAATCACTGCGAGCGCGCCTCGAAGATCGTCGGCGTGAACGAGCGCAGTGATCTCGCGCATGGTGAAAGAGCGATCGCGCGCGCCGAGACCGACGGCTTCGAGGAAGGTTTTCGCAATGGTGACAGTCCGCTCTTTCGGATCGAACACCCATGTGCCGGATCGCCCCGCTGCAAGCGCGGTCGTCGTCGCCTGCAGCGCATCAACCGCGCCGGCGGCGAGCGCCGAAGCTTTGCCCTGACGGATGAACGCCGCCATCAGCGACGCGATCGCCGCCGTGAACGCCGCCAGCAAAAGCGTATAGAAAATCCACACCGGCGAGCGGCCGTAAATATCTTTCTCTGGCGCCGCGACCAGCGCCGCCTCGCCATTGTCGAGCGGCCGCCACGCAACGAACGCCTTGCCGGACTTTAACGGGATCGTCGCCGTTCCGCGCGTCCCGAGATTGAGACCGCCGGCGTCCGGCTGTTCGACGCGCGCCGATTTGATCGCTCCTGCCGAGGCGAGAATCTCGCCCGTCTGCGAAACATGATAAGCGGCTGCAAGCCCGCCTGGCGCGCAGACGCCGAGCGTCTTCTTAACCGGGTCGCCGGTCATCAGCGCGACATTGGCGGCGGCGGCGCAATCGCCCGCAGCTTTCTCAACCCGCAGCGCGGTTTCCGTGCGCCGCGACGCAGCCTCCTCGCCGATTTTACCGATGAAAAGCGCGATCAGCGAGGCGATGAGGAGCCCGGTCAGCGCCATCAGACGCCGCGGCGACAAAGTCGTCGTTGCGGCGACCCCAGCGCCTGCGCCTTTCTCCTGCGACCCCATTAACCGCCCTTGCCGCCAATACTTTAGTGAATTCAGGGAATCACGCCGCAAGCGCCACAGCAAGCGGCGCTTGTTTACCTTTTGGAAACTATTCCTGTTCGCGGTCCTCTGTCACCTGCGAATCATCCCTCCGGTTGCCCGCCGGTCAGCCTCGTCGTCATCTCGAACAGATTGGCTGAAATTCCCGGCGTCGATGCGACCCTTTTCAACGCCGCCTCCGCCTGGCGGCGGCGGACCGGCTCCAGTCGGCGCCAGCTTTCGAGCGCCGTCGTAAGGCGCGCGGCGAGCTGCGGATTTATCTTGTCGATGGTCAAAAGCTGGTCCGCAAAGAAAGCGTAGCCCTCGCCGTCAGCGCGATGGAAGCCCGGAAGATTCTGCGCGGCGAAGACGCCGATCAGGGCGCGCACCTTGTTCGGGTTCTTCCTGTCGAACGCTTCGTGATCGAGCAGCGCGCGCACTTCGTTAAGCGCGCGCTCTGCCGGCGCCATGGCGCGCCAGCCGAGCCATTTGTTGGCGACGAGGGTGTCGCTGCGCCATTTCATATAGAAGCGTTGCAGCGCCGCTTCGCGAACCGGCGCATCGGATGTTGCAAGCGCTGCGGTTGCTGCAGCTTCGTCTGTCATGTTCTGCGCAGCAGCGGCCTGTTCGTCGGCGAGGGCAAAGTCGCCCGCAGCGACAAGCAATGACATCGACGCATTGCGCAGCGCGCGCCGCCCCGCTTCACTGGCGGACGGATCATAAGGCTGATTGCTCGCAAGCTCGCGATACATCGCCGAAAACTGGTCTTTGAGAGCAATGGCGATCGCCTCGCGCACGCGCTTGCGGCCCGCTGCGATTTTCGCAGGGTCGATCACGACGGCATGCTGGGCGAGTTCGGCTTCGCTCGGCGCCTTTAGCAATTCTGCGGCGAAAGCAGGGTCTAACCTCGCGCTTTCGATGCTGGCGCCGAGAGCTTTTGCGAAGCGGGCGAGGGCGCTGTCGCGGTCAGTCAGATCAACAGCGCCGGCAAAAGCCAGCGAAATATCGCGCCAAAGGGCTTCGGTCGCCGACCAGCGGCTGAAAAGATCCGGCTCCGATTTTGCAATTGTCAGCCGGTCGTCAAGGCTTAGCGACTGGTCGATTGTCGCCGGCGCCGAATAGCTGCGAAGGATCGACGCGATCGGACGCTCGCGATAGGGACCGAACTTCATCGTCGCTTGCGCCTCTTTGAGGCGCAGCAGTCCTTGTTCCAGCACGCTGCCCGAACGCGATCCGATGAGCGCAAAGGAAACCGGAATATCGCGCGGCGGCTTGTCGTTCTGTCCGGGCGTCGGCCTGGTCGACTGCGTCAGCGTCAGCGCATACGCGCCGGCGCTTTCGAATTTCTCTTTCACATTGATCGCGGGCGTTCCGGCGTCGGAATACCAGCGGCGGAACTGGGAAAGATCTTCGCCGCTTGCGTCTTCCATCGCCTTGACGAAATTCTCGACCGTCGCCGCTTCGCCGTCATGGCGCGAGAAATAGAGGTCTGACCCCTTGCGGAATTCTTGAGGCCCAAGGATCGCCTTGATCATGCGGCAGAGTTCTGCGCCCTTTTCATAGACCGTCGCGGTGTAGAAATTGTCGATGGTGATATAGCTTTCAGGGCGCACGGGATGGGCGAGGGGCCCCGAATCCTCCGGGAATTGCTGCGCCCACAGGCGGCGGACATCCTTGATGCGCTGCACGGCTCTGCTGCGCATGTCGGCGGAAAACTCCTGATCGCGAAAGACGGTGAAGCCTTCTTTGAGGCAAAGCTGGAACCAGTCGCGGCAGGTGACGCGATTTCCTGACCAGTTGTGAAAATATTCGTGCGCGACGATCGACTCGATCGCTTCGTAATCGGCGTCGGTCGCAGTCTCGGGACTCGCCAGGACATAGGCGGAGTTGAAGACGTTGAGCCCCTTGTTCTCCATCGCGCCGAAATTGAAATGGTCGACCGCGACGATCATGAAAATGTCGAGATCATATTCGCGGCCGAAGACATCCTCGTCCCACTTCATGGCGCGTTTCAAGGAGTCGAGCGTATAGCCGCACTTGCCGAGGTTCGTCGCCTGCACAAACACTTTGAGCGCGACCTTGCGGCCTGATCGCGTGACGAATTCGTCTTCCGCCGCGACGAGATCGCCGCCGACAAGCGCGAAAAGGTATGAGGGCTTTGGATGGGGATCTGCCCATTGCGCGAAATGCCGCCCGTCGGGAAGATCGCCGGCAGCAAGCTTGTTGCCGTTCGACAAGAGCACGGGATAGGCGCGCTTGTCCGCTTCAATCCTGACCGTGAATTTGGAGAGGCAATCCGGGCGGTCGAGATAATAGGTGATGCGGCGAAACCCTTCCGCCTCACACTGGGTGCAGAACATGCCGTTCGAAATGTAGAGCCCCGAGAGCGCGGTGTTGCCTTCGGGCGAGCAGGCGGTCTCGATGTCGAGCGTGAAGTCATGCGGCGGCGAGAGGATCGTCAGCGTCTTGTCCGTCAGTTGATAGGCGGACGCAGCCAGTGCGTCCTCGTCGATTGCGATCGAGAGAAGTTCGAGCCCTTCGCCATCGAGGACTAGCGGCGCGCCCGGCTCGGCGCCGTCCGCCCGGCGAATGACGAGGCGCGATTTGACGATTGTCCGCTTTGGATCGAGCGCGAAGCATAGATCGACATGTTCGATCCGGTAATCGGGCGCCCGGTAATCCGCGAGGCGGATCGTCTTCGGCGGAGCGGGCTCTGCGTCGGGGCGGGACGGCTCGGTCGTCGCAGCGGTCATGGGAAGCTCCCTCATTGGCGGCGTGACAATTGAGCCGCCGGGCGGGCGAAGTAAAGGCGGCGCCGCGACGATTCCAGCGCTTGGATTCGCGGGCCGACGGCCCTAAATGTCACCGCTCCTTAAGGAGCCGCCATGAGACACTTCCTCAACACCGCCGACTGGAGCCGCGCCGAGCTGGAGGCGATGCTCGACGACGCCCGGGCCATGAAGAAAGCGCCATTGGGCGACGCGCTGAAGAACAAATCGGTCGCGCTCCTCTTTCTCAACAATTCGCTGCGGACGCGCACCTCGTTCGACATCGGCGTCCACCAACTCGGCGGCCATGCGGTGACCCTGTCGCCGTCGGGCGGCATGTGGCCTCTCGAATTCGAGGACGGCGCCGTCATGGACGGCGAGGCCGAAGAGCACGTGAAGGAAGCGGCAAGCGTCCTCTCGCGCTATTGCGACATGATCGGCGTCAGGGCGTTTCCGAAGTTTCAGGACTGGCGCGAAGACCGCAAGGATAAGGTGCTGAACGCCTTCGCGAAGTATTCCGACGTTCCGGTGATCAATATGGAAACGATCACCCATCCCTGTCAGGAACTCGCGCATATCCTAGCGCTGAAAGAACAGTTCGAGCTTGAAGGCCGCGGCGGCCTCGACGGCAAGAAATATGTCCTCACCTGGACCTACCATCCAAAACCCCTGAACACGGCTGTCGCCAATTCCGCACTGATGGCGGCCGCGAAATTCGGCATGGATGTGACACTGCTTTGCCCGACGCCGGACTACGTTCTCGACGAACGCTATATGATGCAGGCGGAAAAGGATTGCCGCGCCAATGGGCGCAAGCTCACCGTCACGCACGACATCGAGGAAGCCTACAAGGACGCCGAAATCATCTATTGCAAGAGTTGGGGAGCGCTTCCCTATTTTGGAAACTGGGCGCCGGAAAAGCCGATCAGAGACGCACATAAGCATTTCATCGTCGACGAGAAGAAAATGGCGATGACGAATGACGCGCTCGTCTCGCACTGCCTGCCGATGCGCCGCAATGTGAAGATGACGGACGTCGTCTTCGACGGCCCGAACTGCATCGCCTATTACGAAGCTGAAAATCGCCTCCATGTGCAAAAGGCGATCATGAAGGCGTTGGTGAAGTAAGAAGATGACCACTCCATCCCTCAACACGCGCCAGACGATTGTTCAGCTCCTCTCCAACATGCAGGACGGAAAAGAAATCCGTTCCTATCTTCAGCGCTTTTCGTCGATCGATCAGTCGCGCTTCGCCGTCATCAAGATCGGCGGCGCCATCCTGCAGGAACAACTGAAAGAAACGGCGGATGCGCTCGCCTTTCTGCACACGGTCGGACTGACGCCGATCGTCATTCACGGCGGCGGGCCGCAGCTTGATGCGACCCTGAAAGAGCGCGGCATCGAGACGCCGAAAATTGACGGGCTCCGCGTCACTGACGCAGCGACGATGGACGCCGCGCGCGACGTCTTCATCGGCGAGAACATCAAGCTCGTTGAAGCCGTGCGCGCGGAAGGCGTCGAGGCGGACGGCCTCATCGCCGGCGTCATCGAGGCCGATTATCTCGACCGGGAAAAATACGGTTTTGTCGGCGAGCCGACGAATGTGCGCCTTGGCATGTTGCGCTCGATCGTCAAATCCGGCGCCATCCCGATCCTTACCTGTCTCGGCATCGCGCCGGGCGGGCAGCTCCTCAACATCAACGGCGATTCCGCGACGCGCGCAGTCGTGCAGGCGTTGCAGCCGATGAAGGTCGTGTTTCTGACCGGAACCGGCGGGCTTCTCGACAAGCACAAGCGCCCCATGCATTCGATAAACCTTGCGTCGGACTATGAAAAGCTGATGAAGGCCGACTGGGTCGCCGGCGGCATGCGATTGAAGCTGCAGGAGATCAAGCGCCTGCTCGACGCGCTGCCGCTGACGTCGTCGGTTTCGATCACGACGCCGCAAGGTCTGGTGCGCGAGCTGTTCACGCATGGCGGATCGGGCACGCTCATCCGTCAGGGCGAGGCGATCCGCAATTTCACGTCAAAGACCCGCCTTGATCGCGCAAAGACCGAAGCGCTTGTCGAGACGGCGTTCGCCCGCACGCTGAAAAGAGAATGGTGGGATACGCTCGACATCCATCAGGTTTACATGTCCGAGCGTTATCGCGCCGGGGCGATCCTGACCAAGATCGACGACTTCATCTATCTCGACAAATTCGCAGTGACGGATGAAGCGCGCGGCGAAGGATTGTCGCGCACGATCTGGCGTCAGTTTACGAAACAGAACCCGGTTTTCTGGTGGCGCTCCCGCACCGTCAACAATTTCAACACATTCTATAATGAAATGGCGACCGGCGCCGTGAAGCGGGGTCAGTGGACGGTCTATTGGATCGGCGAGACGGATTTCGAGAAGATCGCGCGCAATGTGGAACGCATTGCGTCGCTGCCGGCGTCATTTGAAAGCTGAACCATGACGGAGCCTTATCTCATCGGCCTTGTCGGCGCCCGCGGTCATACGGGGAGGGAGTTGATCCGCCTCATATCCGGGCATCCGGAGATGATGCTCGCCTATGCGGTCAGCCGCGAATATGCGGGCCGAAAAGTCTCCGAGATTGCGCCCGAAGACAAAGACGAGTGCATTTTTGAAGCGCTCGATCCGAAGGAAGCGGCGCGCCGCCGCGTCGACGCCGTTATCCTTGCGCTGCCGGACGGCGCCGGCGCGCCCTATGTCGAAGCGTTTGACAAAAGCGCGCCGGAGACGATCATCGTCGATCTTTCCGCCGACCGGCGGTTCGATGACGCCTGGGCTTATGGTCTTCCCGAACTCCATCGCGCGAAGATCAAAGGCAAAACCCGCATCGCAAATCCCGGCTGTTATGCGACAGCGCTCCAGTTGTCGGTTGCGCCGCTGTTGCCGATGATTGGCGGCGTTCCAGCGATCTTCGGCGTCTCAGGATATTCAGGGGCGGGAACAACGCCGAGCCCTCGTAACGATCCGGCCCGGCTTCGCGACAATCTGATGCCCTACAAGCTTGTCGGCCATAACCACGAAAAAGAAGCGACGCGGCACCTAGGCGCGCCGGTTCGCTTCTTCCCGCATGTGCACCCGGCTTTTCGCGGGCTTCTTGTCACCGCGCACATTCCGCTCGCAGCGCCGCTCGACAAAGCGGGCGTCAAAACGCTCTTTCACGAATGCTATGACGGCGAGCGGCTTATCGATCTTCAGGACGATCCGCCGGAATTGAAGGACGGCGCGAACCGGACCGGCGTTCTCATCGGCGGCTTCGATGTCAGCATCGATGGAAACAGCGCGGTCGTCGTCGCGGCTGAGGACAATCTGCTCAAAGGCGCGGCGGTGCAGGCGATGCAAAACCTCAACATCGCGCTCGGCCTCGACGAATTGGCGGGCATTCTAAGCTAGCCAGCCTTGATGCCGTTTCGCTTTTGACTCATAAAAAGTCATGGCGAATGAAAGCGGCGAATTTCTCATTCAGGCGGCGACTTACCTTGGCGCCGCGGCGATCGCTGTTCCGGTTTTCAATCGCTTCAAGCTTGGGTCTATTCTCGGTTACCTTGCCGCCGGCGTCGTCGCCGGACCCTATGCGCTGAACCTGTTGCGCCAGGAGGAGGGCGTTTTTCATATCGCCGAATTCGGCGTTGTGCTCTTTCTCTTCGTCATCGGCCTTGAATTGTCGTTGTCGCGCTTGTGGGCGTTGCGCCGCGATATCTTCGGACTTGGGGCCGCGCAGATGGCCGCGACCGGCGCCGTCATCGCGGCGATGTTCATAATGGCGCGCGTTATGCCGACCGGCGCTGCTGCGATTGGCGGCCTGTCGCTCGCCTTTTCATCGACCGCGTTCGCTCTTCAGTATCTGAAAGATCGCGGCGAATTGAACACGGCCTACGGGTCTAGGGCGTTTCCCGTTCTCCTCATGCAGGACCTTGCGGTTGTGCCCTTGCTTGCCGCGATACCGTTTGTCGCAAGTTCGATCGCCGGCGCTGAAGAATTCGACATGGCGAAGGGATGGTTCGGCGCGCTGCGGGCAGGATTTGTCATCGGCGTCATTTTCGCGCTCGCGAAATTCGCCCTCAATCCGTTGTTGCGTCTCGTCGCCAGCGGCGGCTCGCGGGAGGCTTTTGCGGCGATGGCGTTGTTTCTGGTCGTCGCGGTCTCTCTTGCTGTGTCCTGGGCGGGTATGCCGATGGGTCTTGGCGCTTTTCTTGCCGGCGCGCTGCTCGCAGAATCCGCCTACCGTCATCAAATCGAAACCGATATCGAACCGTTCCGCGGACTGCTGCTCGGTCTTTTCTTCATTTCAATCGGCATGCGGCTCGATCTTCATCTCATCGCGCGCGAATGGCTGGTTGTCTTTGGCGGCGCGCTGGGTCTCGTCGCAATCAAGGCGGTGCTTCTTTACGCGCTGGCGCGCGCCTTCGGCGCCAGGCATCAAGATGCGCTGTTGACGGGATGCGTTTTGAGCCAGGGCGGCGAGTTTGGATTTGTCGTCTTCAGCGTCGGCGCCGATGCGGCGCTATTCACCTCAGAACAGGCGACGCTGCTTTCTGCGATCGTCACAATTTCGATGATCTTGACGCCTTTTGCGATGATGGCCGCCCGCCGCGCTGCGCCGAAAATTACGGAAAATGCGGAAGGCCTCGCTGAACCGCCGTCGAAAGTCGGGCATGTCGTCATCGCCGGATTTGGCCGTATGGGCCAGATCATTTCCCAGGTGATCAGCGCCGCCGATATCGACGTCGTCGCCATCGACAACGATCCGGCTCACATCCGCAACGCGGAACGGTTCGGGTTCAAGGTCTATTACGGCGATGCGTCGCGCCTCGACACATTGCTGACCGCCGGCGCGGCCGACGCGCGCGCCGTCATTTTCACCATGGACAACCGCTCAGCGGTCAATCATGCGGTCGAGGCGCTGCGCCAGCGCATTCCGAATGCGTTCATTCTCGCTATCGCGCACGACAGGCTGCACGAAATCGATCTGCAAAAGGTCGGACCTGACGTCATCGTGCGCGAAACGCTTGAATCGAGCCTGCTCGTTGCGCGCAAAGCGCTGACGCAGCTTGAATTCTCCGACGAGATTGTCGACGACTTCATCGCGCAGTTCAGAAAAATGGATCGTGAACGCCTGCTTGCGCAGATGGACTACGGCCCCGAAGCCGGGCGCGACATCGCGCACCGAAAGTTCGATCGCATCGACCGCGCGACTTAAGGGGCGATGCTCCGCACAAACTATCTTCGATACTGCGTGGAAAAGGCCGGGTCGATTCTCAGAACGTCAAGCGCGCCGGCTGAAATCCTCACCCGCAGCGTATCGTTATCGACGGCCTGGAAAAGACCGTCGCGCGTCATCGGCCGCAACCGGTTCGGCGGCCGATCCGGGCGATGCAGCCACAATGCGCCATCTTCAAACTCGATTGACGCCGCGCCATAGGCGCCCGCGAAACCACGCAACTCTTCCTCGCTCAACGTCACCGGATTTAATGCAGCCTCGATTTCGGGCCTTGCCCATTCCAGCTGAAATCGCGGCACGCCCTCTACCGTAACCGGCAGCAGCTTGTCGATCGCCCGCAACTGCGCAACTTCGAGCGCTTTGGCCGGGTCTGTCGCCAAAGTCGGTGCGACGCCCACGCCTTCCCAATCGGTGTTGCTGATCGGCTGGACGGTGCGGCCGGTGGATACGCTAAGGCGAAATCCCGGCGCAATCGGAAAGTCATCCGATATGTTGGCGGCGCCTTCGGTGCGCGCGCCGATCAATTCGCCGAGCTTATACTGCTCAAAGGTGTACGCGACCATTTCGGCCGCTGATCTCGAATGTCCGTCGATCAGAATATAAATGGGTGTTCCCTTGATCCGCCCTGTTGGCAGATAATCGATCGCCCTATATTGGTTCTGCTCGCCGTTCGGACCGTAGAAAGTCGCAATCAGAGTATCGGCGTCAATGAAATGGCTGATCAAATATTTAGAAGCCTCAATCCAACCGCCGCCATTGCCCCGTAAATCGATGATGATCGCGCCGCCGCCCTTCAAAAACCGTATCGCGCCGTCATATGCGGGACCGGTCTCGTCTTCGACCCAGCTAAAGCCGTCTATCTTCAGATAGCGGATGTTTCCGGGGAGGATCCTCATTTCCACCAAGCCATGATTGGTGAAGCGCGCGATCTGTCGCTCGAGATCGATCTGACGTTCGCTCTCGCCGGGTTTTGCCGGCTTGCGCGCCGAAGTGAACCATTCGGGTTCGTAGCGGAGATACAGATGCGTGTCGCTCGTTGAAGCCAGAAGGTCTTCGCTCACGCGTTGCGCAAAGACGATGGGATCAGACGTGTCGTAGCGCCCCGCGCCGGCCGCCGCAGAGAGTCGATCGATGATCGCCGCCCGCCGCTCCGGATAGACATAGGTCGATTGAACCTGGGCCTTGATTTTCTCCAGCGCATTCCCACGTTCGATAGCGCTGAGGTGTTGCTGCTTTGCCGTCTTCGCGGCGGCCAACGACGGGAGCGGCAATCCAACCGCCATTATTCCGGCGAGGGCCGCAAGCAAGATGGTGCGGCGTATCGACTGTGACATGAGCGGCGCCTTCCAAAATCGGCGGTCCTGATGACGCTGGAACCCTGATCGAGGCGGTTTACAGCATTTAAGATTGTTGGACAATAATATTGTTGGACAATTTTGAGGCATCGCCCCATAAAGGGCCATGGACGCTCTTCATGCGCTCGATCACCGCGCCACGATCACCCAGCGGCTGGCGGTTCAGATCAGCCAGCGGATCTTTGCAGGCGATTATCCCCCGGGCGGCGCCCTGCGGGAAGTGGAACTCGCGGCGCATTATGACGTCTCCCGCCACGTCATTCGCGAGGTGTTGCGTACCCTGGCTGCTGACGGCTTGGTTGACTACGCGTCGTTCCGCGGCGCCCGCGTGCCGGTGCTTTCGATAGCTGACGCCCGCGACATCTATCGCGCCAGACGACTGGTTGAATCCGGCGACGAGGCGATGTCCGTTCTGCCTGACGCCTCCCTGATCGGCGGAATTCATCGCAAGTTCGCAAAAGCAGTGAAGGCGGCGGACTGGGAATTGGCCTTTGACCTGGATGTCGCTTTTCACGAAGCGATCGTCGGCGCGGCGGGCAGCGCGCGGATGTCTGCGTGGCTGGCGGGCTTGCTTAAAGATTTGAGGCTCGCCCATCTCGTCGCGCCGTCGTTCAACGGCCAGGCATTTATCGACAGCGTTGCGCAACACGGCGAGATCGTCGCGGCTTTAGAGGCTAACGATGCTGCGCGCGCGCGCAAAGCCATGAAACGCCATCTCGACGCAGCGGAATGTGCGCTGATTGAAGACATGGCGCGATCGCAGAATTAGATCAGTGTAATGACCGCGTCGCGCGATTTATGGGGCGTCCTCGATCCGGTCGATGTCATCGTCCGACAGGCCGAAATGATGGCCGATCTCGTGCACAAGAACATGCCGGATAAGATCGCCAAGGGTTGTCTCGCCATGATCGATCCATTCGGCGAGAATGGGCTGCCGATAGAGATGCACATGATTTGGGCCGACGGCGATATCGTCTATCGAGCGGCTGGTCAGATCGACGCCTTCGTATAGTCCGGTCAATTCAAACGGGTCTTCAAAGCCCATTTCGTCCAGAAGGTCATCTTCGGCGAAATCGGCGATGTGGATGACGACATCGCCGCACAGCGCTTTGAATTCACGCGGCAGTGCGTCAAACGCCTCACGCGCGAGCGTGTCGAATTCTTCAAGGCTCGGCGCACGGCGGTTCGCCCAATCATTTTTCATTGAACTGCCGCGTAAATTGCTGCGAATGTCGGCGCGACGGCCGGCATCGGCTCCTTGTTGCGCGTCATGCCGGTTCTGACGATCACCATGTTCTTATCAGGAATGATCAGCACATATTGCCCTTCATGCCCTGACATTTGATAGGCGTCATCGGGAACCCCCGGAATATATTTTGACCTGCCGTTCGTTCCCGGATGATTGAGCCAGAAATGCGCGCCGTAAGCGCTGTCGGATGCTGAAGCAGGCGTCGCGACATAAATGCTCCACCCTTCAGGCAATAGACGAATGCCGCCTGCGACGCCGTCATTGAGGTAGAGCAGGCCGAGCTTGGCCCAGTCGCGCGCCGTTGCGTAGACGAATGACGAGCCGATATAGGTTCCCGATGAATCAGGCTCCATCACAAAGCTCGCAGCATTGATCGGCGCGAAGATCGCGTCACGTGCAAAGGCGTGATAGCCGACATCGTTCGCTTCGAGCGCCTCGTGCAAGGTGCGCTGGATGAGATTGGTCGTGCCGCTTGCATAGGACCATGCTGTCCCCGGCGGATGGACAAGCCGCTTCTTGGCCGCAACAGCGCCGGTGTCGCGCGCCCTGAACAGCATTTTTGAGACGTCGGAGTTTGGGTCTTCGTAAATCTCGCTGAAGGAAAGGCCGCTCTGCATCTGCAACAGATTGTTCCAGGTGATCGAGGAGCGTTCATCCTTGTGATCCCATTCCGCGACCGGCGCCGGGGATTCAAGATCGACAAGACCGCGCTGCATCGCGGCGCCGACCATCGTCGCTGTCACGCTCTTCGCCATCGACCAGGACAGGAAAGGCGTTTCGGATGAAAACCCATCCGCGTAACGCTCGGCGATGACGGCCCCGTCCTTCACGACAAGAAGGGCGCGCGTTGCGGCATCCCTGTCGGCGAAGGCGAGGTCAAACGCCGCTTCGATGGCGGCGTAATCGACATCATCGCGCACCGACGCCGATCCGGACTTCGCGTCGGGAAGCGGCGCATCTTCGATCGGCGCCAAGGCCGGCAAAGCTTCCGGCACGCCGCCGCGAACAAGCGTACAGCCGTATCCGTCCCGATAAATCGCTCGTGCGGCGCCAAGCCCGAACACCCCGCCCGAAACAACCCGCTTTTCAGAATCAACGCGCAGGCGGATGCGATCGAGCACAGGCGAAATATCTTTGAACTCGGTATCGAGAAAATCGGGCGGGTTACGCTTAGCAACGAAGGTCTCGGAACAGGCGATCTTCGTCATATAGCCGGATGCGACACCGACCATGGTGTCCGCCTTCCAGAGCGCAAAGCCTCCGCCCGCGACGACAAGAGCCGCCGCGCTCCACACCCAACGCTTCATGAAATTCCCTTCGCGTTATTCCATCGGCCGGAAGATCAGCGTCATCACGACGCCGATGAGGCCTAACACCGCCCAAAGCGGAAGGTTCAAAACGGTGCCGAGCGCCTTGGCGAGACCGCCGGGCGAATTATCGGCGACTGCGGGACCGTTAACCCCGATGAGCGCCAGAACTTCGGCCGATGTCCGGATAACCGGCTCGCCGGCTTCCATCGACGACACCGCGTCCGCGCCAAGAAGCGCAATCGCCAGCGCCACCAAAATCCATGAAATAAACCGAAAAGCCGCCATAACCGATACCCCTCAAACCCCTCGAACGGGCATGAGAATACAGAACCTGCGGCGCTCGCGCAAATCCCGCAAAACGCGCCGAGCGGCGCTTGCGAATACCCCTTTGGGCTGTATAGATGCGCCCGCGCTTTGATAGGACAGGTGGCCGAGCGGTCGAAGGCGCACGCTTGGAAAGCGTGTAGGCGGGTAACCGTCTCGTGGGTTCGAATCCCACCCTGTCCGCCACGCAGTCCCCGATCTCCGGCCCGTCAAGCGGCCGCTCTGCCGACTGCGCTGATTTCTCCGGAGTGTCCGAGGCTTGGCTCCTTATCATGCATCGGCGAAGCGACGCAGAGACGGTTGAAGTCCGGCTGTAAGGGGCGCCAATCCGCATTTATCTCTTCGCGCCGATTTGGAGGTACGGTTGCGTCCGGCCATGCATCGCTCTCGATGCTTTGAACGCTGACGAATTAGCGAAGGATATTTGCGGCTGGGGGCCGGTTTCGTCTGTGAACGGACGAAACGGGCGCAGGCGTCGTCGCCTCGCGGCGGACCAGATCAGGAGAGCGTTCTCCGCTGCTCGGCCCAACCGAGAGCGAGGTCCGACCGGATGAGGCGTTTGGCCGTGAGCCGCGGCGACTGGCTCCCGCCGAGTATCTCGCGGACGATGTCGGGGGCGAGGAAGCTGAGGCGAAGGACGCGCGTGAAGTAGGAAGGCGAGACGCCGGCCCGGCTCGCGAGGGCGACGATGGAATGATCTTCGGCGCTCGCAAGCATCGCCCTGAAGCGGTGCGCCATGACGATCAGTCGAACGAGGCTTTGATCAGGCTCCGGCGCCGGGCGATGGTCCGCGCCGTTGACGAGCAGACGCATCTCTGATTTGGCGCGCTCCAGTTTCGCCGGGATGAACAGAGTGATGGTTGCAAATGATTGATCGCCATCGGGGCGACGCCGTCTCTTCTCCATATAAGGCGTGTCATTGGGATGTCCGCTATTATCGGCAAGCGCTTGAGGCTTGATACTGACTTCGACGCCGGCTTTGGAGACGGTTATTCGCTCAACGAGCATCTGGATGGCGGCGCGCCGCTCCGTCGACGCGAGCGAGCGCCAGCGAGCGGAAAGCGATGCCGCGGCTGCTGCGATCGCGGGTTTCGACGCGCTGTCGAGCGCAAGCGGTTCCAGCGCGTCGAAGACTGACCCCGGTTCGGAGAGGAACCGGATCAGCTTCGTTTCAACCAGCGTTTCGAGATCGCTCGCGGGGAGCCGCCAGCCGCCGCGTCGGGAAGAACCGTGGTCGGCGGACCGGCGCCGTATCAGGTCGCGGCTGACATAATAGCGATAGCGCGTTCCCTTCTTCGCGGCGTGGGTGGGGATCAGGGGATCGCCCATTTCATCGACGACGAGGCCTGCGAGGAGACTTGGATCGTTGGCGTCGACCCGGAGCCGCCGGTTACGGCGATTTTCTGCGAGCGTCGCTTCAGCCTTCGACCAGAGCGCCTCATCGACGATCGCCGCGTGCTCGCCTGGATAGACGTCATCCCCGTGCCGGATCTCGCCGCGATAGAGCGGGTTTTGCAGGAGATGATAGAGCGCGCCTTCCGAGAACGGACGTCCCCCTGTCGCGCGGCCGAAACGGTCTTTGCGTTCCTTGCTGACGACGCCGTCGGCGTCGAGCGCCGCTTTCAGGAGATGGACAGACTTGCGCTGCGAGTATCGGTTGAAGATCTCGCGGACCGTTTCGGCTTCGCCCTCGTTGACCAGGAGCTTTCGGTCACGGACGTCGTAGCCGAGAGGCGGCAGGCCGCCCATCCACATTCCCTTCTTCTTGGAGGCGGCGATCTTGTCGCGGATCCGCTCGCCGGTGACCTCCCGTTCGAATTGGGCGAAGGAGAGAAGCACATTCAGCGTCAGCCGTCCCATCGAACTCGTCGTGTTGAACGACTGGGTGACCGATACGAAAGAAACGCCGCGCGCGTCGAAAAGCTCGATGATCTTGGCGAAGTCGGCGAGCGAGCGGGTGAGACGATCTACCTTGTAGACGACGACCGCGTCGATCGCGCCGTTTCTGATGTCTTCAAGGAGGCGCTGCAGCGCCGGTCGCTCCATCGATCCGCCGGAATAGCCGCCGTCATCGTAGAAGGCCGGGATCGCCGCCCAGCCTTCATGCTTCTGGCTGTCGATATATGCCTCACAGGCGGCGCGCTGCGCGTCGAGCGAATTGAACGCTTGATCCAGTCCCTCTTCTGACGACTTCCTGGTGTAGATCGCGCACCGGAGCGGACGACGACGGCGAGCACGCGCTTCCCCCGCGCCATTCCCCGACGAGGATCGCCTAGCGGCCATCGGCGCCGCCCGGTTGTTTTGTCAGTCCGAAGAAGAGCGGTCCCGACCGCGCGGAACCCGTCATCGCCTTAGCGACCGAAGAGAGCGACGAATAGCGGACGCCGCGCCACTCGAAGCCTTCATCGATGACGATCACTTCGTGCGTTGCGCCGCGCCATTCGCGGATCAGCCGCGCGCCGGGCCTTAGTTGAGATGCCGGCTTCGCCGCCGCCCCATGATCGGCCGCGTCGGTTTCGGTCAGTTTCGCGAGCGTCCGTCGCGTCTTCGCATCTAAGCCGCCGGATGCGGCCTCCTGCAGCTTCCATGCGACGCCGAGCGCCAGCAGGTCGCGGCTCAACTTTTTCGGCGCCGCGCATCGCCACAAACGACGCCATTCTGTGTGAAGGTCGGCGTAGGGGAGTGACGGGAGCGCCTCAAGACGCGCGTCGAGCGCGCCGTCCTCGCGATCCGCGCTCATGGCGCTTTCCGTAAGGCATACCGGCTGGCGGCGCCGTCCCGTTTCTCAATGGATAGATTGAGGCCGAGCTTCTTCTTGATTGTCCCGGACAAAAACCCCCGAACCGAATGCGCCTGCCAGCCGGTCGCGTTCGCCAATTCCTCGATGCTCGCGCCGTTCTTCCTGCGAAGCAGCATCAGGATCGCTTCGGATTTGGTCGTCGATTTGTTCGCCGTGATCTTCTTGCGTTTCGTTTGCGTCATTGAGACCTCCTTTGATGTCGCACTGCGACAAGCCCGGCGTCGCGAACGGGTCGGGCGGGAGGCCGCAAGAGGCGCGCGGCAAGGACACCAACGCTCTTCGCCGCGGCGAAGTCCAGTCGAAATCACGGCGAATTTGAAGAAATTACCAATGGAGAAAATGCAGCCGAGACTTGGGGGCGGCGGCGGCGTGTTTGATCCGATTTGGGGCATGAAGAGACCATTCCTTTCGGCCGGGCGCCGGCAGAGCGGACATATGTTGGTCAGTTATCGATTGGCGCGAGCTGCGGCCAAGAGCGACGATGCCACCTCTTGAAAGGAGGCATGTCATGCAAATCGAAACGAATGCGTTGCAGCAGCCGACCAGGACTCCGTGGAACAAGGGCAAGATCACCGGCCAGAAGCCGCCGCTGAAGCCGCGCGAGGTCTGGGCGATCCGCGTGCGGCTGCAAATTGAAGAGCGCGTGCGCGATCTGGCATTGTTCAATCTGGCGATCGACAGCAAGTTGCGCGGCTGCGATCTTGTTCGCCTGCGCGTCAGCGATGTCGCTCTGGCAGGAGACGTGAAGACACGCGCGATCATCAGCCAGAAAAAGACCGGATCCCCCGTAAGATTCGAGATCACAAAATCGTCGCGCCAAGCCATCGCAATGTGGATCGCGAACAAATCGCTGACGCGCGGAGACTCGCTGTTTCCGAGTCGCATCGATCGGAGGCGACCCATGACAACACGGCAATATGCTAGGCTGGTCGATCGATGGATCGCCGCCATCGGACTGCCCGCCGCCGCCTATGGAACGCACTCGTTGCGGCGCACGAAGGCATCGCTCATCTATCGCAAGACAGGGAACATGCGCGCGGTGAAATTGCTGCTTGGGCATACCAAGCTCGATAGCACGGTGCGCTACCTCGGCGTCGAGGTCGATGATGCGCTGGCGATCTCGGAAGGGATCGACATTTAGCGGCCGCCATCGACGCCGCCTTCCGAGTTGGTTGCCATCTGTCATGCGATTGCCGTCGGGGCAACGCGTCGCAAGAGCCCCGGGGACGACACGCCGCGCCTTTAATCGACTAATTCTATAGACTTATCTAAAGCAATCGCGTATCTTCCCGTCTTTGAACGAATCGGTCGGCGTATGCGAGGGGATGCCGCGCGCCGTCAGCGCGAGGACGTAGCCATGATTTCCCATAAAGCGAAATACGCGCTGCAGGCGCTGGTGGCGCTCGCGCGCGCCGAAGAAGCGGACGAGGCGCTCATCATCGCAGACATCGCCGAGCGGCAGGACATTCCGCGGAAATTCCTTGAGCAGATCCTTCTGGACCTGAAGCGTCACGGCATTCTCGAAAGCCGGCGCGGCAAGAACGGCGGCTATGCGCTGCTGCGTCCCGCGAACAAGATCACCTTTGGCGAGGTCCTGCGCATCATCGACGGACCGATTGCGCCGCTGCCATGCCTAAGCAAGATCGCCTATCGGCGCTGTGACAATTGCGCCTCCGAAGCTTCCTGTGAAATTCGCCGCGTGTTTTCGCGCGTCGCCGACGCGACGCGCGGCGTGCTCGACACG
>JBGSLM010000108.1:0-7679 GCA_041740755.1 Parvularculaceae bacterium | reverse complement strand
CGCCGTCCAGCTCGCCGACATCGTCCAGAACGCCCTCGCTCCGGGCGCCTATGAATTCAACGCCCTGCTTGCAAATGACAGGCGCGCCGATTGCCTGATCAGGCTAAGCCGACCGCCTGGACCAATCGCGATCGACGCGCATTTTCCGGTCGAGGCTTTCCACGCGCTGCACGAGCGGCGCAGCGCTGCGGCGGAGAGCGAGTTCCGGCGCATTGCGCTTCGCCACATCGTCAACGTGGCCGATAGTCTGATCGCGCCGGGATTTACCGCTGATTCCGCGCTTTTATTCCTGCCGTCCGAAAGCATGGCGTCGGAACTCCACGTGCGTTTTCCAGACATCATTCAAGACAGCTACCGGGCGCGGGTCTGGATTGTCTCGCCGACGACGCTAATGGCGACCTTGCACACCATGAGCGCGCTGTTGCGCGACGCGCCGCGGCGCGAGCAACCTGGCGCCGCAGAATCCGTCGCTCGGCGGGCGCTTTCGGAGGTTGAACGCCTCGGAGAACGCATCGCCGCCCTAGAAAAGAGTGAAAGTCAGCGCCCAGAGTCGCACGATCTTCTTTCGGCGAACGACATATCTGAATGGCGGCCTGCAGCGGTTGCGCCCGTTCCGGCGGGTTCATTCGAAATTACCGAAGCAGACAGCGCTGGCGATCTTTTCTCTGATGATGATGCTGGCGACGGGCGACGGCAAACGCAGGCCCGTCCGCCGTTTCCTTTGCGATAGGCTCACTCGTTAATCGCAGCGCCCTCTTCGTCCGCTTTCACTTGCGACGGGGCTGTTTCGATGAGCTTCAACTCGTCTATCTCAGCGTCAATTC
The DNA here is from genome assembly GCA_041740755.1 of Parvularculaceae bacterium. GTDB lineage: Bacteria > Pseudomonadota > Alphaproteobacteria > Caulobacterales > Parvularculaceae > Amphiplicatus. The sequence continues at coordinate 6,855 of JBGSLM010000108.1, read as the reverse complement.
CAGGCAATTCGAATTCCGCAAAGCGCCGTGCGCGCGGCAATACGCGGCGCTCAAAACCGCCGACGGCGTCGTTGAACTTATCGACGGACCGCGTCAGGGACTTTCCAAGATCTGAAAGGTGTCCGGCCATCACCCTTAGACTGTCATGGAGATCTTTCGCGAGCCTCGCGACGGCGCGCGCATTCTCTGTCGTCTTCTCCTGCCGCCAGTTGAAAGAGGCGGCTTTCAATATGGCGACCAAAGTCGTCGGCGTTGCGATCAAAATGCGCCGCTCGAATGCATCCTGAAACAACTGAGGCCGCATTTCACTTGCAGCGGCGAAATAATTTTCGCCGGGAATGAACATCACGACGATATCAAGAGAATCACGAAGGCTCGCGGCGTAGTCGCGGCCGGACAATGTTTTCACGTGGGCCCAGATGTCGTCGGCGTGGCGTGAAAGGTGCCCGGTTCGCGCCTCATCGTTTGTCGCTTCCACCGCGTCGAGATAGGCGTTGATCGACACCTTCGAATCGATCGCCATCTTGCGACCGCCCGGAAGGTTGACGACCATGTCGGGAAGCAGGCGCTTTTCGCCGTCGTCGTGCGCGCTCTGCTCGACGAAATCTACATAGGCTGACATTCCCGCCGTTTCGACGACGTTACGTAGTTGCTCTTCGCCCCAGCGCCCTCGGATTTTTGAGCCTGCCCGCAATGCGGTTGAAAGCTTTTGCGCTTCCATCCGAACGTCATTGGCGGATTTCGCCAGGTCGCCCATCCGCCCGATCAGCTCGCCGCGTGCGCGCTGCTGTTCGTTGCGGAGGTCTTTGAGGCCCTCTTCATATCGGCTGAGCGTCTCCGCCATCGGACGAATCAATTCGTCGAGCGCCTTGCGCTTCTCATTCGCCTCGACAGAAGCCGCCTCGCGGTGGCGATCGAATGATTCCGATGCGCGCGTAAGGAATGATTTGTGCGCCTCGTCGAGCATGGTCGATGCAGCGGATCGAAAATCCGCGTCCATGCGCGTCCTTATTTCTTCAAGCGAGCGCTCGCGTTCCGCCAGCCGCGCAGATTGAGCGGCAAGGTCTGCTTGAAGCCGATTTCGCTCCTCCGTCACAGATTTGAGATCGCTCCTGACGACCGACGTTTCGGCGGCGCGCGCCTCCGCCCCGGCAAGGGCGATACGCGATTTTTCGAGATCGGCGCGAAGCCGCCGCGCGCGCCTGCGCTCGCGAAGAGCGTAAATGAGCGAAAGGGCAGCCACGAGTACGGCAGCAATCAACAGCCAGAAAGCCGGGCTTTCGGGCCCGAGACCAGCCCGGGAAAGATCTTCTGAAACCATGGGCCATGAATACCGCCCGCCGGGCGATTCGGAAACGATATTATTCCCGCGGCATTTTCCTGAAAACGAACAGCGCGCTCATCGAGTAATTGGCGACAAATCCAAATCCGACTGCCGCGAGTTTTGCGAGATTGGGCCCGATATCGTCGGCGAACGCTGCAATGAATCCGGTCGAAATCGCCAGCGATAGACAATGCGCGAGAAAGAACCGCCCGTAATTCCTGAGCGACAGCGCCGCCGCCGCGCCGTTATGGCGAAAAGTCACGCGCGCATTGACGATATAGCTCTGGATGTTTGCGCAAAGGAACCCCAACGCATTCGCCCCGAGCATCGGTATGCCGGCTGCCATCAAAATGTTGAAGACGGCGAACTCAGTGATGAGATTGCCTATTCCGACGACGCCAAACCGCGCCATCGCGCCTGAATGGCGGCGAAGGCGGGTCGCTGCCGCGGACAGTACAGCGATCAACTCACACCGCCTTGCGGACTTGCGGCTGTTCGCCACCAGTGTTCGCAGGATAGGTGTCCGTCGCGAAATAGAGCGGACGGGCCTTTGTTTCATTGAATACGCGGCCTAGATACTCGCCGATCACGCCGAGCACCATCAGCTGGATGCCGCCGAGAAAGAGGATGACTACGACGAGGGTCGGAAAACCTGGAACGGGGTCGCCAAGAAACAGCGTCTTGACGATAAAGAGCGCGCCGGCGAGAAACGCGACCAGCGCGGTTGCAAATCCGAAATAGGTGGAAATCTTGAGCGGCGCCAGAGTCGATGACGTGATGCCCTCGATCGACAGGTTCCACAGCCCCCAGTAATTCCACTTGGTGACGCCGGCGGCGCGCGGCGCTCGGTCGTAAGTCACCTCTTTTGATGGGAATCCGATCCAGGCGAAAATTCCCTTCATGAATCGATGGTGCTCGCGCATCGAACAGACGGCGTCGACAGCTTTGCGACTCATCAGGCGAAAATCGCCGACGTTCTCAGGTATATCGACATCGCCGATACGGCGGATGACCTTGTAAAAGAGCGCCGCCGTCATACGCTTCATCGGTCCGTCGCCGCGACGCTCGCGTCGACGGGCGTAGACGACGTCATATCCCTCGCCCCAGCCTGTGATCATCTCGCCGATGACCTCCGGCGGATCCTGTAGGTCCGCATCCATGACCACCACGGCGTCGCCCCTCGCCTGATCGAGACCTGCGGTCGTCGCAATCTCCTTGCCGAAGTTGCGAGACAGATCGACGATTGCGATCCGCGCATTCGACGCCCTTAGCCGCGTCATCACAGCGAACGTAGCGTCGCTGCTGCCGTCATTGACGAAGACGATTTCATAAGGCTGCCCGAGCGAGCGCATCGCCGCCTCGACGGCGATGGCAAACGCATCGAGATTGGCCTCCTCGTTGAAGGCGGGGCAAATGATTGAAAGCAGCCGCGGACGCGGCTCTTGACGCGGCGTGACCGTCGGCGCGCTGTTCTTTTTTCTACCCATTTTCGCCTCCGGGATCCAATTCCCCCATGCCGGATAGATAACGCTTCGTTTATTTCACGATGGTAAACGAAATCCATGAATAAGATCGCGACATCCTTCGCAGAGCAGTTTCCGCTGATCCATCAGCTGCTTACGACGCGCCTGAAATTCAGCCTGGCGGCTATGGCGGCTTTATTCATCACGCTCGCCCTTACCGCTTATGCGCAGGTCATTATCGAGTCGGAAGACCTGTTCACCAAAGCCGGCCCGATCATCGGCGGCGATTTCATAGTTTTCCACCATGCCGCTTCGGCGGCCGGAACGCCGAACATGGTCTCCATCTACGAAATGGCCAATCTGAAGGAGCAATTGCAGGCCGCCTATCCCGGAAAGGGCGATTTCAATTTCGCCTGGATGTATCCGCCGACAATGTCGCTGGTTATTTCGCCCTTTGCCCTGCCGCCCTATCTGGTCGGATTTTCCCTTTGGGTCGCCCTTTTTGCCGGCGCATTCTTTGTCGCATTGTCGCGCCTGTGGGCGGATAAATGGGCGCTCTTCTTTGCCGCCGCGTCGCCGGCGATTTTTCAGGGCGTTATCACCGGACAGAACGGATTTCTCACCGCAACGCTGATTGCTCTTGCCGGCGCATTTGCTGATCGGCGCCCGATCCTTGCGGGCGTCGCAGCGGGACTTTTGACGATCAAGCCCCAATTAGGGCTTCTTATACCGATTGCGTTCATCGCCGCCGGATGCTGGCGCGCTTTTGCGGTAGCAGCGGCGACCGCGATCCTTCTCGCCGCCGCAAGCTATTTCGCTTACGGCGCCGAGAGCTGGGTCGGGTTTTACCAAGGCATTACGGCGCATGGCGCGCGGATGGCGGCTGACGGGTTCCCGTTCAACAAGCTGGTGACGCCGTTCGGGCTGTCGACGATGCTCGGCGCGCCGCCGTCGATCGCGAGCGCAGTGCAGATTGCGGCGGGTTTGTCGCTGGCCGCCTACGTCTTTTTTATCTGGCGGCGCGTTAGCGCCTGGGATTTGCGTGCCGCCGCGCTTGCAACTTCCGCAATGCTCGCGACTCCCTATGCATTCTATTATGAAATCGTGATCATGGCTCCGGCAATGTTGCTGATTGCGAGGCGCGCCATTGAAACGGGCTGGCTGCCGTTCGAGAAGCTGACCCCTGATCGCCGTATGGTTCTTGCCGCTGCTGATGCCGGGCGCCGCAGAAATCCCGAGCATCCCGAATTGCGCTATTGGCGCATTCCTGGCGTTCGCGATCGCGGCACGCAGAACGCTTCCCGCCGCCGGCGTCAGGTTCGCCAGCGCAGCGACGCCGGCTCCAGCGGGTTCGTGAAAGCGCCGTCTTCCTTGCGGCGAGCCCAGGCGCGCTTCAGCTTCAAATACCATTTCGCCGGCTCGTCGGCGTCGCTGAAATAAAGCGCCCGGTGATCGCCGCGTTCCAGGTTTTCATTCTGCAGGCTGAGGATAGAACCATCCTGCGCAAGGAAATCGTCGGCCATGGACTGCGCGACGGGACGGAACAGGTCGAGCAGGAAGAAATCCCAGAAGATCACGTGGACAATGCGGGTCGCGTTCTTTCCGGCCGGCGTCATTGCGGTGAGGCCAAGAATGCGCCGGCGGTCATTGCGGATATGTTCCAGCCGCAGCGCGGGAAGACGGAATTCAATTTCCGTCGTGGGCGCGCCGCCGATGAATTTATAGATGCGCGTGTTCGATGACGGACGGTGCGCCGGCATTATGAACCCGAGCGGCGTCGGCTCGAATTGCTTGATCTTGTCGCGCCGGCCCGCGCCTTCTCGCCACCACCACTTCTTGTGAACGGTCGGCGTGTGCGCAGGATCGACAAGACCGATGACCGCTTCGTCAAACGGACCCTTCGATTCGATGACGGTCACCGTCTTCGGCGTGAAAGAAGCAGGAAGGCCGATATCGGGAGGAGGCGTTTGCGCCGCCCCATCGCCGCGATAAATCCAGACAAGACCATTGGCTTCGTGCAGCGCATAGGCGCGCGTCCTGATCGTTGCCGGATCGCGCGCTTCATCGGCGGTGACCGCCGGAACAGATGCGCAGCGTCCGTCGGACGCGCGAAACGCCCAGGCGTGATAAGGACATTCAATCGCGGCTTCGCCGCCGATATCGCATAGCCGACCGCCCGAGAGCGGCGCTGCGCGATGAGGGCAGATATCCAAAAGAGCGAACGGCGCGCCGGATTTCATCCGCCCAAGGACAACCGGATCGTCAAACAGAATCCGGCGCTGCATCGCGCCCGGTTTCAACTCCGACGACAGCGCCGCAAGATACCACAGGCCGTCGAGGATTTCACTTTTCGTCATGCGGGACGGCGCGTCTTCATCGCCGCAGCGAGCGTTCCTTCGTCGAGATAGTCGAGCTCGCCGCCGACCGGCACGCCCTGACTGAGGCGCGTCACGCTGACATCGGGAGAATGGAGCTGATCGGTGACGTAATGCGCAGTCGTCTGCCCGTCGACGGTCGCCGGCAATGCGAGCACAACCTCACGAACGCCGCCGGACGCGGTGCGCGCGACCAAGGACCCAATATTGAGTTCGTTCGGCCCTATCCCATCGAGCGGCGACAAGAGCCCGCCGAGAACATGATATCTGCCTTTATGGGCGCCTGCGCGTTCGAGCGCCCAAAGATCGCCGACGTCCTGCACAACACAAAGGATTGACGGATCGCGCGAGGCTTCCGCACAAATTGCGCAAGGATCGATCGAATCCCAATTGCCGCAGGTTCCGCAAGATCTCACCTTGTCGGCCGCGTCAGATAGAGCAAAAGCGAGCGGGCGCATCACCGGATCGCGCTTTTTCAATAAATAGAGCGCGGCGCGCTTTGCCGAGCGCGGTCCCAATCCCGGGAGCTTCGCGAGAAGGTCGATTAGGCGCTGGAGTTCAGGTCCGATATTGGCCGCGGGCATGGTGCGCGTTTAATCCTCAACCTCGAATTCGCCGATAAAACTCTCGCTGACGGTCGCATCCCGCCATTTTCGATCTAGCGTTTCATAGAGCGAGCGATTTTCCGCAAGGAATCTCGGCCGCGAATCTGGCGTGAGAAAATAGTCGATGGTCATAAATCGGCAGGGATCGCCAGGATCGCTCAGAAGCTTCGTGCCTTTGTAGTCCGGCGATTTTGCAAACAGTAACGCCCAATCGCCGGTCGAGGCGTAGGCGCGCCGGAAATCGGCGGCATGGTCGGGCTTGACTTGGTAGGTCCAGACAAAAGCGCGCACCATGAACCCTTCAGAACGGCAGCTTCATGCCGGGCGGCAGCGGGAAGCCGGCCGTCAGCGATTTCATATGCGCCGCCGCCTCTGATTCGAGTTTCGATTTAGCGTCGTTGATCGCCGCAGCGATAAGGTCTTCGAGCACTTCTCCTTCCTCTGCGCTCAGGAGCGCGCGCTCGATTGCGACGCCCTTGCAATAGCCCTTTCCATTGAGGACGAGCTTCACCATGCCGCCGCCGGCCTGTCCTTCGATTTCGAGCGCTGCAATTTTCTCCTGCGCCTCTTGAAGGCGCGCCTGCATGGCCGCAGCTTGATTCATCAGCTCGCCAAGATCTTTCATGGTTCGTCGCTTTCTTCTTCAATAATCGGCGCAATCTCGCCGGCCGCTTCCTCTTGCGGGCGCGGATCACGGATCGCAATGATTTCCGAACCCGGAAAAATCTCCATCGCCTTTCTTACAAGCGGGTGCGCCAGCACTTCAGCAGTGCGCGCGTCGCGCAAGGTCTCCCGCCCCGCCCCCTGCGCATTGATCGACACGACCCACTGGCGGCCGGTCCATTCCTTCAGACGCTGCATCAACCGGTTAGCGAGATCGCCAGGCGCCCGATCATGCATACGAAGTTCAATGCGGCCACGCTCGAACGAAATGAGATGCACATAGCTTTCGAGTTCGACTTTAAGCTTGGCGTCGCGCTTCAAATCTGCGAGGCGGACGATATCGAGAAAACTTTCAATTCGCGGGCCGACCGCCGCCGAGGCCGCAATCGCCGGCTGGTGCGCCGCCTGCGGTTCCAAATAGGCCG
>JBGSLM010000107.1:0-21170 GCA_041740755.1 Parvularculaceae bacterium | reverse complement strand
CTGCTGCTCGCGCCTTCATGCGGCAAGAATGCGAAAAACGCCGACGCGGCGGACGCGGCGCCGCCGGCCGCCGCGGATGAAGGCCCCGCCATGTGGGCGGTGACGGACGCGGATTCGACGATCTATTTATTCGGAACATTCCATATTCTTCCTCAAGGGACAAACTGGACGACAAAGGCGTTTGACACGGCAATGGCGACAACCGCCGTCACCATGACCGAAGTCGACACGAAAAGCCCCGAAGCGCAGAAAACCATGTCGGCGCTCGTCACCGAACTTGGATTTAATCCGCCTGGCGTCACGCTTTCCTCATTGCTCGGCGCTGAGCGCTCTGCGCGGTTTGCGGAAATCATCGCGCGCTATCAATTGCCGGCGGCGGCTTTCGAACAGATGAAGCCGTGGCTTGCGATGATCACGCTTTCCGTCACCGTCATGCAGGCGGAAGGTTTCAACGCAGAAAGCGGCGCTGAGGAAACAGTGCTGGCGCGCGCCGCGAGCGAGGGCGACCGCGTCGCTCACCTTGAATCGGCCGAATACCAGATCCGCGCGCTCGCGAGCCTCGATGAGGAAGAAATCCTTGCGGATTTCGACGCTTCGCTTGAAGATTTCGCGGATTTCGACGCTTACGTGAAAGACGTGCTCGAAGCCTGGAAAACCGGCGATGTCGATACGCTGGAGGCCGAGACTTTCCGCGAGATGCGCGAGAAGGCGCCGGAAGCATTCCGTATACTGATTACTGACCGGAACCGCAACTGGACGAGCGAGATTGAGACGTTGATGGCTGGCGATGAAGATCATTTCATCGCGGTCGGCGCCGGCCACCTCATCGGCGAGGGCAGCGTCGTCGATCTGCTCGGCGATAAAGGCTACAAAGTCAGCCGCGTTCAATAGCGCGTCAGGTGAAGACGTCGATCATGAGGGCGAGAGCGGCGACGGCGATATAGGCGCCAAAGAGGATAGACAGGATTTCGCCCTTCACTTTGTGCGCAAGCTTTGCGCCGAGCGGCGCTGCGAACGCGCCGATGGTCGCCATCGCCGCGAAGGCGGGGATTTCAACGAAGCCGACCGACCCCGGCGGCCTTCCCTCCGCGCCAAGACCCGCGATCAGAAATCCGATGACGCCTGGAACTGCGACGGCGACGCCGAATCCCGACGCGGTCGCGACCGCCTGATGGATCGACCGCCCGGCCATGCGCATCACCATCACGCCGACAGCGCCGCCGCCAAGACCCATCAGACCGGAAAAAAGCCCTGTGCCGATCCCGACAGGAATATGAATAGCCTTGTGCGAAAGATCGATTCTCGCGCCTTCCTTCCGCTTACGGATGAAGAGCCGCTGCGCCGCTATGAAGAGCGCGCCGCCAGCGAAAACCGACGCGAGCGCTTCAACTGGAATATGCCGCGACAAAAACCCCGCCGCCGCAGAGCCAAGCGCAATCCAAGGCGACCACGCTTTCAGCACTTCTCCGTCGACGGCGCCCGCGCGGCGATGCTCTGCGAGCGCACGCAACGAGGTGACGACGATAACCGCCAGCGACGTTCCAATTGCGGTCTTGAGGCTTGAATCGTCCCCCGCCCCGGTCGCGCGGAACAGCGCATAGAGCGCCGGCACCGTGACAATCCCGCCGCCAATTCCGAAGAGCCCCCCGGCGAAACCCGCTGCAGCGCCCGCCGCCAGAACGGCCGCGATATAGAGCGGATCGAAAATCTCAGACAAGTTCCGGCGCTTTCATTCGTATCGCCTCTGCTGCGCGATCGAGAATATCGGGCGGCGTCGCCGCGCCGTTTTCAGACAGCATCCGCCGCCATGTTCTTGCACCGGGCTTGCCATGATAGAGGCCGAGCATATGGCGCACAATGTGATGCGGCGAAGTTCCTGATTTCGCCTCGCGCTTCACATAGGCTGACATTTCGCTGACGACTTCGCCAGGATCGGGCGCCCGAGAACTGTCTCCGAATATTTTTCGGTCGACCTCGCCGAGAATTGCCGGCTCGCCATAGGCTGCTCGTCCGAGCATCACGCCGTCAAATTCTTCAAGGTGCGCCGCCGCTGCGTCGATCGATGCGATCCCGCCATTGAGGACGATGGTCAGATCCGGCTTCTCGATCTTCAGTCTGCGGACGAGCGGATAATCGAGCGGCGGAATTTCCCGGTTTTCTTTCGGGCTAAGTCCTTCCAGCCAGGCTTTGCGCGCATGCACGATGAAAACCTCGCAGCCCGCGCCCGCGACGGTGTCAATAAACGCAAACAGGCTTTCATTGGGATTTTGTTCATCGACTCCGATCCTGCATTTGACAGTGACCGGAATTGACACCGCGCTCCGCATTGCGCCGACGCAGTCTGCAACCAGCGACGGCGTTGCCATCAGACAGGCGCCAAACCTCCCCGATTGCACCCGGTCGGACGGACAGCCGACATTCAGGTTAATTTCATCATAGCCGAATTCCTCGCCGATCCGCGCCGCCTCTTTCAGCGCCCTCGCGTCCGATCCGCCAAGCTGAAGCGCCACGGGGTGCTCCACCGGTTCAAAGGCAAGGAGCCTCTCCCGGTCACCTCTGATCACCGCCTCCGCCACGATCATCTCGGTATAGAGCCGCGCCCGCCTGGTCAGGAGCCTGTGGAAAAAGCGGCAAAACCGGTCAGTACCGTCCATTAACGGCGCAACGCAGAACCGCCACGCCGTCATATCCGCCTCTGACACTGGCAGTCGATCGTCCATAAGCGGACCTACACCACAACCCGGTCGCCGCAGCAATTCCTGCAGGGCTATGGAACCTACCCGTATCTGGGGAGCTTATCTCTCTGCGATACAACCAAAAGGCGGATGGTCAGCCGCATTAACTGGCTGTAAAGATTTCTTGTGCGTCTGCGAAGGGGCGCCGGTTCGGTCCAGGATTTGCACACGTCAGGTCCTGGATAGAATCATACTGGGGGTTTCGAGTGCAAAATAACTTGCGTATCCTGGTGACCGGCGGCGCTGGTTTTATCGGGTCACACCTGATCGACCGATTGCTCGGGCAAGGGCATCGCGTCACCTGTTTTGATAACCTCGACACCGGGTTTAAGAGCAATCTCGGCGAGGCGATGAAATCGCCCCGATTCAATTTCATCCTCGGAGATGTTCGAGAATCGTTGCCTGATGGCGAGTTCGATCAGATTTACAACATGGCCTGCCCGGCCTCGCCGCCCCAGTATCAGCGCGATGCGATCGGCACGATGAAAACGAGCGTTCTTGGCGCGCTCAACGTCCTTGAATACGCGCGCAAGTCCGGCGCTCGCGTGCTTCAGGCGTCCACCAGCGAAGTTTACGGCGACCCTGACATCCACCCGCAGCCGGAGGAATATGTCGGCCTCGTCAACTGCTCAGGTCCGCGCGCCTGCTACGATGAAGGAAAGCGCGCCGCCGAAACGCTGTTCTATGATTACCACCGGCAATACAGCACAGAGATTCGGGTCGCGCGCATATTCAATACCTACGGACCGCGCATGAGCCCTGAAGACGGGCGATGCATTCCAAATTTCCTTGCGCAGGCGTTAACGCTAAAGCCGATCACGGTGTATGGCGCAGGCAGCCAGACCCGTTCGTTTTGCTACATCGACGACCTCGTCGAGGGGCTAATACGCCTGATGAACGCCGAAGGCGGCCGAATTGGGCCGGTCAATCTCGGCAATCCGGTCGAACACACGGTCCTAGAGCTTGCAAGAATAATTAAGGATCGTACGGCATCTTCCTCCGATATCGTATTGAGGGATTTGCCGGCCGATGACCCGAAGATTCGTCGACCCAATATCAGCAAGGCTGAACGGGAACTTGATTGGCTGCCTTCAACGCCGCTGCTCGAAGGTCTCGACTGGACCATCGATTGGTTCGTAGCCAAGCTGTCCGGCGCTCCCGAAAAGGTTGCGCCGATCCAGCGCTTTGAAGAATCTGCCGCCAATGACCGCACCGCGCCGGTCAATCCGTTCAGGAAACAAATGACGAATTCGATTGCCTCCGCCTCTATTCTTCCGGTCGAAGACGCCGGTGAAAACTCCGTCGCGATCGTCGGCGGAGGTCCTGCCGGGCTGACCGCCGCCTATGAACTGCAAAAGCGCAGCGACGCCGGCCACAAAGCGGTCGTTTTCGAAGCATCCGACGATGTCGGCGGCATCGCGCGCACGGAAAGCTATAAGGGATTCCGCTTCGACATCGGCGGCCATCGCTTTTTCACGAAGGTGAAAGAAGTAGAGGCGCTGTGGCATGAAGTCGGCGGCGAAGACTTTGTCCTGCGTCCGCGCATGAGCCGTATCTATTATCGCGGCAAGTATTACGATTACCCTCTGAAGATCTTCAACGCCCTATCGAATATGGGCCCGGTTGAAGCGATGCAGATCATGCTCAGCTACTTCAAGTGGCAGGTGAGCCCGTTCAAGGAAGAAGAAAACTTTGAGCAGTGGGTGACGAACCGCTTCGGCCGCCGCCTGTTCCAGCATTTCTTCAAGTCGTACACGGAAAAGGTCTGGGGAATTCCCTGCACCGAGATCCGGGCGGATTGGGCTGCGCAGCGGATCAAAAATCTGTCGCTGACCAAGGCTGTGCTGAATGCGCTTACCGGCGCCAATGACACGACCAGCCTCATCGAAGAGTTCGAATATCCGCGTCTTGGGCCGGGACAAATGTGGGAGCGTTTCCGCGACAAAGTCCGCGTCCAGGGCGGCGAAGTCCGCATGAAGAACGCCGTCACCAAAGTAATCCGCAACGGCAACCGCGTCGAAGCCATTGAAGTCGTCGATTATTCCGGCGCCAAACAGCGCAGCTATCGCGTTCGCGCCGACCATTTCATCAATTCGATGGCGATCAAGGATCTTATCAAGGCCTTCGACCCGCCGCCGCCGCCGCATGTCGTGCGCGCTGCCGAGCGCCTCAAATACCGCGACTTCCTGATCGTGACGCTCATTCTCGATCACCCGGATCCGTTCCCGGACAACTGGATTTATATCCATTCGCCCGAGGTCCAGGTCGGCCGCATCCAGAACTTCCGGTCATGGTCGCCCGACATGGTGCCTGACGCGACCAAAGCGTCGATCGGGATGGAATTTTTCTGCCATGAAGGCGACGGCCTTTGGGCGAGCGATGATGCGGACCTCATCAAGCAGGCTGCGCGCGAGCTTGAATATCTCGGTCTCGCCAAACAGTCGAACGTTGTCGATGGGACAGTCATTCGCCAGCCCAAGGCATACCCGGTCTATGACGGCGAGTACCGCGAGGCGCTCGATATCGTACAGAACTGGATCCTTGAGCTGGAGAACTTCCAGACTGTCGGCCGCAACGGCATGCATCGGTATAACAACCAGGACCATTCGATGCTGACGGCGATGCTTGCCGCCCGCAACGTTCTGGGCGAAGAGCACGATATCTGGAACGTCAATGTCGAGCGGTCGTATCACGAAGACTTCACCGTCTCGGAGAAAGACAGGGCTCAAGATATCAAGGCTGAACGGGAAAAGGCCCGGTCAAGCGCTGCGGCGTAACTTCAGCAGAACAAAATTTCTGCGGCGCGGGGCGAAATCCTCGCGCCGTTTTTATTTGATGCGCGATTTATTTGATGTCTGGCTTGAGGCAGCTCGCGCCTGTTACGGGATCGGCGGCAGCGGGCTTTTCTAATACCCGGAGAACGTACACCGGCGCCGGCTTGGCTGTCACAGATCGAATCTTTGACCCACCGGGTCTATCTGCGCCGATCGCGCGGATCAGCGCATGGGTGACATTCGTCTTGCGCGGCTCAGCCATTGCGAGAATACACCACGCATCGTTTATTCGCCGCGTCGAATAGCCTTTGAAGAAAAGTTGATTCTCCGCAGGCGTCTTCGTCGGCAATATCTTCAAAAACGCCGACTCGCGATCGACACCGAGAAACGCAAGCTGATAACGCGCGCGCACGGATGTGACCACGTCTGTCGCTATCGGCTCCGGCGATTTCAATGCAAACCTCGCCAGATACCGCGCCTCGTCATATTCGTTGTAGCGACTGAAATCCGCCGCCGCCGCATTCAGAACAACCGCCAAAGATGCAAAAGCGGCGGCCTTCGCCTTGCCGAACCGTTTCCAGATTGCCGCAGCGCTCCACCCAAGTACCAGGAATACGAAATAGGTGAGGACCGCGTAATAGCGCGGCATGGTGAGCCCGAAACCATAGGACGAGAAAAGAAAGGCCGCGACAGACAGCGCCGCAAAGACAAAAAAAGCGCGGCGTGAGGAATGTGGCGCGGCCGCAAGCGTTTGCCTGAAAAACAAGGCGCCCGCGATGCCCATCAACAAGAACGGCGTTGTGACGGGACTTGAAAACAGATCGCCAAACGGACGCACCGCCGTTTTTATGATCCCCGCCTGCGCGACAGTTTCGAGTTTCCCCGAGCTGATCGATTGGTGACCAAGGTCGACTCTATACCGGTAAAACGGATCGCCTGCTGAAATCGCGTAGATGATCCATTCGCTCGCTATGACGGCGCCGAAGCCGAGCCCCAATGCAACGACTGACCGAAACATGTCCTTCCGCGCGAGGAGGAGCAGAATGCCGAATATCGCAATCAGAAATAGCGTATGCTCGCGGATCGTCCACGCGAGCCCCGAAAAGAGCCCCGCGCCTGCAAGATATGTCAATCGGCGACGCTCAAAACTCGACGCCACGAAAAGCCATCCCGCAATCGCGACGAAAAATATCTCCGGGCCGTAGACTTCAATCTCCAACGGCCGCGCGACAAAGAAAGCAGAAGCTGAAATCAATCCGGCCGAGAACACCGCCTCCAATTCGCCTAGATATCGCCGCGCAAAGTAGTAGGTCGAAGCAGCAAGCGCGCCGGCGTAAATCATGCTTGGCAGCGTCGCGGCAAACTCATTGATGCCGAAGGTTAGGAACGAAGCCGCCATCGGTAAAACAAACAGATGCCGAAGCGACCAGTGCGTATCGCCAAGGACCGGTCCAGATTCGACCCAGTCCAGCGCCGCCGAAAAATATTGCTCCGCGTCGCCCGGACCAACACCGCGCCAATAGAATATTACTGACGCAGCAAAGACCCCAGCCAGAATTAAGGGCGACCAACGAGAAGCGGCGCTCGGATGCGCTTCTTCAGCAACGTTCATCTTGACGGGATCGGCGCTCATGAAAGGCGGCTCTAAGGTTTCGGCGATTCTCTGTGTAAGCTGAATCGCAGAAAATTTGCACCGTCTGAGAAAAGGGTGAGTATCGTTCAGCGTTACGCCGTCGCTTTTGTCTCGCCCACACGCTTCACGACAACGTCTTTCTTGCCGCCCAAATGATAGGTCAGTGCGCAGATCGTGAAGGTCGCAGCGCTATAGACGTAATAGAACTGATGGTACGCTGCCGCCCTTAGCGCGAATGCAAGGCCGCGATTGTCTTTGAAGAACCCAAGCAAATCGCGGTTCAGGAAAACCACCATTCCGGTCAACATAGCCATGGCCGCAGGCGCGATAGGCCATAGAGGCGGCGCCGCGCAGGCTAAAACGCTTAACCCCCAAACGCCAGCAATCCCCGCCTTGATCCGCTCGCCCCCGGACACGTTGAGGTCGTCACTCATCCCCCGGCCCGAGAGTATAAGGTGCGACCAGGGAACGGCGCGCTGAAAAATATCGGTTCTAACAACTTCCCCAAGCGTCCAGCGCTTCAGGTGCGTGCAAAGAAGGTCGTGCGCAAGACGGATCGACCACCCGGCCGCACGCATGCGATGGCCGAATTCAATGTCTTCAATTGACGGACGGCCGTATCTCGCCCCATCGAAGCCGCCAAGGTCGCGATAGACCGAGCGGCGCACCGCGCCGCAGCCGGACCAGAATGTGTCAGATTCTTCCCGGCCGCGCTGGTGGTAATAGCGATGAACGAGATTCTTGTACTGCGAAGCAAAATTTTCGGCTGGCGGATTGCGATCATAGGAACCGAATACCGCTGCAACGCGTTCATTTTCAAAGGCCCGTTGGAGGACCGCAGCGCCATTCTCATGGGCGACGACATCGGCGTCCACCAGCCAGAGGATATCGCCTTTTGCGATAGTCGCCGCAAAATTTCGCGCGGCGCCGGGGCCGCCGTTTTTCGGCATGCGAATCACCGTGGCGCCGAATTTTTCTGCCGCTGCGATGTTCGTCGGATCGGGCGAACAATCATCGACGACGAGCACCTCATCGATTTCGCCGCGCTCGCGCATTGCAATTAGCGGCGGCAGCGAGAGTTCAAGATAATGCGCAGCGTTATATGCGGGCATGATGACGCTGATCTTCAGCGCCCGAATAGCTGCTTGTGCGGCGGCCTCGTTCATTGCAGGTCCCTTGCGGCTGGCGGTCTATTTGATCGCCAGAAATCCTTCAAAGCAGATGTATTTGCAGATCGACATCATGTCAGTAAATCCGGCGCGGCGCATCAGACCAAGATTGCCTTCGGTCGAGAACGGCTCAAGGACGCCTTTAAGGCTGCGCGTCTTTGACAGAATTTCTTCTGCCGAAAATCCCTGACGGACTTTGAAATCATTGTAGAGCGAAACGCATATATCCTGAAAACGCGCGTCCGGTCCGCGAACTTTTTCAAACATTATGAACGCGCCGCCCCAATTCAGCGAATTGTAGATTTTATCGAAAATAGCCTGGCGATGCCGAGGCGGCGTGAACTGCATCGTATAATAAGAAACGATGAGGTCCGCAGGTTCGAGATCGAAATTGCGGATATCATCCACGAACAGCTCGATATTGTCGATCCCGGCGCAGTGCTTCTTCGCTTTTTCGATCATCGGCTTTTCGGTGTCGATGCCGATCCAGCGTGCGTTCGGTTTGCCCTTGTTATGGACCGCGAGCTTTTTCAGCAGTTCGCCGGTTGAAACGCCGATTTCATAACTGGTGCTCTGATTGGTGACGAAATAATCGCTAAACTGGCAGACCAGGTCATGCCCTTCCGCGTACATCGGGACCGACTGGCGGATATGGTCGACAAATGTTTCCGCGACTTCGCCCCCAAAATTCCATCCGGCGTTGCCCGCTTCAATCTTATGTCCGACGTTCATGTCGCCTTCTCCTCGCCAGTAGCCCAGTTAAACAGCAAGCGCTGTGCCATTCTAGGGCGATTTCAGTAGTTTTGAAGCAAGCGCGCGCGCGTTTTCCGCCGCCGCCCCCATACCTTTTGACGCTGCAATGCCGGCGATAAGGTTAAAATACGCGCCAAGCCCGGCTTTTTCGCTCCAATGCGCCTCGAACGACGCCCGGCCGCGCGCGCCCTTCATCGACCGTAGCGCGGAATCATCGGCCAAGCGCTGGACGGCGGCGACAGCATCGCTCGCCGTATCGAACAGCAAGCCGGCGCCGCTCGTTTCAATGATTTCGGGAAACGGGCCGAGATTTCTGGCCACGATCGGAACACCGGCGCGAAACGCCTCAAGCGCGACAAGCGGAAACACTTCCTGACAAACCGACGGAAGGATTACGGCCGCCGCGCCGGAATAGAAATCTTCAAGCTCCTCAGGCGGCAGGCGGCCAAGGAATTTGATATTCGACGCGCCCTTCGCAAGCGCTTTCAATTCGCCTTCGAAATCGCCGTCGCCGATGACAATGAGGTCGAGCCCGCTGCAATTCCTGAACGCCGGAATGAGGTCCTGCAGCCCTTTGAGCTTTTCAAGCCGACCGACAAAAAGCGCGTACGGCTTCTCGCCGCCATTTTGTTGGCGACGCGGTTTAGGCAGAGGCGCGTCCGGGAGGAATGAAGGCAGGACGCGCATCTCACGATCAAATCCGAATTTTCGATGCTTCTCTTCGCTCGAACGGCTGAGCGCAATGAAGGCGTCGATGTGCGCCGTCTGACGCCGCATGAGGTCAGTATAACGCCATAATTGAGGCGGGCGGCGATAGACGAGTTGGCATTTCACACATTCGCGTTTGTCGCAGACCTCGCGATTATGCCGCCAGAGAATGTGCGTCGGACAAACCAGCCAGTGCTCATGCGCAGTGTAAAGGCGAACGCCGGTTCCTCTTGAAAGTATGCCGGGCCCGCCGACCGCTGAAACATTGTGGAAATGCGTGACGTCGAATTCTTCACTGAAGAATTCATTGAGCGCGCGGCGATGCGCCAGCGGCCTGCCGGTCTGGTGCGTGATCAGGGTCGAAACTGCGCCAAGCGGGCTTTCCAGCCGCGTCACTGTCACGCCCGGAGGCTCTTCCAACGGCGCAAGCGCTCCCAGAGGTTTTGGCGCAAGCGCCTTATAGGTCTCCGTGTCATGGAGGATACGCACCTTGCAGCCGTGCCGGGCGAGCGCATGCGCGAAGCGGCGGACATAAACGCCGTCTCCGCCGAAATTGTATGGAGGATAGAAGGTGTTGATGAGCGCTACTTTGAGGGCGCTCATTGCGATTTCCTCGGGCCAAAGAGCATCAGCCGGGCGCGCCCTCGCGCGGTCTTGTCATTTGGCGCTGACCATTCTGTTGCGATGACCCCGATTGCATGGAACAGCGCAAGGGAGGCTATAACGATTGCGCCTGCAAGGTGAAGCTTTCCAAACGGGCGCTTGAAGTTGCGCACCTGCTCCATTTTTTTGCTGTCGACCTTGCCGGCGCGAACCGCTTCAACGGACGGCCGCTCGCCATCCGCCGCCACATAGCTCAAAACCATCGGACCAAACGGCGGAAGATAAAGGTCAGTCGAAACAAACACCATTCCGGTCGCCACATTGGCGCCGATAAAAAAATAAAGACACGATGCGACCAACCGGCTGAGCGGCGAACGGCCCGCGAATTTGAAGCGGCTCTTGTGGTCCGCTCTTGCTGAAAACATGCGCCTTATATCCTGCGGCCTCGCGATAAAATGGCGTAGCCGATCGCCCTCCGCTCCCCGTATCGAAAGCGCCAGACGCCAAATCAACGCGGCGATGAAAACGTAAGCGATCGACGCGTGCGCCAGCATTATCTCGATCTTGAAATCTCCAAGGCCGAGCTTGCGCCTGAAATGAAAAATGAGGCCGGTCAATGCAAGCGCGCAAACGCAGATGACAATCGCCAGATGTAGCTGACGAAGCCGCCTGCCATAGGGTCCGACGGCGGGCTTGTCTGCTTGCATCACACGCTCGCGGCTAATTCAACGTCCGCCGCAGCCTCTCTTTGTTGACGGGAGAGAAACACCTTTCCGTCGCGGATTTCGACCGCATACGCCCGGAGACTGAAGGACTCGCAATTGGAATGGCCGTCCTCCCAGGCGAATTTCAGTCCGTGGCCCGGACAATGAACCTGGTTCTCATCGTGCCATCCATCGACGAGATCGACGCCGACATGCGGGCATAGGCGCGAATAGGCTTTGATGTCGCCGCGAGCATCGCGCCACAAGATGATTTTCGCGTCGGCGAAATCGACCGCGACTTTCACGCCGGCGATCAGATCGCTCAGCGCGCATGCCGGCCCGTCAGCGACGCGGCGCTCAACAGAAATCTTCTTTGTCTTTATGGTCTCGAGTTTTGGCTTTGCTTCATAGGAAGGCTCGCCCCGGTGCTTTCCAGCCGGAAAAACATCGAGCGCCTTGTATCGTTTCGCGGCGATATCCCTGGAATTGTGCCAGTGTTCGAAATTGAACGGCGCTTCGTCGTTAAACTTCGGTTTGTGCGGATTGAGGCGCGTCGTCAGCGCGACGCGCGTCGTATTCGAGACGTTGACCTGCGTCGAATGAAGCATTTCCGGATTGAACAGGAGCAGTTCGCCGGGCTTCAGATCGACCTGGTGAGGTTCTGACACCTGCTGACCCTTAGCGAGATACATGCTCTTTTGATCGAATTCGACCGGGCGCGCGAACATATCCGGATACAAGATCACCGTGTTATCGACGTTTACTCCGTCGATCGACCACCAAAGATTGATCCCGTCGAACGAGTGTCCGTACCAGGTGTCGATGTGCGCGCCATGCGACCGCGCGGGTTTTGCGAGCGGTCCATGAAACTGATCCGGATCATAGGCCGAATTTTGTCGCGGACGGCGGATCGCGCGCGATACCTGATTGACGATGATCCGCGGATTGCGGAGGGCAGAGATCGCGTGATCCATGAAGTCCGCTTTCGCGGCGTCCGGGTGTTCCGCCGATTTCGCCTTCTTTGCGACTTCAAACGGGAAATGAATCCGGATGACAATCAGGTGATCGACATAAAAGGGATGTGAAAGCCCGAGGTCTTCCGATCCGACGCGATAGCTCCAGTCAAGAAGCGTTTCCTTGAGCGCCGAGCGAACATATTCTTCGAGGAGCAAAACCTTCTCGGTTGGAAAATGCTTGTGAAGCATTGCAAGACCGTCACGACGGACAAGGTTCGCCGCATCGGCGCCCGCTAGTTCGGCTACGCCGGAAAAGAAAGCCTCGCATACGACGGGATAGACTTCCTCATGCGAGGCGCAGCGATCGAGAATATAATAGGCGCCTTTAGCAAGGATCGCTGACGCGTCCGGTTTGCCTTTTGCGGTCCTCGAAATCGTCGCCATTTGCGTCCCCCGAGATCACTCGATCTGAGTAGCTACATCGTAAATTCGTCAAGCAAATCCTACACCAGCAGCCGTGCTCTTGGGCGCGCGGCGTCAGGTCGCAGATTTTGCATTCATTAGCGCTTTTAACGCTTTCGGCAACTGCCGGTCAGCAGCGACCCCGGCCGCAAGCATGGCGAGAGCGAGCCCGCCGGCTGGCAAAATCTCAAGGTTCAACAAGGTTAACGAAATGACGATCGCGGCAGCGGTCGCCGCCGGAATGAGATTGCCGTCAAGGCCAGGCCGAACTTCCTGGCCCTTTGTCCTGTGATGGGCGACGAGCCAAAGACCAAAGGCGCCGACGACGCAGGCAAATGCCGCACCCGCCCCGCCGAACTTCGACGAGAACAAGAACCCAAGGCCGACGACGCAGGTCGCATTGACGACATGAGCGGCGAGCAACGATCCTTGCCGTTTGCTCGCAACCAGCAGCCAGCGGGCGTTGCCCGAAGCGAGAATGATGACCCCGCTCCAGACCAATATCCCAAATTCCCTACCGGCGGCTTCGAACGTTTCACCAAATATCAGCCGCATGATCAGCGGCGCCAGCGCCCAAAGGACGACGCCGGCCGCCACGCCGACCCACGCCGTGACGCGTTCGGAAGCGGATATGATCCGGCGCAGGGCGACCGGATCATCGATCATCCGGCGCGCGATAAGCGGAAAGAGATTGAAATAATAAACATAGCTGAAGGTCATCAAGGACAGAATGAGCCGCTGGGAAGCGGCAAACTCCGCAGTCTCGACGTCGTTCGACGAAGAGGCGACGACCAGGACCGGAAGATATTGCGCAAGCGCATTTACGAACGACGATGCGCCGAGTTGCCCGCTCTCTCGCAGCAGCGTTGCGCCGCTCACGATGTCGTACCGGGGATGTTGCGGCCGGATCATCATAAACGCGAAGGCGCAAAACCAGATCGCCATGGCGAACGCAGCGATCAACTCCGCCGCCGCCACATAGACAACGCCATTCTTCTGCGGCGCCAGCAGCAAGACGGCGAGCAGGAAGACGCCCATCTTCAGCGTTTGCCCGAACCCCGCGACAGCCATCTTCTCGTGCGCCTGGAAAAACCAGTTGTGGTTGAAGGGAATGGCGAAGAGGCTTGCTGCAAACACCCAAAAGAGGAGATCCGGCGCATTCGATTTCGTGGCGGCGATATAGAAAATCGCAAGCAGCGGCGCGGCGACGATTGCAAGGAAAACTCGTCCTGTGATGACTGCGCCAAGGACCTCGCAAGCATTGGTTTCGCCCTGCGAAATTCGCCGGACGCCTATGGCGCCTGTTCCCATCTCAAGCGCGATTGCGCCGATCGCCGCCATTCCAACCGCAGTTTCAACAGCGCCATAATCTTGAACCGTCAATTGGCGAGCCAGCCATGCAAAGGCTGCGAATCCGAATATTTTCGAAAAAAGCTGTCCTGACGCAAGTACAATGAAATCGTCGATCAGCCGGCCGAGGGTAAAGCGCCTTTTGCGTTCCCCTTTGGCCAGAACTTCACCCGTGTCAGGCGGCGTCATCGCCATTGGCCCAGCCAACGCGCAATGTCCTCGCGCGGCAGCGAAATCTTCATCTCAGCCGGATTGGAAATCATCCCTTCTAGGGCGGCGAAATTATCGCGGGCAACCGTCGGCAGACGAAAATCGCGGCCCATCTCTCGTGCGCGATTGTCAATTTCGATAATGATCGTGCGACGCCCCTTTTGCAGCGCGCGTATGCCCGCATGCAGGCGATTGCCAACATAATCGAGATCGATATCGCTGGTGAGCAAAGCGTCATACGCGGGAAGATTAGGCGCGACGAGTTCGATCGAGGGGAAGAGCGACTTCAAATAGTCCTGATCGGTATAGGTCTGAACCCAGGCGTATACCCTGTCGTATTTAGCCTGAAGCATATTGAGCAATTCCGTATCGGCGCCCCTATCCTTCATGTATGTATTCAACGTCGTGACGACGTTTCGCGCTTTCGTTTTCGGCGTGCGTTCATTGACGTCTGCCGGCAGCTCCCAAAGGGTCGGGCACCCCGTATTGATCACATTCGAAAATCCCAGGCCTTCGAGCTTTGCTTTCGAATAGCCGTCACGCACCGAATGGAGCATCTTCCGGGAAAATATCGATTTGAACAGCCATGCCGTATAGGGATCCGGCGCGCCCTGATCATGATACCAGCCGACGCCCATCATGACGAATTTTGGGCCGAGCCCGGCGTCAAGCGGCGATAATTTCCAGACCGAGCGCAGACCGGCATGAGAACTCAGGAGATTGCTACCGCCTGCAATCACGAAGTCAGAGCGTGCAATCATGCCGCGACTTTTGGCGGACATCGTTTCATGGCTCGCTACGCGGTTGACATAATCATTTGCAAGAACCGGCGCGAGCTGGTTTCTGACTGCCTCCATAATGATTTCATCGCCGACATTGGTCGAGGAGACCGATGTGTCGAGCAGGCAGATTGTGCGGAATCGGTCTGAATTCATCGTGAAGCCGCCGCTGGCTTTCGGATACGGGCGCCCAGTATGATCTCGAAATCATCGTCAGCGGCGTCGAGCTCGGCCGCCTTCAGATCTTCCGCCGCAAGGCCATAGAGAAAGGCTCCAGCGGACATCACATTGCCGTAGCTCGTCACCGAAAGCTCCGCGTCGGGGGCGACGTCGCGCACCAGTGCGCCGACGCCTTGCGCCGTCAGCCGCCAATACTCGCCCCAATCGTCGCGGCCGAGGCGGCGCGCAATCTTGCTCGTTCCATGCGTTGTCATAAGGACGACGCCGCCCGGTTTGAGGATGCGATAGAGCGTGCCCATCGCCGCTTTCATGTCGTAGATCATCTGCAGCGCCTGCGTGAAGATGATGCAATCGAAGGCGTCCGAAGGAATGTGATCGGCATCGGTCAGATCGGCGATGATCGTCGCCTCCGGATTGCCGGCGACGACGTGAAGCACATCTATCTGAGTGACGCCGGTTCCGAAGCGTTTGATATAGGTCGCGTCGCCAAGTTCCATCGCACGGCCTTTGATATCGCCGGCGTGCGCTTCAAGGAACTTCTCGATGTAATAGCGATCGATCGGGCGTCCGCGATCCATGCCGAAGATGCGGCTGATCGGCGTCATCCGGCGGAAATCGCCGAAATTGACATGTCCTGTCCGCGGCCATTGCAGGCCGTATTTCCTTTGCGCCTCCACGACGGCGGCGCGCGTCTCCTGCGGAAGGATTTTCCGCGCAAGACGAAGCAGAAAACTGTCTGAGCTGGCGTTCGCCACGACTTCTCCTAATAATGTCCCCGGCGCAAGACGCCGGAAAGCCTTTCGCGAAACGCGCGGGCGACTTTGCGTGCGGCAAGATAAGCGCCGCCGCGCCCCTCAAGAAATTCGCGCCAGCGATTGATGTCGCGATAATAGAACATTTCGATCCGGGGGAGATCGTAAATGGGCGAAGTCCGCCGCGCTTCGCCGAGCTCAACGCCGACCGACAGCGCATAATGCCTGGCGATTGCGCTGCGCACCGCCGGATTGCTGCGCCCATAGGGCGGTGCGAAATGCGGCGAAGCGCGTCCAAGCCGCTCTTCAATCTCGCGGCGGCTTATATCGAGTTCTTTTTCGAGGTCCGCCTCGCTGATCGTCGTTAAATCGCAATGGCGCCGGGTATGCGAGCCGAAACTTACGCCGCTTCGTGAAAGTTCGAACATCTCATCCCAACCCATCAGCGGGCGGGCGTTGTCGTTGGCGCCCTTCCAGTTTTCCGCGCCGCCGACAGCCGATGTCGGAACGAAAACCGTCGCTGGAAATTTGAGCTTTTCAAGCACTGGATACGCCGCATCCGCGAAATCGCGAAAAGCGTCGTCAAAGGTTATCGCTACCGTCCGGCGATCAAATTCGCGCTTTCCCTTCATCCATAGATCAACATCGTCGAGACTGGCGACATCGACGCCGGCGGCTGAAATCGCTTCCATCTGCGCGCGGAACAATTCAGGCGCAATGCTCGTCGGTCCCGGCTCATTCGAAATCGAATGATAGGTGAGGATCGCAACCGTTTCGACCGCCCGCGTCATTCGCGTCAGTCCTCCACCACATGCGTCAGGAATTCTTCACGATGACGCGCCCATTTCGCATGGTCGAACACGCCGTCAGTGAGGCAGTCTGCGGCGCCGTACGCCATCGCGAGCGCATGGTGCGTATTGTCGTGGGCGAAGAGGCCCTGCCGCCCGAACGTCAACAGACCATCGACGCCGGAAATCCAGTCATCGAGCGTTTTGAAGTGCGCTTCATAGTCGCGATCGTAAACCGGATAGGCATGCGGCAGCCGGCGCGTGAAGGCGCGCACGATTTTCGCCGATTGCGGAAGGCCGCAAGCGCCGAGCCAGCCGTACAGCGCCTTGCCGAGGCTTTCGTCATCCATCGACCAATATTGATCTCCGGGATCCCCCGGCAATTCGGCGCACAAAACCGTCCGCCCCTTTGGCTCCAATAACGCCGAATAGTTTTTCGGCTCGGAAAGCCGTGAAATCGGGATCGACAATTCCGGAAAATAATGAGCGTCGAATTCCGTATACTGATCCGCGTCGAGTACGATATAGACGAGAATCATTCCGCGATAGCGAATGGCGTTCGCAGCTTGACGAACGCTTTCAGGCGCTGCGGCGCCAGAAGCTTTTACAAGAACCGTCAGCGGGAGGGTTGACCAGACGGCATCGACCGCTTTGCGCTCAATCTGCTCGCCGCGCCTTATGGCGACAGATTTGACGCGGTTATTCTCAATTTCGATTCCTTCAACGCGCGCGTTGAGATTGACATTGGCGCCGCTCGCGCGCGCCGCATCGCCTATCCGGTCGCAAATCAATCCGAAACCGCGGCGCGGATAAAAGAATTTGCCGGTCGTTGGCGATTTCAGTCCCGGGAGCGACGCAAATATCTTGCGCATCAGTTTCGGCAGCGAGCTCCCCGACACGCGGCGCTTTGCAAGCGTCGGCGCAAGCTCGTCCGGCCCAAGTCCCCACAGCTTTTTCATGTAGGGAAAATAAAAGCTCTCGCACATCGCCCGGCCAAGTCCGCCCAAAAGCACGGAGCCGAAGGTCTCCGTCTCGACTTTTGGCGCGCGCATCTTCGCCGTCGCCGCGTCGAAGAAAAGCGAAGCCGCGAAAATCGGCGGCAGCTTTGTCGCAAGATCGACCGGTTTTAGCGGGAAATGAATCCACGATTCTTTGAGACGAATGCGTCCGTGGCGCGGACGCAGCAGCAGATCATCCCCAAGAAGCGTTTTGATATCGGCAAGGATCGCCGGATCGGACGCGGGATGCAGCCGATGGCTGCCGAAATCGCAATGAACGCCGTCGGCATCGAAGCTTCCGGCATTGCCGCCAAGGCGGGGGCCGGCTTCGTAGAGTTCAACGCGCGCCTTGCCTTCCTTTGCAAGACGCCACGCAGCGCCGAGACCCGCTGGTCCGCCGCCCAGAATGGCGATCTGCGGCAAGGCGCTTTTCCCTGCGATCGCGGGTTCGGGTTTCATGCGCACGTCATCCATTTTTCGCCTCTGCAGCCGCGCCGTTTTGTTGCGGGTTGATAAATTGTGCGAGCGCGCCGAGCCCGCCGGTCGCAAACTGAATCGTCTGCCAGATGAGCGACGCGGCGACAACGCCGGCCGCCTCATAGCCGAGCGGCGCCATCAGTCCCGCGATGCTCGCCTCACGAACGCCGAGCCCGCCGAAGCTGATCGGCAAGGTCGCAACGAGTTTCGCCAGCGGCCAGGCGAAGATCCAGGCTGCGATTGACGTCCCCGCGCCGATATTTTGGGCGATCAAAGCGTTCATCAGCGCGAACGCGAATTGCACGATGATCGAAATCGCCGCGCACCCGACCAAAGCGCCGCGGCGAGACGCCATTTCTTCGGCGGCGTCGGCAACGTCATTGACGATCGCGCCTTTCTTTCCGGACGGCGCAATCTTTCGCATCAGACGGGCGATCGGCTTTAGCAAAATGACGACGGCGACCCCGGCGCCGATTGTCGCTGCCGCAAAGATCGCAAGGCCCGCAGGGTTTACGCCGGCGCTCGCGCCCAGCCAAAAGGCGCCGATCGACGCAATGATGACAAGCGACGCCGTGTCGATCAGGCGATCGGCGAGCGATCCGACTGCAAGCGCCGTCTTTCGCCCCGATCCTTTCATGACGAGGCCGGCGCGCACAATATCTCCGCCGGCGACGCCCGGAAGCGCGAGATTGGCCGCAAGGCCGGCAAAATGCGCTTTCAGCGCGCGCGGATAACTGACCGCCCCGCCGATCATCCATCGCCATTTCGCCGCCGATAGCGCGTGACCGACAATGAATCCCGCAAGCACCGCCAGCCACAGGAGCGGCGACACCTGTTTCATTCGCGCGATCAGATCGCCGACCGGCGCGAATGAAAAGATAACGAGAAGGATCGCTATCGATACGCCGATGCGAAGAAAGCCGGTCACCCGGCTTTTCGCTGACGCCTTCGATTTCCCCGGTTCAGCCATTCTAATCGCCGTGCTGTCTCGGACGCAGATGAAGCCGCGAGATCATATCCGCGATGAGGCCGAGCGACCACACGACGAGCGCGGCGAGAATGCCGAAAATGGCCGATTCCGAAAGGTTCATTTTGGTGATGTCGTACATGGCTTTCGCCATGCCGAGAACGAACAATATCCCGCCCAACGGCAAAAACACGCGCAGCGGCTGGAAGAAAACGATGATCCTCAGCACAAGGAGGATGAACGTGAAGAACGCCGTCGGCCGCATCGACGACTGCCCGACGCGCTTGGCGTATTCGATGGGCGTATAAAGCACGCGCAAATTGGAGCAGATCATCGACAGAGTGATTGTCGTGGTGAACGAGAATCCGTCCGGGAGAAGCTGCACGAAGCGTTCAAGCGAGGAGCGTTTGAATACGCGCAAGCCGGAATTCAAATCCGGAATTTTCCGCCGCGCGAGCATGTTGGCGAGCGTGTTCAGCACCCATTTCGGCGGACGGCGGATCCACTGCACGTTTTTCATCGCCGCGCCGCGATCGCCGACGACCATGTCGGCGTGCTGGCAGAGCTTGAGCATGTCGGGAATTTTTTCCGCCGGATAAGTTCCGTCAGCGTCGATGATCGCGACGAATTTCGAATCGGAGTTGGCTATGCCGGTCTTCAGCGCGTAGCCATAGCCCGAATTCTCCTCGAGCCGGATGACGCGGACGCCGGCCGCTTCGGCGGCGTCGCCGGTTGCGTCAGCGGACCCGTCATCGACGACAACGATTTCTCCGTCGATCCCCGCCTTCGCGAGCATCGCCTTGAGGGCGGCCATGGTCTGGCCGATCGCCTTTGCCTCATTATAGGCCGGCACGACGATCGTTAATTCTTTTTTCATCAGGAAAGTCCCCGGGATTCCAGTCACTTCGCGTTCTAGAGGCTTGTTCATCCGGTTTCCCCGCAAGGTCAATCGCGCCCTTTGCAAGCAAGCCTTAAGCCACTCATTCCCTCCGATTCATACCTCCGGCCGGTTAATGCCGAGATGTCGTCAATCGGGCCCTTGTTCACTATCCTTTCCCTTCGTTTTCGGGGAAAATCCGGGCCACCGGCCTTTCCCATCGCTCCCGCAATCGTTCCAGAAGACGCCCAATTGTCCTGCGTGCGCCTCAAATTTCGGCTTTCCACGCGGGAACCAGCCTGAAAAGACCTGCCAATCAACGATCGCAGGGCTCTGCTTTCATTGCCGCGGCCAGCTTGTGAACGGACGAACCGGAACGCGGCACACAATATTTGTCAAAGATCTGCGAAGACGGACCAGCCGCCTTCGCGTTACTCAAAGGTCGACATGGAAATTCGCGCCGCGATATCAAGCATCAGAAAATTGTATTTGCAGGAGCGTTTTCGCGCGGATGGAGCAATGATTGAAATGAGCGCGCACTCGCTGTCAATATAGCTTCCCGGACGATTCGCCGTCTGCTGATAGATACTGCGCGCACGCCTGCGGCCTGGCTGTCAATACTGCGCAAGTTCCGACGTCGGAGCGATCACGCCTTGGCCCTCACCTGCGGCAGCTCCCTCGCCGCTCCGTTCCCTCGATAAAAGTAATAGGGGCGAGAATTATTCCTAATTTGAAGAGCGGGGCGGGTCGATTCTAGCGTCTCGTCGCACAAGTGCGCGCCAGCATCCGAACATGAATGGAATCGATGGGCCAGAGAATCATATTTCCGAAAAAGGGGGAAGTCTCGTTTGAGACCTTTGACGAACGGGCGCCCAACGTCGACGAGGTCGTCGTGCGCGCGCTCTACAGCGTGATGAGCATCGGCACTGAAACAACGATCCTTCACGCCAAATATGGACCGGACACCCATTTCGCGAAGCGCTTCTCATTTCCGCAGTTGAAAACCGGGGTTCAAACGATCGGCCGCATTGAAGCGGTTGGAAGCGACGTCCGCGAATTTTCGAGGGGCGACTGTGTCTTCATCCGCTTTGGCCATGCGTCGCATGTAACGTTGCCCGCTGCAGCCTGTTCGCTGGTTCCCGAAACGGTCGATCTCAAGAACGCCTGCTGGTGCGGCCTCGCCAAGACGGCCTTCCGCGCGGCTCATGCGGCGCCCTTCACATTGGGCGGCCGTGTTCTGATCATCGGCGCGGGCCCTGTCGGACAAATGGCCCTGCGATGGGCTGTCGCCGCCG
>JBGSLM010000106.1:0-3764 GCA_041740755.1 Parvularculaceae bacterium | reverse complement strand
GTGATGCGCGCGCCATCCGCGACGCCGTGCGCGACGAGGGCGCTGCGGATTTCCTCGACGTGATTGCTGAGGCGCGACTGCAACAGCGCGCCTTCTTCGGCGCGCACGGGCGATATCGCAAGCTGCAACAGCCACATCGCCATCGCAACATAGGCGACAAGTCCGGGGAGACGGAACGATTTCATCTATCGGCTCCTATCGGCGAAGGTTGGCGTTGATCGAGAGCATCTCGTCCGATGTCTCGATGACGCGCGCGTTCATTTCATAGGCGCGCTGCGCAGCGATCAGCGTTGTAATCTCCTGCACGGGATCGACATTGGCGTTTTCAAGATAGCCCTGAAGGACTGTCCCGAAACCCGGATCGCCCGGATTGCCGATCACCGGCTCGCCCGAGGCGGAAGTTTCAAGGAGCAGGTTGTCGCCGATCGCTTCAAGCCCGCTTTCATTGAAGAACACTGCAAGATCTAGCCGCCCGATCTCGCGCAGATTTTGTTCGCCCGCAACGCGCGCCTCGACGACGCCGTCGGTCGAAATCGACACATCGACGACGTCTTCTGGAAGCGTGACGCCCGGAAGGACTTCATAGCCATCTTCGGTGACGACGCGTCCGTCGGATGAAATCGCGAAATTTCCGGCTCTCGTATAGGCTTCGCGCCCGTCAGGGAGTTCGACGCGGAAGAGGCCCCGGCCCGAGACTGCGAGGTCGAAATCATTGCCGGTCGACGTGACGGCGCCCTGTTCGGTGATGCGGTACACCGAACCTGTCTTCACGCCGGCGCCGATCTGAATGCCGTTCGGCACGGTCGTTCCGGTCGCCGACGACAGCGCGCCCGCGCGCTCGATCGTTTGATAGAGGAGGTCCTGGAACTCCGCGCGCTGGCGCTTGTAGCCGACCGTATTGAGGTTCGCGATGTTGTTCGAAATGACTTCGACATTGCGCTGCTGCGCCAACATGCCGGTCGCTGCGATGCTAAGGGACTTCATGGCGTATCTCCAGCCTAATTGGTCGATCCAAAGGTCTCGATCGCCTGACGCTCAAGATCGCTTGCAGTTTCGGTAAGGCGCGCGGCCTGTTCATAGGCGCGCATGACTTCGATCATATCGGTCATTGCGGCGACCGGATTGACGTTCGACGTTTCGATGAATCCCTGACGCACACGCGGCGCGATAGCAGCTGACGGCTCGGTGCTCGCAACGAATAAATTGTCGCCGCCTTTTCTCAATCCGCGCAAATCGTCGAAGCGGTAAACGCCAAGCTGCGCAATCGGCGTTGCGTTCTGCTGCAATTCGCCGTCTGGCGTTGCAAGCACCGGTCCCGCTTCAGGGTCGATCAGAATGGGCGAGCCTCCAGCGTCGAGCACCTGCGCGCCCGAGCGGTTCACAACTTCTCCATTGGCGTTGACATTGAACCGCCCATCGCGCGTGTAACGAACGCCGGACGCCGTCTCCACGGCGAAAAATCCGTCGCCGTCGATTGCGAAATCAAGATCGCGATAGCTCTGCTCAAGGCCGCCCGCGCTGAAATCCGTGTAAGTGTCGGGATCTACGACGAGCGATATCGACGGGTCCCCGGTCGTTCTCGCATCGACTGCCGCGAGATATTCGCGGAACGCGATATGGTCCGCCTTAAAGCCGGAAGTCGTCTGGTTCGCGACATTGTTGGCGGTCGTCTCAAGCGCGCGCGCCAGGACGATCTGCTTTGCAAGGCCTGCGGTGATGGCGTTTTCCATCGATTAATCTTCCGTTAACGGACAAAGTTGTTCCCCTTCCTACTGGCAATCGCTGTGCCATAAAAATATCCAGGAAATACAATGGATTGACCGATCGCGCGGCGTGAAGGCGGAAAATATTGCCGGGCAAGAACCGCCATTCTAACGCTCCCTTAACCGTGTTTTCCGACAAATGACGCCTGAGGAGCTCTAATGCGTCGCCCATGATGAACTTGTCCGTCTCAAACGAAGTCACGCCCTCGCAGGCAGCTGCGCGCAAACGCGTGCGCACGCCCGGCAAGCACATCGTGCTGTTTTCGCTCGCAGTCACATTCATGCTGTGCCTGTCGACGACGGCGGTGTGGACAGGAGGCGTCAAACTTCCGTCCTATGATCTGCACGGCATCGGCGACGGCGATGGCGTAATTTATTCGCCGCCTCTTGAATTCCTCGTCGACCTTTCGCCCGATGCGGCGGGGCGTTCCTCTTTTTTGAAGCTCACCGCGAAGCTTGTCGCCAGGGACAGCGCAGCGATTTCAGAAATCAGGGAAAAGCAGCCGCAGGTCAACGAGCGCATCTCGTTTTTTCTGCGCGAACTTTCTGCCGATGATTTCGCCGGAAGCGATGGAATGGCGCGGGTCAAGTCGGAAATTCTAAAGCGTGCGCGCCTTCCGCTTTCGGAAGGCGCTGCGACAGAAATTGTCATTGAAGACATAGTGATTCAGTAGGAGAGCGCATTGGAACCCGAACAATTCAATGCCGACACGGATGAAGTGGTCTGGAACGAAGGCGCGCCCCTGTCGGACCTGCTCGGTTTTGATTTCGGCGCTGAAGAGGGGCAGGACCGCTCAGGCCTTAAGGCGCTGATCAACTCGGCGCTGGTGTCGCACCGCCGTCTTCCGATGCTCGATGTGATCTTTGACCGCGCGGCGCGATTGATGTCGACGAGCCTTCGCCAGCTGACGAATGAAAATGTCGAAGTCACGTTAGACAATGTTTCGTCCACCAGATTCGGCGATTTCATTCAGGCCCAGACGCAGTCCGGCGTTATCGGGGTCATTCATTCGAAGGGACTTGACGGCTACGCGCTGATTGCAGCCGATAGCGCGCTCGTTCATTCGGTCGTTGATCTATTGCTTGGCGGGCGCCGCGGTTCAAGCGCCGGTCTTGATCA
The DNA here is from genome assembly GCA_041740755.1 of Parvularculaceae bacterium. Lineage (GTDB taxonomy): Bacteria > Pseudomonadota > Alphaproteobacteria > Caulobacterales > Parvularculaceae > Amphiplicatus. The sequence continues at coordinate 881 of JBGSLM010000106.1, read as the reverse complement.
TCGCGCGCTTACCGCGATCGAGCTTGGTCTCGCAAACCGCATGCTTTCCATGTTGACAGAAGACTTCGACGAGGCGTTCGCCGCTGTAAAGCCCGCAGGGTTTTCGCTCGACCGTATTGAAACAACGCCGCGCTTTGCAGCAATCGCGCAGGACGCGAGCGTTTGCGCTCTCGCCAAGTTCAAAGTCCGCATCGACGACTTCACCACCAAGGCGACGATCCTTGCGCCGCATGCGATGATTGAGCCGGTTCGCGAAATGCTCCTTCGGGATTTTATCGGCGAGTCGGGCGCCGCCGACGAGCACTGGAAGCTGCAATTCAACAAAGGCGTCACCTCAGCCGGCGTCGATCTCAAGGCTGTCCTTGCAGATCGTGTGATGACGATCGGCGAGATAGGCGCGCTGAAACCAGGCGGAACACTGACATTTTCGCCGGCGGGCGACGCGCGGGTCGAACTGCGCGCAGGCGACTGCGCAATTGCGCGGGGGCGCGTCGGGCGGCTTGGCGAAACGATTGCAGTGAAACTTGACGCGGCGGTCTCGCGGGACGCGGGCGTCATGAATATTGAGGATGCGGCATGAGCGCGGCGAGTATTCTTGACCTTGTCGTCATCATTCTCCTGGTTGCGGGAGGATTTGGCGGCTGGCTGATCAGCCGGCGCCTCAAAAAGTTGATGTCGGCGCAGGACGATCTGAAGTCGGCGCTCGCGGCGTTTGACACTGCTGCATTGCGCGCCGACGCGGCGTTGAAGCGGCTCGAAGCTGGCGGCGTCGCGAAGGGCGCTGAAATTCAGTCCGCTGCAAAGCGCGCTGAAGCATTGCTGACCGAGCTTTCAGTGATGACATCCGCCGGCGAGAGGATCGCCGACCGTATCGAAGGCGC
>JBGSLM010000105.1:0-5052 GCA_041740755.1 Parvularculaceae bacterium | reverse complement strand
CGGCGTCATCGGTTCGAGCGCCATGCCGCAGATCGGGCAGGGCCCCGGCCCGTCGCGGACGATCTCCGGGTGCATCGGGCAGGTCCATTGCGCGCTGTGTTTCGTTTCGCCGCCTGAATCGGTGGGCGCGCTGGGCTGCGCCGTCTTCGGCGATGGCGCTGCGTGATCATGTTGAGGCGGGCTTGCGCCAGCCGCTTTGAGATAGCGCGCCGGATCGGCCTCAAACTTCGTCTTGCAGCCGGCGCTGCAAAAAAGCACCGCCGCGCCGTCATGCTTGATCCGATGCGGCGTATTAGGCTTCGGCGTCATGCCGCAGACCGGATCGAGAGCGTCAGAACGAACGGGTGGTTCTGGAATGAGCACGGCGCGCATGGGAACTTCCTGACGGTTTTTGTGACGCCGCTTATATACCCCCCTGTAGGTATACGGGGTCAAGTACCCTAATGGGGTATTCTGACTCGGCAAAAGTCAGCCAGGATCAGTCGTCATTGACCAAACCACAGGCGCGCCCTTCCCGACATTGATTTCCGTGCGAACGCGAAAACCGTGCTTTTCGTAGTAGGCAATGTTCGAAGGGTTGCTTGTCTCCAGCTCGACCGGAACCCTAAGCTCAGCGGCCACTTCGAGGCCCTTCGTAATCATGGCCGAGCCAAGGCCGCGCCCTTGCGCCTCCGGTCGAACGCCGAGCGCAAATAGATAGAGCGCGGGGCGGGGCATGCGCGCATTCGCTATCGCGTCAGCAAAGCTCGCGCCCCGGTAGATCGGCGACAGGCCGGCGACGGGAACGAGCGCCATTGCGTACCGGAGCGCCGTCGGAACCGACAATCCGCGCCGTTGGCCCGGCAGGAGCCACATGGCGACGCCGAGCGCCTGCCTCTCGATGTGGACGATCCCTTGGCGCAAATAGACCGACAAAAAAAAGATGCGCATCGCGCGCTCAACGCCCGCCGGATTGCCAAACGTCCACAGCATGATGGGATCGTCGCGGAACGCCGCGCGGAGGATGTCCGCGACGCTATCGGCGTCGCTCTTTATGGCGATGCTGAAGCCGGTTGGCGCAGCAACGGCGGAAGCAAGGCGCGCATTATCCCGCATCAGCGCGCCGCTTCAGCCTTCGGCGCGGCGGCAAGCGGCTTCGCTCGAAACGGCTGCAACAGTTGGCCGAAATACCCCGCCGGAAAATCAGGCTGATCGCCGATGCCCAAATCTTCCGAAGAGAAGCGGCGCGATTTTTCAAAATAGGCCGTGTTCAAACACCAATCCCAAATGTTCGTAAACAGACCGAAATTCACGTCCCCGTATCCGGCTGTTTTCAAGTGGTGAAACCGATGGACGGGCGATAGCGCCAGGATGAATTTGAAAGGGCCGACACGCACATCGACATTGGTGTGCTGCAGGAGCAACTGGATCGCCACGGCGAAAGCCAGAAGAAAAGCGACGTCGATCGGCATGCCCGCAAGCGCGAGCGGCGCAGTCCCGGCGGCAAGCTCGACCGCCTGATGCAAAGGGTGCTTCAACAACCCATTGAAGCCATACATCCGCTTGACGCTGTGGTGGACGGCGTGAAAACGCCACAACAGATCGTTGCGGTGGCTCGCCCAGTGGGTAAGCGTGATGCCGAAATCGGCGACGATGACGGCAAGCAGCACCTGCGACCATAACGGCCAGGTCGTCGGCCAGAAGCCGATGAACGGGCTGAATGCGGCGATCAGCGGGATCGTCAGCGCCGCGGCGGCGATCGAGGCTTCGTTGACGAGGAAATGCGCAACGTCGCGCGCCTGATCCTTGTGCGGGCGGTTCCAGTCGCGCTCGTAGGGTATGAAATATTCAAACAGGAAAGAGACGGCGATGGCTGCGATCAAGAGCGCGCCAAGAACCCATTGCGAGGCGCCGGCGCCAATCAGCAGGATCGCCGCGCCATTGAAGCCGAGAAGCATGATGGGGACGTAGAGGCGTCGCGCCAGAAACTTGACCATCATTGGCCTCCCTTGATTGTCTCCGGCCCCGTTAAAGAGCCGGGTCATGGGAGGATGAAGGAGGCGACGATGGCCGTCTTGAACGAATCAGCAATCGGAAGCCGGATCCGCGATGCGGATATCGAGTTGGAGCAAACCAGCGCCAGGCGCGACGCCGAACCAGCGCCGCATGCGTCTGGTGAAGTGCGCCTGATCGGCGAAGCCGCCCGCTTCGGCCGCTTCAGCAAGGGAGTGTGAGGACGTCAGTGCGCGCGCCGCGCGCTGCACTTGTCGCCATTGCAACACGCGGGCGATCGGCGCGCCGAACGCGATGGCCGAAATTTGACGAAGCCGGCTCGGCGAAATGCCCAGCGCAGCGGCGACGGCGCCGGGGGAATTGGGCGGCGGATCCCGATCAAGCGCGGCATCGAGCGCCGCAGATCGGGAGAGGGTCTGGCTTTGCGCCCCAAAAAATTCCTGCGCCCACAGGCGCAAGGCGCGCTCGTCGGAACACCGAGAAAGCAATCTCGACGCTTCCATCGTCATTACCCTGATCGTCTGCGGCGTCGCGCTGCGGGCAACGGTCCACCGCATTCGGTCAAAATACACGCTGCGAATGCGCCGTCCCTGCGGTTCGATCGCATGCAGGGTCCCGGCAGGGATGAGTGCGTACTGACCTCGATCGACCTCGGTCAGTTGGCCGTTACAGGAAACGACAAGCGGGCCGTCGAGGCCGGCGGTTAGTTGATGCGCGAGATGCGCGTGGGGCGCATTCTCGCCAATGTCGCTCTCGAGAATTGCCCAGCGGTCGCCGATCGTCAGCGACCCGCGCCAGCCTCGGCTCAATGCCCGCCATGCTCCTCGATCTTTGCCGACGACCAGTGGATATGGACGATCCGCCAGTCATCGCCGGTCTTCTGCAACGTCATCGTTTCCATCAGGCGGCTGTGGACCGGCTTCTCACGATAGGTTCCTTTTGAAACCGCCTCGGTGACGACCGTCGCAAGCGAGCCGCCCTCGAATACGCGGCGGTCCTTCATCGTCGTCGCGACCGCTTTCGAGAAGGCCATGTCGGCCGGCATGTGATGACCCGCATATTCCGAAAAGGAACGTTCAGCCCCTCCGCTCTCGGCGATGAAGACGTCGGGCGCCAGCAGCTTTTCGAGCGCCGCCGCGTCGCCGGCTTTCAGAGCGGCGCCGAACGCGTCAACGACGGCTGCTGGGGTCACGCTGTCGGCGGCAAAGGCAGGTGAGGCGGCCATAATCGCCATGGTGGCGGCGAGGATACCGAGCTTCATAAAGTTCTCCTATTCGTTGGGACCGGTGAACGAGGTTGCGGACGCAATCAACAAAAGCACGCCAAGAAACAAAACAGCATCGATGCGAAGCGTCGCTCGCAGCGCGTTGCGGCCCGAAGCCGACGCCGTTGTCAGTCTGCGCGTGACGACTGTCATGTTAAGGGCGCCGAGACCGAGGATCGCCGCGCCAAGCGCAAGCTTGCCAAGCAGCAGGCGGCCGTAAAGGGAGGCGATCACCCCGTCGATGCCGCCGCCGATCCGCCACAGCAGCCACAAGCCCGAGACAAATATCGCCGGTACGATAATGACGGCGATGCGGGTGAACATCCGTGTACGGTGAAGCGTCAGGGCTCCGGCCTCGGCCGACCTCGGCCAGAGCGTCCACGGCGCCGCGAACCAGAAGCCCGCGATCAGCGTGTGAAGCGCGACGACGTACGGAGCAGGGCCAGGATTTTCCAGACCGGCGCTATGTCCGGCGAGACCGAAGCCGCCAGCGATGACAATCGACGCGGCGATTGCGAGGATCCGAGACCCCGAGAACGCTGAAACGAACAGCAGCGCCGCGCCCACGAGAAACGCCGTCGTCTGGTTGCCGATGCCGGCCCACATCCACTGAAAATGGTCGGCCGAAAACGCGGCGGTGACGGCCCCGCCCATTTGCGCGTTAACGACCAGCAGGCGAAGAAGCGCTGTAACAGCGACAGCGCCCCCGAGCCAGGTAAACAGCCGCCGCTCCACGGTAATCCCGATCGCCCAATGCAAGCCGGCGCCGGCGCCGCCAAGCGTTGCCGCATAAAGCAGCAACTTCGAGGCGAAGGCGGCGGCCTCAAGCATTGCTCAAGGCGCTTTGGGCGCGGCGAGGGTGAAGCGGATCTCGCTTGCCATGGCATGACCGTCCTTCGAGATCGTTCGCCATATCGCGACATAGGCGCCCGGTGAAAGCCGCGGCAGCGGGATGTCGAACTTTGCTTGCATTCGTTTCGGCGGCGCATAATTGAGTGCGACGGGCGCGCCCTTTTCGGCGGCGCCCCCCACGGCCACGCTTTTGTCGGTCTCGATCGCAAAGGAAGCAAGGCCGACCGGCTGGCTAAATTCGATCGTGAACGTATCAGGAAGCGTTTCGATGATTGCGCCGGCGGCGATATTGGATGCTTTGAGGCTCACATGAGCGAGCGCGACGCCTGTCAACGCGGCGAAACCAATGAGAAGTCCTGTTATCCATTTCAATAAGCCCATGCGTATCTCCTTCTGAATCAAAAGACCCGGCCTTGACCTTCCGCGTCAGAACCAAAGCCTGACGCCGGCGACCAACGAGACCGCGCCCGGATCATCGCCCGCCAATCGTGCGAAGTCGGCGGTGTCGCCGACCGACCGTTCCCAGTTGACGCCGACATAGGGCGCGAATTCGCGCCTGATCTCATAGCGCAGCCGAAGCCCCAACTCCGCCGTCGACAGACCCGATCCGATCCCGAGAGCCGCGACATCCTGCGCCGCGAAATTAAGCTCCGTGCGCGGCTGCGCGATGAGGCGCTGCGTCAGCAGGAAATCATACTCGGCCTCGATGCGCGCCGTCACATCGCCATGGCCGCTGACGAAGACCGCGGCGTCGATCTCGAACCAGTAGGGCGCAAGGCCTTGCACGCCGAGGACGGCGTAATTGCGCGACGGGTCCGGCGCGAAATCCCGCCGGACGCCCGCCTGGACGTCGAAATAGCGCGAGATCGGCCGCGACCACAGCGCCTGCAGCTCGGCCTCCTCGAAGCGATCTCCGCTGAAATCATATTCGACCTCGGACTTGA
>JBGSLM010000104.1:0-6105 GCA_041740755.1 Parvularculaceae bacterium | reverse complement strand
CCCGCCGCCGCGACGGCCTGCGCCTCGGCTGCGGCGCGGCGAACACGGTCAGCAGAGTTCGGGTGCGTCGAAAGAAACTCAGGCGGCCGCGAATTGACGCCAGCTTCCTTCATTTCAATGTCCGTCCAGCGGCCGAGCGTGTTCAGAAAGTCGGCTTGCGCCGTTGGATCGTAATACGCCTTGGCGAGAAGCCGCACGCCGATGAGATCGGATTCATATTCTTGCCCACGCGAATATTTTAGCAGGTACATCTGGCCGAGCTGGTTGGCCATTTGCATGCCTTCCTGACTTCCGGTCAGGATTCCAATGACCGCAGCGCCAATGCCGGTTACGTTCGACCGACTTACGCGTTCTGCAGTATGCCGGGCGTAAACGTGTCCAAGCTCATGCCCGAGAACGCCGGCGAGTTCCGCTTCGGAATTGGCGAGCGCCAACAGGCCGCGCGTCACATACACATGACCTGGCAGCGCAAAAGCGTTGACGACTGGGCTGTCCAGCGTTGTGACGACTATTGGTTCAGCCGGATGATCTCCAGCCGCAATCAGCCGTTTGGCGATGCCATCGACATAGGACCTTAGTTTTGCGTCTTCGACCTCGCCGCCGAATTGCGCAAGAATCTGCGGGTGCTGTTGCTCGCCGATCGCCTTTTCCTGTTCGCGCGATAGTCCGAGCGGCCCGCCAGTCGATGCGCACGCGGTAATCGCTACGGCAGCGCTTGCCGCGAGCGCCTTCCGGAGGCGGCGCCAAATCGAAGCGGTGTACGGACGAAATTGTATGGACATAGTCATGTGCATTTCCCCTTCGAGCGGCATTCCTTGATCCCCTCAAAGGGCGCCGCCTTTTCCCCTTCGTCAAGGTTTTATAACGCAAAAGGGCGGGGATACGAATCCCCGCCCTTTCCAGCTCAACCAAGGGTTTAAGACGGCTAGGAAATCCCGAAAAGGCTCTGCGCCGCAACCATGCAGAACAGCATCGGAACGGAAAGCACCGTGTTGGTGCGGGAGAAAAGCATCGCCGTCCGGCCCGCTTTCGCTTTCGCATCTGCGGCAATGTCCGGATACCTGTTTGCGATATTGAGCGCTTTTTGCTGGTTCGGCCAAATAACGAACCAGACATTGAACCACATGATCGTCGCAAGCCACATTCCGATCCCGATCGCGACATGCCCCGCGCTGCCGCCGGCCAAACCGAGCGAGAGCGCTTCAACGACATAGCCGTTGAGCATCGAAAGGATGAGGCCGGTGATGATCGTCGCCATGGCGGCCCAGCGGAACCAGAACAGCGCCTTCGGCGCGATATGCTTCCCGATCGCCGGCTTCTGCTCGTCCGGGATCGACGGCATGGTCGGGATCTGGACAAAGTTGAAATACCAGAGGAGGCCGATCCACATCACCCCCGAGATCACATGCGTCCAGCGGAAAGCGAACCGCAGAAACCGGTCATCGAGAGCGCCGCCCCAGACGGAGAGGTATAGCCCGAGCAAAACGGCGGCAAGGACGAACCCCGCGATCACCGCATTCCTCAAATTCGTCAAAATAGCCGTCATAGCCCTTCCCTTCGGCATGTCGCAGCGGAGCGCCCGGCGAATCGCCGGCCCGTGTGCGACGCAACGTATTGATGGAAAGACGAGTCTTTACGATGTTTCAAGGCAAAGCAAGTCCAGAAGGCGAATTGCGATCTGGTTTGCTTCGTTCAATTCACGCGCTCTGCGCGGCGAATCACCCGTTTAGCGCCTGAGCGCGGGAGAGCGTGCAGGCCGCCGCCTGATAAAAAAATCGCCCGCCGGGGGAGAGATCCGGCGGGCGATTATTTACTCTTTACACGTCGTACAAACACACACTGGAACTCGCGCGAGGCGACCCTGCGAAAACGCAGCCGGAGCGCCGCAATTGCTGGCGAAGCAAACCTGAGCGCGGGGGAGAGAAGCGCGGGGCCCGCCTCGCCAGCCGTCGCAAGTTCCCTCACGACGCAGACTTATCTAGGGATTGAATTGTTGCAGCGCGGGACGAAAAGGTGGCGCAAATGCGGCATACAATCACGAATTGTAAGCCGGCATTCGCCAATCCGCGCAAAATCGTATTAGGTGTTCTTTTCGACCTGGGCGAATTCGAGTTCGACCGGCGTCGCACGGCCGAAGATCGACACTGCGACTTTGACGCGCTGCGTGTCCTCATCGACATCCTCGACAACGCCAGAGAACGACGCGAACGGACCATCGACGACGCGAACGTTTTCGCCGATTTCGAAGGTAATCGTCGACCTCGGCCGTTCGATCGAATCCGTCACGACGCCCCTGATCCGGTCGACTTCCTTCTGGCTGACCGGCATCGGCCGGTTTCCGGCGCCGAGGAAACCCGTGACTTTCGGCGTTTCCTTGATCAGGTGATATGTCTGGTCGTTGAGGATCATCTTCACGAGAACATAGCCCGGAAGATAGCGCCGCTCAGACGTCACCTTACGGCCGCGGCGGACTTCGGTGACATCTTCGGTCGGAACGAAAACCTCTTCAAAGAGGTCCGACATCCCTTTTTCGACTGCCGACTGACGGATCGCCTCAGCGACCTTCTTTTCGAAGTTCGAATAGGCGTGAACGATATACCACTTGAATTCCATGGTGCTGATCCGTCTGCTGAAGAGTTGATCCTGTTACGCCGGGTGAACCGCGCTATTGGCTTTGCGATGCGCAATCGATGGGAAGAATGGTGCAGACGCCGAATTTCAGCGTCTGGTCGACGAACAAAAAGAATATCGCCATCACGACGACCATGACGAGGACCATCAGCGTCGATACCCAGGTTTCGTTCCAGGTGGTCCAAGTGACCTTCTCGGCCTCAGTCCTGACCTGGCGAAGAAATTCAAGCGGATTGGTGCGCTTCTTCTTTTTTACTTCTTCGGCGACGCCATCAATGGTCGCTCCGGCGGCGCCCGCGCCTTTGCCGGTCTTGCCGGAACCGGCCTTGTCTGAACCGGATTTCTTTTCGCCCGCCATGGCGCCGCTTTCCTCTTGTCCGGAAGGCAAGGGTTCTCGTGCGCCGATCCCGACGCGCCCCACCTTCTGATTGTTTCGGAAGATGGCCGCTTAGGTAGACTTTTTCCCGGTTGCGTCAAGGGCTGGCTGGCGGATCGGCTATTGAAATCAATCCGCTTCGGCCCTATTCGAAGGGCCGCCTAGGGGTGTAGCTCAGTTGGTAGAGCATCGGTCTCCAAAACCGAGGGCCGCAGGTTCGAGTCCTGCCGCCCCTGCCAGGCCCGAAATCTCCAAGAATCAACGTTTGGCGACCAATTTATCGCCGACCCAGACCTCGCCATAACCGTGGCGGGTGATGCGGCCTTCGACGCCGCCGAGGCGGACCGTCGGCGAGCCGTAAAGGCGCAAGGTCGGCGCGACCGCAGTTCCTTCATGGAAGACCCCGCCGGAGCCGTCGATCGTGACGGTCATCTTGTCAGCCTTGCCGCCCTGTACGGCGACGGCGCCTGACCCGGCTATCCGGACGGTCATCGGACCGTCAATCCGCGCCGCACGGGCAAGGCCCGAGCCGGCGATTGATACATCGAGCATTCCATCCACAGCGCCGATCATAACGTCGCCCGAGCCCGCGATATCGATATCCGCCATAGCGGCGGTTCCGCCGGTGACCGCCGCGTCGCCAGACACATCAAGTTCCAGCATTGACTTCACATTGCCGATTGCAAGGCGGCTCCCCGAGACGACGCCGATCGTCGCCTGTCCGAGGTCGCCGGTCTCGCCGTAAACGTAGCAAGCATCGAGCATAAGGCGACCGTCAATCGCACCCATCGCAAGCTTGATGCGCGCATCGGTAAAAGACACGTCGTTTTTACGCGGCAGCGACACCTCAATTACCGGGTATTCTTCGAAGAAGGAGTTTTTGTCGTCGGGTTTTGCGCCAGCCGCCGCAACGCGGTCGCGCTGGAGATCTTCCGTGCGGCGAATGCGGTCGTTGCAACAATCTTTTGTTTCTTCCTCGCGCCAGCGCTCGCCAGTGATGACAAGTTCGCCGTCTACGAGCTTCACCGAAACCGGATGATAAACCTTGCCCTGGCGGATCGAAACATCGACATCTTCGCCGCCGGTCGTCGTTATCTTCACCTCGCCGGTGATGTCCTGAAACGAGACTTTCGACGCCGTGTAGCGCGCGGCGGATGCTTCACCGGCAAACGCCAACATGCCCGCAGCAGCAAGAACGCCAAATAAAACACGCATTGGATTAACTCCAGTCCTGCCAGATCAAGCCTAACGCAAAATGCGCGGCTGTGCGAATTCCAAACAATTTGGAGCAAAAAGCGCGCCCGGCCTTTGCGCCAAATCGGGACAATATGACTGGCCGCTTCAAAATCTTCAGGAAAGGGCGACGCGTTTCCTTCCGGCATGCGCCCATTCAATGACGCGCGCCGCCGCAAGACGCGCTGCAGACGGGCCGTCGACGCCCAGCTCCTTCAACAGGACGTCAAAAGCCGCCGCCTGCTCGACATAGGCCGCTGGATCTTCAAACAATTCCAGCAACGCGGACGCGATAAGCCGCCCGTCGCAATTTTCATGAATGAACTCCGGGATGACAAAGCGATCCGCAGCGACGTTGATGATCGAGGCGTAAGGCGTCGTCTTCACCCTCTTCGCCCAAAGCTCGGTCAACGGATCGACTTTATAGGCGACGGCCATCGGCGTCCTGTTGATCGCGAGTTCCGTCGAGGCGGTTCCGGACGCGGTCAGGGCGACATTCGCCGCCGCCATCGCATCGTATTTCTCGTCAGCGCCGACAAGAATCGGATCGCAGGGCCATCCTTCGAACTTCCTGCGCACCAGGCTTTCAACGCTTTCCGCAACCGGCGAAATAATGCGCAGGCCCGGTATCTCCTTTGCAAGTATGTCCGCCGCCTCGCGAAAGGGCTTGGAGAGGCGCATGACTTCGCTTTTGCGGCTTCCGAGCAACACAGCTAGCACCGGCGCGTCGCCAAGCTGGCGGCGTGCGCGGAACGCCGCCCCGTTGCCCCGCGCCGCCCATGCAGCCTGAAAATTCGGGTTGCCTACAAATTCAGCGCGAACGCCTTCTTTTGCGAACCACGCCGGTTCAAACGGAAGAAGCGCCAGGACGCCGTCAAAATACCGCTTCACGAATTTCACGCGTTGGGGACGTGAAGCCCAGACCTGCGGCGCAACGAATTTGATCGATGTTGTCGCCGGCGACAGTTTTCGAAGGCGGGTGGTTGCAAGTCGCGAAAACGCCCAGCCGTCAATAAAAACCGCGACATCGGCATGTTGCGCAGCCGCAAGTTCCGCCAGTTCGCGCGCCCGCTTCATCGCAAGCGGGGCGACGCGCGCGACGTCGGTCGCGCCCATAACTGCGAAGGCGTCAATCGGGAACGCGCTCTTTAGTCCTTCGCGTTCCATCTGGCGCCCGCCGCATCCAATAAAGGAAGCATCCGGCGCAAGGAGCCTTAATTCGCGCATGAGGCTCGCGCCGATCGAATCCGCAGACGGTTCGACGGCCGCCAGCAAGATCTTCAGCTGCGCCGTCACGACCCTTTAAGCTCCGCCGCAGTGAAACCGATCACAAAGAGGCCGCGCCGGTCAGCTTCCGCTGCGACCGCTTCACGGTCGATCAGCAGCGCGAGGCCCGCTTCCACCGCAATGCCCGCAAGCCCTGCGGCATCCGCGTTGGCGACTGTTGCGACGCCGATTGTCGGAAGATCGACGCGCAGTTCCTGCCCGGGTTTGGGGCGTTTCACGAGGACGCCGTTCCGCTTTTCGCCGCCGCGCGCGGAAGCTGGAAGCCTCGCGCAGCGTTCGAGCAGACCGTCCGTGCCTTCTGCAGCTTCAACGCCTAGCGTGTGACCCGACGCAACGACGGCGGCCTGTCCGATATCAAAGGGCCCAAGCGCGGCGATAATCGCCGCCGCTTTGCGTATGTCGGCCCAGTTTTCTTCGCTCGGAGTCAGCGACCCAATCGTTCCTACGGGCGCTGCGAGCCCTGTAAATACTTCCTCGGCGCCGACGACGAGAAACCCTTCTGCTTCGAGCGTATCGACGAGTACGCCGAGCATCGCGCCGTCGCCTTTCGCCGCCGCCGCGATGACGCGCGGCAACAG
>JBGSLM010000103.1:0-14231 GCA_041740755.1 Parvularculaceae bacterium | reverse complement strand
GACGGCGGCGGCTCGATCCGAATTCCCGCTGCCTGCTGCGGCAATGTCGGCCTCAAAATGTCGCGCGGCCGTCACCCGCAGGCGCGTCCCGAGACGGCAGGCCCGTTCTCAATATCCGTGCATGGCGTCCAGTCACGCACGGTGCGCGACACCGCAGCGGTGATTGCAGCCTTTGAAGTTCCGGCGGCGCAAAGCGGCCTTGCGGAAGTCGGCCTCGTGACCGGCCCGAATGCGCGGCGCCTTCGGATATGTCTGATGACTGAAGGTCCAAATGGACGCCCTGTCGATCCTGAAGTCGTCGAGGCGACGCGCGCCGTCGCCAAAACCTGCGAAGGTCTCGGCCACAATGTCGAAGAGATTGCGATGCCGATCGCGCCGGGCGTTGAAGAAGCGTTCATGCTCTATTGGGCGAAGTACGCCTATCTAGCAATTTCGCGCTGGGAAGAGGTGACGCATCTGAAGCGCAACTCTCTCGCCTTTGAGCCGTTCACGCTCGGGCTTGTCGAACATTACGAAGCGCAACAGGGCAAGTTCGATGCGGCGGTGGCGCGGCTTTTGGCGCTGACGCCCGAATTCAATGCGATGATGGAGCCCTACGACGTTTATCTGTCGCCCGTGATTGCAGCAACGCCCGCGCCGGTTGGATTTTTGGGGCCAAAGCTCAGCTATGAAGAGCATCTCGAGCGCGTGCTTGGCTATGTTCAGTTCACCGCGCTTTTCAATATTGTCGGCGCGCCTGGAATATCGCTGCCGCTGTCGATGTCTAAAGCCGGGCTTCCTGTCGGCGCGCTGTTTGGCGCACGCGTCGGCGACGAGAAGACGCTGCTCGAGCTTGCCTATGAGCTTGAAGAAGCGGCGCCGTGGAGCGGACGCAGGCCGGCCAATTTCGGTTAGGAAATCGCCTCGACCAGTCCCTTGAAAAACTGCACGCCGTCGATCCCGCCGAGCAGGGGCGAGATGACGCGCTCCGGGTGCGGCATCATGCCAAGCACATTGCCGGAATCGTTGATGATGCCGGCGATATCGCGCGCCGAACCGTTCGGGTTGTCGATATAGCGAAAGACGACGCGGCCTTCGCTCTCCAGTTTGTCGAGCGTTTCCTTGTCGGCGAAAAAGTTCCCATCGTGGTGCGCGACCGGAAAATTGACTGACTGTCCTTTTTCGAAGGCGCTAGAAAACATCGACTGATTATTTTCAACGCGCAATGTCACGGTGCGACAAACGAAATTCAGACCGGCATTGCGCATCAGCGCGCCGGGGAGGAGACCTGCTTCCGTCAGAACCTGAAAGCCGTTGCAGATGCCGATGACCGGCGTCCCCGCTTTGGCTTTTTCAATCACCGCCTGCATGATCGGCGAGCGCGCAGCCATCGCGCCGGAGCGCAAATAGTCGCCATAGGAAAAGCCGCCTGGCAGTATAATAAGGTCCGTAGCCGGAAGGTCGGTGTTCCCATGCCACACCATGTCCGGGGCCTTCCCGGTCGCCTGCTCAAGAGCGACAGCCGCATCGCGGTCGCAGTTGGAAGCGGGAAAAACAATGACTGAGGTTTTCATGGGTTAGGCCGTCAATTCAATTACGTAGTTCTCCATCACCGGATTGGCGAGGAGCTTTTTGCACATCTCTTCGAGTTTGGCGCGCGCTGCAGTCTCGTTCGTTTCATCGAGCTTCATTTCGATGATCTTGCCCTGGCGAACGTTGTTCGCCCCGGAAAAGCCAAGCCCCGCGAGCGCCCCTTCGATCGCCTTGCCCTGCGGGTCAAGAACGCCAGATTTGAGGGTGACGGTGATCCGGGCTTTCATCGGCGGAAATCCTTCTGGAAGGGGGGGCTTTATCGGCGCGATTGCCATACTCCGCCGGACGGTGGGCTGCAACGCCCCAATTGCGCCGAATCGGACCGAGGTATAGGTTCCCGGCCCTTCGGGGGCGTTCGCCTTTTAATGGGAGAGTTTTCAATGCTTCGGTCGTCGTGGGCGATGCTCGCGGTCGCGGCCTTTGCCGCGCTTTGCGTTTCCATTTCGACGGCCTTCGCGGCCGGGATGGAGCCTGCTGCTGTCGGTTCAGCGGGGATTTCGATTCTTGGGCAGCCGCTGGAATTCTTTTTGTTCGCCGGGACGCTGATCGGCGTCGCGCTGTTCCACCACCGCACCTTCACCGTCGCGGTGACCGGGCTTGCCGCGATCATCGCTTACAAATTCTTCTTCACAGGGTTTCATGCGGGGGCCGGGCTTGAGGGGCTGCAAGCGCATATGTGGCACGAGCGCGTGACGCTCGGAAATTTGTTCCTTCTTCTTCTCGGCTTTGCTGTTCTCTCCCGCCATTTTGAAGATTCAAAAGCGCCCGAAGCGATGCCGCGCATCCTGCCGGACAACTGGCTTGGGGGCTTTACTCTGCTCGCCATGATATTCTTCATGTCGAGCTTTCTCGACAACATCGCGGCGGCGCTCATCGGCGGCGTCGTTGCGCGCCATGTCTACAAGCGCGTTTATATCGGCTATCTCGCGGCGATCGTTGCGGCGTCAAATGCCGGCGGTTCCGGCTCCGTCGTCGGCGACACGACAACGACGATGATGTGGATCGACGGCGTCTCGCCGCTCGACGTGACGCACGCCTACGTGGCGGCGTTTGCGGCGTTTCTCATATTCGCCATTCCGCTGTCCATCATTCAGCAGATCCACTCGCCAATTCAAAAACACCGCGAAGGCGAATTCAAGGTCGACTGGACGCGGGTCGTCATCGTCGGGTTCATCCTTGTGACGGCGGTGGGCGCGAATGTCGGCGCCAATCTTTTTGCGCCGCATCTGCTCGACCTTTATCCAGTTATCGGGCTCGGCGTGTGGGCGGCGATCATTGTCGCGGCCGTCGTCAGAGCGCCGAATCTCGGCGTCGCGTTTTCGAGCGTCAAGGGGACATTGTTTCTGCTCTCGCTCGTCACCTGCGCCTCGCTGATGCCGGTCGAGCGTTTGCCGCAAGCAAGCTGGGAGACGGCGCTGACGCTCGGCTTCGTTTCAGCCGTGTTCGACAATATTCCGCTGACGGCGCTTGCGCTCGACCAGGGCGGGTATGACTGGGGCGTACTCGCCTATGCCGTCGGCTTCGGCGGGTCGATGATCTGGTTTGGATCGTCAGCAGGCGTTGCGCTCTCCAACCAGTATCCGGAAGCAAAATCCGCAGTCCGTTGGATCCTGCACGGCTGGTGGGTCATTCTCGCCTATGTCATCGGGTTCTTCGTCATGCTGAACGTCGTCGGCTGGCATCCGCACGACCCGCACAAGGATGCGCCTTCATCGCCGGCGGCGATCGAATCGCACGGCTAAGCCTCGTTGCTATCCGGCGCCGGGCCCCATAGGCTCCGCGCCGGATCAGCAACAGGGGCGACGCATGAAGCAAATTCAATTGGCCGTTGCGGCCAGCGTTCTATCGTTTGTTTCCGCAGCACACGCTGCGACGCCTCAGGAACAGGCAGAGGCGCGCCGGTTGATGGAAAAGGCGGTCAGCTTCAAATCGACGGAAAAGCACGGCGAGACGCCGAAAATGGCCGCCTGGCTCGCGAGCGAGTTCCGGGCCGCGGGCTTCAAGAAAGACGAAATTGAAATCGTTTCCGCCGGGACATCCGTCGGCCTTGTCGTGCGCTACCGCGGCGACGGAGCCTCGGGAAAATCGCCGATCCTATTTCTCGGCCACATGGACGCCGTCGAAGCGGAACGCGCCGACTGGGACCATGATCCCTTCGTATTGACGGAAAAGGACGGCGTCTTTTACGGCCGCGGCCTTGTCGACAACAAATACGGAATTGTAGATCTGACGCAAACCTTCATTCGTCTGAAGAAGGAAGGCTTCAAACCGACGCGCGATCTCATCATTGCATTTTCCGGCGACGAGGAAACCGGCATGCTGACGACGCGCGCACTCGCCGAAAAACTGAAGGGCGCGGAATTCGCGCTGAACAGCGATGCGGGCGGCGGCTTTGACGCGCCGGAAGGAAAGACGCCGGTATTCTATATTCAGGCGGCGGAGAAAACCTACGCAACATACGAACTCACCGTCAAAAACAACGGCGGACATTCCTCCCAGCCGCGCGCCGACAATGCGATCTATGAACTGGCGTCTGCGCTGAAAAAGATAGAGGGATACGCATTTCCTGTAATGTGGAATGACATCACGCTGCGGAACTTCAAGACGGATGCCGCAAGCTCAGATGACGCGACCGCCAAGGCGTTGCTCCGGTTTGTCGAAAAGCCCGGCGACAAAAAAGCGGTGAAAACGCTATCTGCGGTGACGCATATCAATGCGACATTGCGGACGACCTGCGTCGCGACCATGCTGAAAGGCGGTCACGCGGAAAACGCCCTGCCGCAATCGGCGACGGCGACGGTCAACTGCCGGATCTTTCCGGGCGTCGCGGTGGACGCCGTGAAAGCGCAGCTCGCAGCCGTCGTCGAAAATCCGGCGATTGAGTTTGCAACGCTGGACGAGCCGATCGAAAGCCCCGCCTCGGTGCTGACGCCCGAAATCGAAGCGGCCGTTCTTGGCGCCGTGCGCAAGCGCTATCCCAATGTCGTCGCGGTTCCTTATATGGAAGCGGGCGGTACGGACGGACTTCACTTCCGGCGCGCCGGCATTCCGACTTTTGCGATCGGATCGCTCTTCCTGCGGGAGGAGGACTCGCCGAATTATCACGGCAAGAATGAGAACCTGCGCACCGACGCTTTTTACGCCGGTCTCGATCACTGGACGGATATCATCAAGGCGATCGCCGGACCGGTCTCGAATTAGAGCGAGTAGCTTAAGAACAACCGGGCGTCGATTTCTGTCGGATCGTCCGAAAGGCCGAAGAGCGTGCTGGCTTCGAACTTGACCCGTTTGGTCAGCTTGCCTTTTAGAATCGGTCCCACCTGGTGGCGCTGTTCGGCAAAACTGCCGATATGCGCCGTCGTATTGAAATTATTGAAGGACTGAACGCCGAAGCGAAGTTTTGGGTGGATTTTGGCGGTCAGCTCTTCGCGGGTTTCGATAGATATTCCAGCGCGATGGTTGTCGCCAAGCTCTTTCCCGAGAAGCAGCACGGCGCGAAGCTCGACCGTTTTGCTCAACTCGAAAGAATTGTGCCATCCAATCCGCACGCGGTCCGGCTTGCCGCTGACGGTCGATAGAATTCCATCAACACGGATTGCAGAATCCCAGCCGTTCGTCTTTTCGCTTTCAAGGAATTGATAAAGGACCTCAGCGCTGACCGCCTGAACCTCTACCGCATCGCCGCCCTTGTTGCCCATCAGCACAAGCGCGCGGCCGCGCAAGCTGTCGCTGAATCCATGCTGATAGTGAAAACGGTGAGTATATCCTTCTTCGCGCCCGTCATTGTCCGGAGAATAGGCGAAGCGGTACTCGAAGGTGTGTTCGCCGGCTTTGACTTCAGAACCGGAAACCCCGCTGACGCTCTGGGCGAGAGCAGGGCAGGCGACCCCCGCAAGGGTCATCGCCGCAATTGTGGCCGCCAGGATAACGAAACGCATTGATAGCACCGCGCTTGAGATGCGCGGCGGATTAGGCCGGGTCGATGAAGGATTTGTGACGCTTCAATAACGAAACGATGAAGAGAGCCTTACGAGAATGCTACAGTTTCGTAACGCCGGCTCATTTTTCGTTGTCAGTGACGAGCACCGGGCCGGCATGACCGCCGGCGCCGTTGTCTTTCAGGACGCCAAGGCGCTTGGTGACTTCGCGGTAGGCTTCGGTGACGCCGCCCATATCCTTGCGGAAGCGGTCCTTGTCCATGATTGCGCCGGTTTCCATGTCCCACAGGCGGCAGCAATCGGGGCTGATTTCATCGGCGAGGATGAGGCGCATCAGATCGCCGTCATATTGACGTCCGAATTCCACCTTGAAATCAACGAGTTTGATGCCGACGCCGGTGAAAAGGCCGGACAAAAAGTCGTTGATCCGAAGCGCAAGCGCCATCATGTCGTCGATTTCCTGGGGCGTCGCCCAGTTGAACGCCGTGATGTGTTCTTCTGCGACGAGAGGATCGCCGAGCGCGTCGTTTTTATAATAGAATTCGATCACCGAACGCGGCAGCTGCGAGCCTTCTTCAAGCCCGAGGCGCTTGACCATCGAACCTGCGGCGACGTTCCTCACGACGACTTCGAGCGGGATGATCTCAACGTGACGGATGAGCTGTTCGCGCATGTTCAGGCGGCGGATGAAATGGGTCGGCACGCCGATCCGCTCAAGGCCTTGCATGATGAATTCGGAAATGCGGTTGTTGAGGACGCCCTTGCCCTCGAGCACCGCTCGTTTCTGGTTGTTGAAGGCGGTGGCGTCATCCTTGAAATACTGGATGAGCGTGCCGGGTTCGGGCCCCTCGAAAAGGATCTTCGCTTTGCCTTCGTAGATTTGCTTGCGGCGCGCCATTCTGGCTTTGTCCTTCTGGGAGGTCGCCGACGCTCGAATCGAGCAGCCTTTTCGACCGGAGCGCGCGGCTATACGCGCTTGAGACGGCCAAGAAAACCCCTACATGGGTGGGAGGCCCGGCGTCTATCGCCGCAATGCGCCGCCCATTGGGTGCGGCATTGCCGATCCGCCGCCGGATAGGTAGAAGAACGGCGCTTCGCCGAATAAAACTCAAGGAAATCAAGGGTTATGACCAGTTTTGACGACCGCAAGGACGGCTTCGAGAAGAAATTCGCGCATGACGAAGCGCTGCGGTTCAAGGCGGAAGCCAGACGCAACAAGCTGCTTGGGCTTTGGGCGGCGGGCCAGATGGGCCTTCAGGGCGACAAGGCTGAAGAATATGCGAAGTCCGTCATCAAGGCTGATTTCCAGGAAGCCGGAGACGACGACGTTTTCCGCAAGATAAAGGCGGACCTTGCCGCTGCGGGCGTCGGCCAGTCGGACCACCAGGTTCGCCGACACATGGACGAGTTCATGGCTGAGGCGATCCGGCAGATCAAAGAGCAGGGTTAATCCTCGCGCGCTGCTGACAGATCTGGTTCGGTGCGGGCCCGGCGGCTAGCGTGGCCGCCACGCAAGGAGGCGGCATGGGACGCGTTTCAGGAAAGAAAGTTTTCATCACTGGCGGCGCGCAGGGGCTCGGCGCCTGCTTTGCGCGCATGCTCGCTGCTGAAGGCGCGAAAGTCGTCGTCACCGATGTCAACTCGAAGGGCGCAGAAAAGACCGCCGCCGAGATTGACGCAAAATATCCGGGCGCGGCTGCCTTCTGCCATCACGACGTAACGAAGCGCGAAGACTGGGAAAACGCGCTCGGGATGGCGGCCGAATTCATGGGCGGCATCAGCGTTCTCGTGAACAACGCCGGTATCGGCGGATGGGGCAATATTGAAACGGAAACGCTCGGGGAGTGGCGGCGTACGATGGATATAGACGTCGATGCGATCTTTGTCGGCACGCAGCTCGCGATGCCCTATTTGAAAGAATCGCAGCCTGCCTCGATCATCAACATTTCATCGGTCGCCGGTATGATCGCGAGCGGCGACATGCTCGCCTATAACACCGCAAAAGCGGGCGTCTGGATGATGTCGAAGTCAATCGCGCTCCACTGCGCGAAGGCAGGCTATGATATCCGCTGCAATTCAGTGCATCCGGTATTTACGCGCACGCCGATCATCGATCCGCTCGTCGCATTGGGCGGCGGCGGCGAGAAAGGCGAATCTAGGCTAACTCGCCAGATTCCCCTGCAACGCCTCGGCGAGCCTGAAGACGTCGGATACGCAGTGCTCTATCTCGCGTCGGATGAATCGCGTTTTGTCACGGCGTCGGAATTCAAGATCGACGGCGGGATCACCGCGCAGTAGTCACGATGGCCGCGTCGGGATTTTCAGTCCGCGCTGGACAGCAGGACGCGCCATGAACGCAGCGTGCGTGCGCAAGACATTGGCGAATTTTTCGATTTCGAGAATTTCGTCTGCCTTGTAATTCTCGATGACATTCCAGATCCAAGGGAAAACGGCGATGTCGGCGATTGAATAGTCGCCGGCGATCCAGCTGCGGCCGTCGAGCTGCTTGTCGAGTACGCCGAGAATGCGCTTTGATTCGTTCACATACCGGTCGCGCGGGCGCTTGTCTTCAAACTCTTTGCCCCCAAAATGATGGAAGAATCCGACCTGTCCGAACATCGGCCCAACACCGCCCATCTGGAACATCAGCCATTGCACGGTCTGCCAGCGCGCAGCGGGATCGGGGGAAATGAGCTCTCCTGACTTGTCTGCGAGATAGAGCAAGATTGCGCCAGATTCCCAAAGCGGCATCGGCGCGCCGCCCGGCCCGTTCGGATCGAGAATCGCCGGAATTTTGTTGTTCGGGTTGAGTGAAAGAAATTCCGGCGTGAATTGGTCATTGTCCGCAAACGAAACGCGATGCGCTTCATACGGAATTTCCAGCTCTTCGAGCGCAATTGAAATCTTTACGCCGTTCGGCGTACCGAGCGTGTAAAGCTGCAAGCGGTCCGGATGTTTCGCGGGCCATCTGCGCGTAATCGGAAAATCGGCGAGGGGGGAATTTGTCACTTTTTCACTCCGCTCCAATACTACCTCCCCGCTCATCCCGGCGAAAGCCGGGATCCATCTTTGCGTTTCACTCTTCGGTGAAGAAGATTTGGATCCCGGCTTTCGCCGGGATGCGCGGTCAGGCTTTGCGCGCGGCGCCCTGTTTAGCGAAGTAAGCCGCGGCGCCTTTCAGATAGTCTTCGCGACCCGCCGTCACATAGGGCGCAATCTGCAGGACCGTCGAATACACGCCGTCATGGATGCGGGCGCGGTCCGACTGCTCCTTTTCGGTAATCTCGCGATATTGAAGCCAGAATGTCAGATGCGCAGCGATGCGGTCCGCCAGACGTTCCTTTTCATCGGATCGGAATGCAATCTGCTTTTGCGATTCCAACGAATTGAGGATTGCGAGCGTCGTTGATTTCTTTAGCGCCAGCAGCCGTGCAAGGCGAGGGCGGAGCGCAGGGCACCGTTCAAGGATCGACGACATGCCCTCATAGAAAAATCGGAAATCGTTGATCTCTTCGAAAATGATATAGATGAAGATCCAGTTGTCATCGAGCGAGAGGGGCTTTTCGATCGGCGCCGACAATACCTGGCGCATTTCCGTTTCGAACTCGCCGAACAGCGATTCGATGATCGCTTCCTTGCCTTTGAAATGATAATAGAGATTGCCCGGCGATATGCCGAGCACGGCGGCGATGTCGACCGTCGAGACTTGCGCTTCGCCTTCGGCGTTGAACAGCGCAAGCGAAGTTTTCAGGATCTTGTCGCGGGTCTTGACCTTGCCGCCCATGGCGCGCCGCTCAGGCTTTTTTCTTTTGGGCGGCTTTACGCTTCACTGCCTTGGTTTTCGCCGGCTGGTTTGGCGATCCGGCGATGATCTGGTCCAGCTTGGCCTCGATGCGTGCGACCCGCTGATTGAGGTCGTGGACGTCGTCCGCGAGCGAGGGATGATCCTCGCCGACTCCAAGGCCGATGCGCTCGCGCATGCGCTTGATGCGCTCATCGAGCGAGTGGGCGCCCGGTGCGACGCGCGCGGCGACTTTTCTTCCCTCCGCTTCGACCTTCTTTTCGATCGCCTCGCCCTTGGCGACGAGGTCTTCAAAAACGCGCGCTGACTCGCCGCTTAGTTTTGCAATGGATTCCTGCGCTTCCGAGAAGGCGCGGCCATACGCGCCGATGCCGGCGAGCCATATCTTGCGGGCGGTATCGGGGGAATGTGCGGGCTTTTTCGCCAAGGTGCTCTCCTATTGGGCTGCGGCGGTTTCGAAATGTCGCGCCGGCCGCATTTCCATGACCGGGCGATCGAGAAATGTCTTCAGCACCGGCAGCACGGCTTTGGCTTTCGACAACACGAACAGATGTCCGCCGTCCTCGACCACATGAAGTTCGGAATTGCGGATCATGAACTTCAGAATTTTTGCATTGGCGAGCGGCACTATGTTGTCGCGGTCGCCAGCCATCACCAGCGTCTCGTGCGGCAACAGCGGCAGAAAGGGAAGGCTTGACCAGCCCATCATCGCCATCAGCTGGTAAACGTATCCCGAGCGCGAAGGCGGCTTCATGCGCGCAGAAAATTGCGAGGCGCCTTCGGGTTCGTCGCCGTAAAGCGTCTTGAAATTCTTGGCGAGGAAGTCGCGATCCATATAGCGCTTTGGGTCCGCCATCTTGGACAGCGCTTCGATCTTGCCGGGCACCATCAGCGCGCCCGGCGACGTCGCGCACAAGACGAGCCGGTTGACGCGCTTTTGATATTGAAAAGTGAATTGCTGCGCCGCGCCGCCGCCCCAGGAAACGCCCATGACGTCGACGGCTCGATCATATCCGTAGCGCAGAAGGATCGCCTTTGCCGCCTGCGCCACCCACCACGGGCGATAGGGCGCAACGGGTCCAGGCGAGCCGCCAATTCCGGGAAGATCGAAAGTGATTATATCGCGATCAGGCAAAGCCTCGGCGAGCGGCTGAGCGATCTCGAGATTGGCGCCGATGCCGTTGAAGAACAGCAGCGGGCGACCGGCGCCGGCGCCGCGCCAGACCCCGGTTCTGAGTTTTTGGAGTCCGACTTCGACAAAGCCGAGTTCGGGAAGGTGATGATCGTCAGCACTCATACTAAATCCTTCCGCATTTGCCCTTAGCCGAACACATATTCGCCGGGCGCCTTGGCCGTCGGCGGATAGGTCTTCGATCCGAGCGCTTTTGGCGCTGCTTTCTTTTCGCCTGAGCGTTGGCGCAGCCAGTTCGTCCACAACGGCCACCATGAACCTGCCTGAGGCTTTGCCCCGGCGAGCCATTCATCCGCATTGGCCGGAAGCGCATCATTGGCGAAGAATTGCGCCTTCGGATTGCCCGGCGGATTTAGTAGAGCCTGAATGTGTCCGCTGTTCGACAGCACGAATTTAACGTCGCCGCCAAAGAGATGCACATTGCGATAGCACGCGCGCCACGGCGTGATGTGGTCGGTGACGGCGGCGACCATGAAGGCGTCTTGCGTGACTTTCGTCAGGTCGAGCTTATGGCCCATGAAATCGACCGTGCCGGGATTTGCAAAGCGCTTGTCGCCGTAGATATCGAGATAGTCGGAATGAAGCTGCGCCGGCAGGTTCGTCGAATCATTGTTCCAATAGAGAATGTCAAACGGCGGCGGGCTGTCGCCCATCAGGTAGTTGTTGACGACATAATTCCAGATGAGATCGTTCGGGCGCAGCCACGCAAAGGATTTTGAAAGATCATCGCCCGACAAAATGCCCTTCTTGGCCGAATGGCGGCGCGCAACCTCGATCGCCTCATCAGTGACGAAGAGGCCGACCTCGCTGTCTTCCTTGTGTCCGTCGAGGACGCAGACCTGCAGCGTGAATGAATTGACGAGGTTCGATTTGCGCGCCGCAAGCTCTGAAAGATAGCTCGCCGTCGTGATGCCGCCTGAACAGGCGCCCGACACATTGATCTGCTTCGCCTTGGTGATCTTGCGGATCGCTTCCGACGCTTCGATGAGCGCGGCGACATAGTCTTCAAGACCCCAGTGCGCGTGTTCTTTTTGGGGATTTCGCCACGACACGGCGAAAGTCTGGAAACCCTGCGAGAGCATAAAGCGGACGACGCTTTTCTCTGGCGAAAGGTCGTTGGCGTAAAACTTGTTGATCTGCGGCGGCACGACGAGAAGCGGAATTTCGAAGACGTCCTCGGTCGTCGGCTTGTACTGGATAAGCTCCAGCATCTCGTTCTTGAAGACGACTGCGCCGGGAGTCGTCGCCAGATTTTCTCCAACTTTGAACGGGCGTCCGTCGACCTGTGACGGCATGCCGTTATTGTGGCGTATGTCGTTATAAGCGTTCTGCAAGCCCTTCACGAGCGAAGCGCCGCCAGTCTCATAGACGCGCTTGATCGCGGCTGGATTGCCGATCAGCGTATTTGTCGGCGCGAGCGCGTCCGCAATGATATCGAGCACGAATTTCGCGCGCGTTTTGTCGGCTTCATCAACGCCTGAATCGGCGATCCAGCCTTCGAAGCCTTTGCGCATCGCGAGCCATGACTGCATCGTGTATTTGTAGAAGGGGTTGAATTTCCAGGTTGCGTCCTGAAACCGGCGATCTTTCTTGTCGGGCGCGATTTCAGATTCGCCTTTGACGATTTCAACAAGGTCCTTGCCGTAATTCGTCAGGTGTTTTGCGAAGGGCGCCGGCTGCTTCGCCGCCTGGGTGATGAGGACGCCGAGCGACTTCAACAGCTCTGACCGGCGCACGCCGATGATGGGATTGAGCGCAGTCGGCGTTTCGGCGGCCTGCTGGCCGAGTTCGTCGCTCGTCTTCGACATGGTTCCTCCCAACGGACTTTCGCCGGCAAGCTTTTGAATTTCTTGCTCTTACTGCTTCAAAGTATTCGCCGTTTGAGTGCGGATGGCAAATGTCCGCCCTATTGCGGCGCAACAAGAAGCGGAGCGCTTCGGAGGAAACGCCCCGCTTTATGGGTACTCTACGCAACTCTACGGAGGGGGAGAGGTTTAAGCCGCTTTCGCGCGCTTCGCCGTGCGGACGGTCTTCTTTGCCGTCGCAGCAAGCTTCTTGCTGAGCGCTTCGACCTCGGCTTCGAGTTCTTTGACGCGGTCGTTGGCTGCGCCGCGCACTGGAATGAACGCGCGGAACTTCTCGACGCCGGCGCCATAGACGCCCTTGGCGCGGTCGCGCACGTCGACGATCTGCTCTTTCGCGGTCGCTTCGACTTCTTCGCCTTTTTCAACGAGGTCGCCGAAGAGGTCGGCGTATTTCTCGGTCAAGGTCTTCAGCGCGGGCTTCGCGCGTTCGAAGGCGAGGCCATAGGCGCCGAGATAGGCGAGCCAGCCCTTGCGGATCGCTTCTGCAGCGTTGATTTCTTTGAGTTCGACGGCTTCTTTGCGCTTCGTCATGGCTTTGGTCCTTTCAAGGCTCGGCGGAAATCGCCGTTTTCTCTTCAGCCTAGATAGGGACTTGATCTAGAATGTTCATCCAAATTTTTGTGCAGTGCAAAAACATAAAATATATCAACTATTACAATGTATTACGATTTATGGAAGGCCGGGAAAACTCTCCACCAGTTCGATTTTGAGGTCGGGGAAGCTCTCCACATACTGGATCTTGAAGTCTGGGAAGCTTTCGACAAACCGCCATTTCCCGCATTCGTCGGGGAAGCTGTCCACTGCCTTGACCTTCAGATCGGGGAAACTCGTGACGATCTGGACCTTTAGGTCCGGGAAACTGTCGACCACCTGCACAGCGCCATAAAGCTTGATGCTTTTTAGGGTGCAGTCCGCGGCGGGCTTGGCGGCTGCGGCCCCTGATGCGACCAACGCCGCGGACAAGAAGCAAATCATCAGGCGACGCATCGCGATTCCCGGTCGGCTTGGGCGCGGAGTGAAACCGGCTTCGAAGGCGAAAAAAAGGCCGGTCCAACAGGACCGGCCCTACGCAACAGGAAGTCTCGTCCTACGCAACAAAGGCGCGTCCGGGGCAGGAGGCGCCCACGGGTCCCAGATGGCGGAAAGCCTGGCGGTCGGGACCGCAGGCGGTGAATAGCGCGCAAAAACGACAGGCAAGCGACGGCCCCGCGAAAGTTCAATGACTGTGGAAAATTGGACTTGGCCCCGCGACGGAGAGAGGACTCACGACCTCGCGCTTAGCCATGGCTGATCGCTCAAGCAAAATCAGGCCGTATGCAAGTGATTGCTCCTACTTCCCGGCCGCCTTTTTCGCATCCTTGTATTTTTGTTCGGCGGCGTTACACGCCGCCTTGGCTTTTTCGAGGTCGTTGCGCATTCCAGTCGTAGGTCCGTCCTTGTTGCCTTGCGTATAGCGTTCCATTTCCTTGTAGACGCGTTCCGCCTGCTTTGGGTCCGTCACTTTTCGCTCGTCCGCGCCCTTGCCTTTGCCTTGCAGCCATTTTTTGGTGGCGTCCGCGTCATGGCTGGGGCTGCCCGGAATATGTCTGCTGTTTCCGATCTTTGCGCCTGCCGCGATAGCGACCAGCGAGCCTTTCGCAATGAGGCCGCCATAATCCGTGCCCGGCACTCCAAGTTCTGATAAAATGTCGCCGACGCCGTCGATTATTTCGTTGTAGTCGCTCGTCCATTGATCGAGATCCGCCTGATCTTTCAAGGCGCCGAGTTCTTCAAGCGTCTCGAGGGCGATGCGCTGGTCGCGCGCCATCTGTTCGCACGCGCGCCAGCAATCTTCCGCTTCCTGCCGCAGTCTTTCGATCTCC
>JBGSLM010000102.1:0-22704 GCA_041740755.1 Parvularculaceae bacterium | reverse complement strand
CCAAGGCGCAGGCGCACGCGATCACTATTGCGATAATCGGCATCGGCTCCTCCCGCCGTCTTATAGCATTGCGATAAGCTGCGGGGGAGCGGCCTTGCAGGCGCGCACGCCCTCGCTTATTTCGAGTTCATGACAAGCTTTGACGACATCGTCGCTGATTTCTCGTTTCTCGACGATTGGGACGACCGCTACAAATATCTCATCGACCTTGGGCGGTCTCTTCCTCCTTATCCGGACGGGAAGCGCGACGACGCCCACAAGGTGCGCGGATGCGCGAGCCAGGTCTGGCTGGATGTGACGCGCGCGAAAGACCGCCTCGAATTTGCGGGCGATTCGGACGCTCATATCGTCAAGGGCCTTGTTGCGCTGCTGGTTGCGCTCTTTTCCGGAAAGACCGCCGCCGAGATTTTGGCGATCGACGCGAATGAAGCGCTGGCTCCGCTCGATCTTGCCGCACATCTTACGCCGCAGCGTTCGAACGGCATCGCCTCAATGATCGCGCGTATTCGCGCCGTCGCGCAACAAAGCCCTTCATCCTGAAGGTTCGACCGCGCGCAATGACCCGCGCTGACGCGCAAGACAGACGGATTTTAGGTCAATCAGCGCGCCTGCTGTCGCCGCTTCGACCATTTCCTTGATCTGCCTTTTCAGCGCGCGTTCGAGGTGCTCGATCTGGCGGTCAAAGATCGGACATTCGCGCCGGTCCTCGATCGCATGGCAGGCGTGCGAAACCGTCGTGCGGTCGCGGCCGAATTCAGTTGCGACATCCCTGAGCGACATCTCGCCGACGACGTGACACAGATACGTCGACAGCTGCCGCGCGAAAACAACCGAGGCGCTCCGCTTCACGGCGACGACTTCCGCATATTCGACGCCGCACGCTTTCGCCGTCAGCTGCAACGTCGCATTTACAATCCTCTTGCGGTAGAAATTACTTAGCCCTCCGCTCCAATTGCCCTTCATCTTCCGCTCCCCTCGGCCCAATTTGGGCGATCACTCGACTGCAAGTGTAAAACTTGAATCGATGTGTGGGATAACTTTGTCCGATGCGGTTAGGATTGGATTAGGATTTAAGGTTAAGCCGCGAAAGCGATAATCAGCGCAAGGCCGAGAACAATGGCCGTTGCAAGCGCCATAAAGCCGGTCGGCCATGACCGCGCCAGCGCGCCTTCCGGTCCATGCAATGCGTAGACGCGGCGAATGGCGCCCATGAAGCGTTCAGACAATATGCGCGAGGAAAACATCCAGATCGCGCCGACCGCCGCGACGGCCCAGCCGAATAGGCCGCGCCCTGGAACGCGATAGAACCAGTCCGTATCGAGATTGGTCGATGCGACTTCCGCCGGATACCATTTGACGAGAATGAGAACCGCAAAGGCAAGGACCGCCCAAAGGAGAAGCTGCAGCTGCTCGACGACATGATAGGGCGCGTAAGGATGATAATTCGCGATCGCTTCCTGGTGCGGCATCAGCGCGTAAAGCGGTTCAGGGTAAACGCCGATCGCGATGCACAGCGCTGCGGATACGCCCATGGCGAACAGCATCGCCGGCGGCGCTTCCTTCGGCCGTTTGCCGCTGTCATGCGCGAAAAACGTGAAATACGGGATCTTGATGCCCGCATGTTCAAGCACGCCCGCAGAAGCAAACAGCAGGACAAGCCAGATCCAAAAGGCGTTCGCCTCACCCGCCGCATCGATGATGAGCCCCTTCGTCACAAAGCCTGCAAAGCCCGGAAACGCCGAGATCGACATCGCGCCGATGATCGCAAAGATCATCGTCAGCGGCATCGTCTTGTAGAGACCGCCAAGTTCCGTCGCCTTCGACGTGCCGGTCCGGTGGATCGCCGCGCCGACCGCCATGAAAAGCAGGCTTTCAAAGATGATGTTGGTGAAGGCGTAGCCGACAGCGCCGTTGATAGAGGCCGCCGTGCCAAAGCCGATGCCGATCACCATGAAGCCGACCTGGTTGTTGATCGAATAACAAAGAACCTTCTTCAGATCGTTCTCGATGAGTGCGAAAAAAATCGGGAAGATCGTCATGACCGCGCCGATCCAGACGAGTTCAGGCGTCCCCGGAAAAGCGCGGGCGATCGAGGCGACTGCGAGCTTCGTGGTAAACACGGAAAGCACAATTGTGCCGGCGAATGACGCCTTTGGGTAAGCGTCCTGCACCCAGTTGTGAAGCAACGGAAACGCCGACTTGATGCCGAAGGCGAGGAGTATGAGAAGGCCTGACGCCTTGATCGCGCCCGACGCGTCGCGAAGGCCGATCTCCTCAAACGCGAATGATCCGGTCTCCCGGTACACAAGGACGATTCCGGCGAGCAGCAGCACGCCTGACAGAACCTGAATAGTCAGATAGCGCATGCCTGCGAGAAATGTGGCGCGCGTCCCGGGGCCCCATATCAGGAATACGGACGTGATCGCCGCAATTTCCCACCACACGAAAAGCGTGATGAGATCGCCCGCAAGGACGCCGCCAAGCGCCGCAGCGGGATAGGCGAGCGACGCGAAGTCGAGAGCGCGATCGCGGCTGTGCCAGGCGTAGATGAGGTTCAGCGCAGTCGCGATATGGAAGACGACCGCGAAGAGCCGCGACAGGGGATCAACGCGAAGCATCGTCACGGGCTCGCCGAAAATCGACAGCACGCCATATTCGCCAAGTCCGAGGCGATTGAGCTGGAACGCGCTGACCGCGACGAAGACAAGCATCAGCGGACGCCGAATCGCCGCAAAACCGTTCGGGATGAACGCGCCGAAGATCGCCCCGGCGACGAGGATCACCGCCGGGTTCATGACCAGCGCGGTAAGAAGACTACTCGCGCTCGTCATAATAGGTCTCCTTGCGGCTGACGAGCTTCCTTAAATGCTGGCCTGCGAGCACGATGAATGAAAATGCGGCAAAGCCGTAGACAGCGAAAAACGCGCCCATGCCTTCGACGCTGAAATGCGGATGGTCTTTCTGAAATTGCGGCAGGAAACCCGCAACCGCAGACGCCAGCGCCGCTATTATGAGGACGCCGAGAAAAGCAAACCGAAACGCTTTCGTGTCGGCCCAGCCTTGTTTGCCGTCGCCGGAATGATCGGCCATCACCGCGCCTCCGCGATTGGCGCCAGATACGCATAGAGCGGATCGGCGAAAATGAAGAGCAGCAGCGCAAACAGCGCGGTGATCAGCGGCGGCGCGACGCAAAGGATCGGCGCCTCATGAATATTGCGCCAGTCGATCGCCTTGGCGCCGGAACCCTTCGGCTTTGCGCCCGCTTCGGCCGGGTCGAGATAAAACGCCTGCACCGGAATTGAAAGCAGGTACGCGACGTTCAATAGCGACGAGACGATCAATACGCCGATGACCGCGAGCTGCCCGGCGTCCGCTGCGCCGAGCATCAGCAGGAATTTCGGCCACGACCCGCCCATCGGCGGCAGGCCGACAATCGACATGGCGCCGATGAAGAACGCGATGAAGGTGAACGGCATCTTGCGCCCGAGCCCGCGCAATTCCGAAACCAGCGTCTTGTGAGCGGCGACATAGATCGCGCCGGCGCACATGAAGAGCGTCATTTTGCCTGCGGCGTGCGCCGCGATCTGCATTGCGCCGCCGATTGCGCCCATTTGCGTTGCGAGCATCGCGCCGAGCGTCACATAGGAAAGCTGCGAAACCGTCGAATAGGCGAGGCGCGCCTTCAGATTGTCCTGATGCATTGCAATCGCCGAAGCGAGGAGGATCGAAACGGCGGCGATCCACATATAGGGCGCCGAGGCGTCCGTCGCGTCGAGAAAATCAATTCCGAATATGTATATGGCGACCTTCAGGATTGAAAACACGCCCGCCTTGACGACGGCGACCGCATGAAGAAACGCCGACACCGGCGTCGGCGCGACCATCGCGTTTGGAAGCCAGGGATGCACAGGCATCAGCGCCGCCTTGGCGATGCCGAACGCGAATAGCCCCATCAGGATCATGGGCAACGCGCCCGCGTCTTCTAGCGGCGCAGCAAGAATTCCGCCGGGAGTAAAATCGGTCGTTCCCGCGATCGAATAGACCCAGACGATCGCCGGCAGAAAAAGCCCGATAGACGTTCCCATCAGGATGCCAAGATAAACGCGCCCGCCTTTTCGTGCAGCGTCGTCGCCCTTGTGCGCGACAAGCGGGAATGTCGACAGCGTCAGTATTTCGTAAAAAATGAACAGCGTGAAAAGGTTGGCGGCATAGGCGACGCCGATCGCCGCAGCGATCGCAACGGCAAAACTCATATAAAAACGCGTCTGGTGCTTCTCGTGATGGCCCCGCATGTAGCCGATCGAATAAAGAGAATTCACAAACCAGAGGATGCTCGCAAGAACGGCGAACATGGCGCCGAGCGGTTCGGCCTGAAATTCGATCGGCAGACCGCCAACGACCGTGAGAACGAAATATCCAGGACGCGCGCCGTCGCCGACTGCAAGGAAGACGCCGATTGTGAGCGCAATCAGGATCGCTCCAGTCAGCAAGGTCGCCGCTTCACGCAAGTTCGGCGCGCGGTCCAGCAGCCAGATGGCGATCATGCCTGCGAACGGCAGAGCGACCGAAAGCGCGACGGCGGCGCCGGGGGAAATCATCGCGCGACCCCCATCAGCGCATGGGCGGCGCGTTCAGCAAGATCGACAGTCAGTTCGGTATTGACGCCGAAATAGACATTCGCCGCAACGAGGATCGCCATCGGGATCAGCATCGAGAGCGGCGCTTCCTTTACGTCCGCTGCGCCCTCCGGCGCGGGCTTAAGAATCATCATCTCGATCACTCGCCCGACATAGATGACGCCGAGAAGCGACGACGCGACAATCAGGAAACCCGCCCAGGCGCGGTCTGAATCGAATGCGGCCGTCAGGAGCTGCCATTTAGAAATGAAGCCGACCGTCAGCGGGACGCCGATCAGCGACAGTCCGGAAATAATGAACGCCGCCGTCGTCACCGGCATGCGCCTCGCAAGCCCTGCATAGGCGCTGCAACTGTGCGACCCGATGCGCAACATGACGCAGGCGGCCGCCATGAAGAGCGCGCCCTTCATCAGGCCGTGATTGAAAAGGTGAACGAGGCTCGCCGTCAGCCCCTGCTCCGTCGCGAAGGAAATGCCGAGCAGCATGTAGCCGATCTGGCCGACCGACGAATAGGCGAGCATCCGCTTCACGTCATCCTGAAAGACCGCGACGATCGACGCGAAAAACATTCCTGCGAACGCCATCGGCATAAGGAGATAGTTGAACGCAGCTTCCGCGAAATCGAAGTCGGCGCCGATAACCGTGTAGATGAAGCGGATAATGACATAGACGGCGACTTTGGTCGCAGTCGCGGCGATGAAAGCGGACACGACAGAAGGCGCATGGGCGTATGCGTTCGGCATCCACAGATGCATCGGAAACATTGCGGCCTTGAGGCCCATACCGACGAGGATGAATGCAAAACCCGCCTCGACCATGCGGTTGTTGCGGTCGGCGAGCTGGATTTTCAGATCCGCCATGTTGAGCGTGCCGGTCGCCTGATAGAGAAGTCCGAGGCCGATGACGAAAAACGTCGCGCCGATTGTG
Organism: Parvularculaceae bacterium; assembly: GCA_041740755.1. Lineage (GTDB taxonomy): Bacteria > Pseudomonadota > Alphaproteobacteria > Caulobacterales > Parvularculaceae > Amphiplicatus. Next base: position 17,140 of record JBGSLM010000102.1, on the reverse strand, counting down.
CCCATGACGAGATAATTGAACGCTGCGGTCAGCGCACGGCGATCGGTGCGCGCGCCCATCGCGACCAACGCATAGGTCGCAAGCGAGCAGATTTCGAGAAAGACGAAGACATTGAATGCGTCGCCCGTGATCGTCACCCCAAGCAGGCCGACCATGCAGATCAAGAGCGCCGCGTAGAACAGATTGATCTGCTGCTCATCGATTTCGGAGCGGACGCTTTCATAGGAAAACGGAAAGACGAGCGCAGCGATGCCGGACACCAGCGTCAGGACAAGCGCATTGGCAAGGTCGATGCGATATTCAATCCCGACCGGCGGCCCCCAATCTCCCATATGATAGGAAATCGGACCGACGGTCGCGACGGAATGAAGGAGCGCGGCGCAGGCTGCAAAAACCGCCCACGAAACCAGGGTCGCCCACAAATGCGGAATTCGCCCGCTGGGCATCAAGATTGTAAGCGGCGCCGCGACGAGCGGGATAATGATCGGAAGGACGGGAAGCTGCGCCGCCAATGTCATGCGCCGCTCCCCAGCTTGTGCGGAATATGTCCGAACTCAGCGATGTCGTCCGCCGCCTCAAGCTCGTCTTCCTCGATCGTGCCGTAGGCCTCGCGTATGCGCACGACAAGCGCGAGACCGACCGCCGTCGTCGCAATGCCGACGACAATCGCCGTCAAAATGAGGACATGCGGAAACGGGTTGGAATAGATGACATCCGCCGCAGCGTGAACGGCGGCGCTCGCCGCGGCCGCATGGTCTTCGATTTTCAGCTGCGGCGCCGCGAGGATGTCGTTGACCCCGGTCGCCGTTCCGATATCGGGCGCCGTGTGGATCGGCTCGCCGTGCGGCGGCGATGCCCTGCCCGTCAGCGTCGCAAGATCATTGCCTGCGAGGTCAAAGCCGTCATGCAAATTTTCGTCAGCATGGATTGCGCCCGCGCCCAGCGGTTCTTTTCCCGGCAGCGCCACTGAGCCGTGACCGGCGCCGCCAGCGCGCGCTTCCATATCTCCGGCGACATAGATCGGCGCCGTGCCGCCGGCGATCTTCCCGATCGAGATGTAATAGATGAACACCGATGTCTGAAAGACATTAAGGCCGATCAGCTTCTTGATGAGATTGCCGCGCGCGATGACGATGTAGAGCCCCATCATCATCAGCGTGATGAAGATCCAGTAATTGTAGCGTTCGGCGACGAAGGTGAGGATGTCCATCTGCGCCTTACCAGTCTTCGTCGCGGATTTCCGCTTCGCGTCCGGCGAAGTGGTAGAAGATCATCATCATTGTCGAGGATACGGCCATGCCGACGCCGAATTCGACGAGAAGAATGCCGTAATGCTGGCCGGCATGGTGCGTCGATGCGGGGTCGATCGCGTCATATCCAAGGAGATTGCCGCCAAGCAGCATCGTTGCGACGCCGGTTCCCGCATAGAAAAGCACGCCGGCGACCATTAAAACCTTGAGCGCGCCGACCGGCAAAACGCGCTTGGTTTCGTCTAGCCCCATGATGAGCGCGTGCAATATGAAGGCGACAGCGAAGATGACGCCCGCCTGGAAGCCGCCGCCCGGTCCGTAATCGCCGTGAAACTGCACGTAAAGCGCGAACAGAAGAATCGGCGCGAACATGATCTTGATGACGACGCGAAGGATCAGGTGTTCGATGCTCATGAATTCGCATCCTTGTCCGGAACGTCCCTGACCGCCCTGCCGCCGCGCGCGCTGCCTGCGCCGAGCAACAAGATGACGCCAAGGCCCGCCGTGAAAATCACCATCGTCTCGCCGAGCGTATCGAAGCCGCGATAACTCGCAAGAACGGCGGTCACGATATTTGGAACTGCAATCTCCTTCGCGGTGCGATCGACATAAACTTCGCCCATATAACTGTTCGCGGGAGATGCGCCGTCGCCGTATGCCGGCATGTCGAGCGTCGCGTAAATAAGCGCTGACCCGACCAGCGTGACGACAAGGATCGCAATCGGCGTGCGACCTGTCCGCACCGGCTTTTCACGCCGCACGGTGAGCAACATTGCGCCCAGCATCAGCACGGTCGAAACGCCCGCGCCGACGGCCGCTTCCGTGAAAGCGACGTCGACGGCGTCGAGCGACACGAAGAACGCCGCCGACAACAGGCTGTAAATCCCGGACATCATGACAATTGCAAAGAGATGGCGCGAGCGGACCATCACGAAAGCGACGAGGACGAGCATCGTCAGCAACGACAGATCGATCAGGATGCCGGCGTTGGCGAAGGCGGTTCCTGTCATTGCTCGTCTCCCTCGCGCTTTAAGTCACGCCCAAGCATCGGCCGCAATCCGACGACCCAGGCCGCATGGGCGATCGCATGCGACGACACCGGACTCGTCATGAACAGAAAAAATCCGACGAAGATGAGCTTGGCGAGGATCAGCCAGTTCGGCGCCTGCAAAATCATGCCGAGAAGAATGAGTTCCGCGCCGGCCGTATCGGTGATCCCTGCGGCATGCAGGCGCGTGTAGAAATCCGGAAACCGCACAATGCCGATTGCGCCGGCGACGACGCCGGCGCCGCCTGCAATGAATAACGCCCAAGAAAAGATATCGCGAATGAGATCGAGGGAGATCATCAAAGGTCTGCCTCCTCGATTTTCGGCGCCGCTGCGGACGGGCCCTCAAGCGACACCGACAATGTGCGATAGCGGAAAAACTTCAAGATCGCGATGGTCGATGCGAAATTCAAAAGCGCGTAAAGGACAGCAATGTCGAGAAAATCGGGCCGCCCCGAAAGAAAGCCCATAAGCCCGATCAAGATGACGGTCTTGGTGCCGAATGAATTGCCCGCAAGAATGCGGTCGTAAAGCGTTGGCCCCGCGAACGCGCGAACAAGCGCCAGCAGCATGGCGACGAGGACGGCCGCTGTGGCGACCGCGAACATCATCTTGCGTCTCCGTCGCTCGCGTGTGCGTTCTCGAGCGCCGCAACGCGCCGCCCCATTTCGTAGATGCCGGCTTCGTCGGCGAGCGCTTCGGTCAGGGCGTGAACGATCATATAGCCGGGCTCAAGATCGACGGTGATCGTCCCCGGCGTCAGCGTGATCGAATTGGCGAAAGTCGCAAGACCCGCATTCGTCTTTGTCGGAGAAATGATCTTGACCAGCTTCGGCGAAAGTTTCGGCTCAATTGCAATCGCCTGACGCACGACGATTAAATTCGCCTTGCCGATCTCGATGAAAAGCCACCACCAATAGCCGAAAACGCGCGGCATCAGCCCCGTCGGCACACCCTCGAAATCGAGGACGCCGGCGCGGCGCGCGAGATAAACGCAAAGCGCGACGGACGCCGCGCCAAATCCGAGCAGCATAGGATTGTCGAAATAACCAGACAGCAGCAGCCAGAGGCCCGCCAGCGCCAATGCGAGGACGATCGTCCGCACCATCGTTCAGACTTCTCCCTTGCGGCCAAGGCGGCCGCCCAACCCCGATGAACGCCGATTCGCACCTGCCGCGCGCCCCATCGGCGGCCAATGCGCACAAGAATCTCAGGCGGACGCCGTTATCTTGCGCCGCCTGCACGACCATTCCGGATTTTTTGGGAAAATCAACCCCTTGACCCAAATCGGGGCGCAATTCGAAAGGCGAAGGGCGCTATTTGCAGCGTTCGCCCATTGCCGCGAGACTAAACTTCCATTCGATCGCTTCGCGCTTTGCGCCGATTGCGCCTTCGATTCGCGCGACGAGCGTCTCGCCCGTGCGCTCATAGGCGACGATCTGCGGGAAATCATGCGATGGATTCTCGAAGACCGCTTTCTGATTTGAATTCGAGGTCATCGTGAAAACCGTCGCCGGCGCGCCGCCGGGGCTTGCATGATAGGCAAAGCCGGTTTCGCCTTCCGCTATGCGCAGGAATTCGTACGCTCCCTTGCTCTGATTGACGCCAACCAATGCGCCCGAACCGTCAGCGATCCATGCCTCGACCGTTTGCCGGCCCTCATCGCACGAGAGCCAATACCCGGCGAGCCAATCGGGCGACCCTGGTTCCGCCTTTTCGGCGCCGGCGCAGGCGGGGACAAGGCTGATGATCGCAATAAGCGGGAAGCGCATTTTCACTCTCCTTTTGACCGCGCCCTTATGGCGGCTTACCGGCGACCCGGCTTGTATGATTGCGACGCCTCATGCGCGATCGCGGCTGAAAGGCCGGTTTTCTGGCGCGCCCATTCGCTCGCCGTGCAGCCGAGATAGCGGCGAAAGTCCCGCGCCATCTGCGCCTGATCGAAATAGCCCGCAGCCAGCGCCGAGCGCGCCCAATACGGCTCAGTCTCGATCGCGTCGAAAACGCGGCGGAATCTGAGGATCGACTGATATTCGCGCATCGAGACGCCGACGCGGTCAAGAAAGCGGCGCTGCAACTGGCGCATGGACAATCCTTCGACTGCGACCGCCTCATTATTCGTCAGCTGACGGATCGCCGACGATATGGCGGCGTCGCACCCTGGCCCGCCCGCGATCGCCCCTTGAACAAAGTCTTCAAGGCGCGTCTGCCGACGATCATCGTCGAGCCCACGAAGGCCTTCAACCAGGCGCGTCGCATCGACATCCTTGATGTCTTGCAACGCTATGCGCAAATTCGTCGCGCTATTCATCGGCGCAAGGAAAAATTCGCGCGCGCCGTCCGGCTCAAAGCGGACGCCGATCGTATCAACCGGTCCTTCGGCGATCAGCGTCAGCGGGCGCGTGATCTGGCCCGCAAAAAGCGCTGACGGCTGCGGCGTGATCTCGCCGTTCGCGGTCAGTTCGGCGTAACCGGCTCCGAGATTGAAGATCAGCTCCGCGCACCCGTCGGGCGGAATTCTCTCGGTACGGCGCGCCGTTGACAAAGACCGGTGCCGCCAGACGCAGCGCACGACGCCGCGCAGCGATGCGCGCGGCTCCCGCCGTTCATAGGTTGAATTGGAACCATTGGCCACGTCTCGCGATTACCAAAATCGCGACCGTAGCGCCATGACGCGCGGCTCGGTGCGAAGGGATCAGTCGGGCTTTTTCGTCAACGCTTCAAGGCAGGAGCATCCGCCAAGCGACAGAACGCCCCTTGCGTCGAGATATTCCTCAATCGCTTCAACGATCATGTCCTGCGCCGACTGTTCGAGTTCGGCGGCGCCAAGCGACAGGCGCATGAATTCGCGCGCCGTCAATTGGACCGTGACGCCCGCCCTGACCTCGACCCCCATATTTGCGGCGACCGGCGGCACGCTCGCGCCCGCCCACGGACCTGTAACGGCGTTCCCGGTCGGGGTTTGCGAGTTTTCCCCGGTCGTTTCCTCGACGTCGTCGAACGCATCTGGTTCATCGTCGTCGCCGTAAAAATCGTCTTTTGCGGTCGCAACTGCGTCTTCGGAGCCGAAATTCTCGAAATACGAAACGACTTCTTCCGCTTCCGCCTCTAGCGCTGCGATTTCCTCCGGAGACGGATTATCCGGATACCCTGCTTCATAGCTGCGCTCGTTGATCACTGTCATCGGCGCAGGCGGAACGCGTTCGGCCGTCTTTAGTTTTATTTCAGCCGACGGCGCAGGGTTTGCCTGCGGTTCCGGCTTTTTTGCGGGGGCAGCCTCAGCCGCAGCCGCCTTTTTTACGACTGGCGCCGGCTTTGGAGGCGTTGGAACTTCGGCCGGCGGCTTTACCGCAACGCCTTTCAACGCAGCCGACTTTGCGAGGTCGAGCTGCGCCTTCTTCTTTTCGGATTTGTGGGTCGGTTCAAGGGCGAACGCGTCGGTCTCTTCGGCGGGATCGTGGATCGGCGAATTTGAAGGTGCGGCTTGACCCTTCCTGGCCAGCAGGCCCGAAGTGAGGGCGGCGAAGCGGCTTTCCAGTTTGCCTTCGCCCGCCTGCGCGCCCGCGTTCCGTTTCATTGCCGCCTTCGTGCGATCTTGATCCCTATTGCGCCGCGCGGCGTCCAAAGACGCGGTTTTGCGCGGCAACCGATGCGGCGCTCGCCTCTTCGGGCGCCTTGTACCCGCCCTCGGCGCGCTTCAGACGCCGGTCGAGATATTGCCAGAGTTCGCTGATTTCCTGCGCGGATTTGCAATAGGGGTCGATTTCCATGACCGTGCGGCCGTCGATCATCGCCGCCGCATAATCGACGCGGTGATGGATGACGGTCGGGGCGACGGTACCATGTTGCGAGAGCGCGATCGCTGCTTCCGACGTGATGCGCGCTTTGGGCGTCGCGCCGTTGACGACAAAGACGAGCTGTTTGTTGCGCGCCTGCGCGATATCGACTGTCGGCCCGACCGCGCGAAGATCGTGCGGGCTGGGCCGCGTCGGCGCGACCACGAGATCGGCGAAATTGACGACTTCGGAAATCGCGCGCGTCACCGCCGGGGGCGTATCGATCACGACGAGCTTGAAGCCCTCGTCGCGTGCGCGGTCGAGATCCTGAAATAAGTTCGAGAACACAGACTGGATGAACGCCGGTTGCGGATCCTGCCGGACATTCCACCATTTCGCGAGCGACCCTTGCGGATCGGTGTCAATCAGCGCCACGGGCCCCGCCCCGGCGCGTCCAGCTTCAACCGCAATATGGCCCGACAACGTAGTCTTGCCGGAACCGCCCTTTTGCGAAGCGAAGACAATTACACGCATCGACGCCAACATGCGTCCTCCAAACAAACGAGCCGCTGGGCTAATCGCCCCGCCTCCCATAATGGCGGATGAGCCGTTAAGGCTGCGCGAGGAACGCGCGTCGAATTGTAGGAATAATTTTAGGAAACGCCGACGTCCGCCCGGCAAAAAAAAGAGCGCCGGAAGCAACCTAGATACGCAAGGCCGCAACCGACGCAGACATGTTGTGACACGAATGATTTAATCGACGCTTAAGCGCGCGCTTGACGCTAGACGACTTCTTCGTCGATCCCGAGAAGCCGCGTGATGCGGGCGATTCTCGGATTGCCGTCCCAGTCCCAATAGCGAAGGACCGCGCGCGCATAGTCTCGCGCCATCGAATCGAAAATGCCGAGGATCGCTTCAGCGCGGACGGGATCGAGCGGATTTTCCGCGTCCTTGCGGCTGACAATCGCAAAGAATTCCGAACGCGGCATGCCGAGGCTCTTGCACATGACGGCGAAGGGTTCGACGCCCGGATCGCGAAGGATGCGCGCGACGATTTCGCGGGATACGCCGGCGATCATGCTCGCTGCGTGGACAATTTCCTGGGCAGGATATTTTCGGGCGGCGCCCAGCGTCTTGATGACGACGTCCATCGAAACCGGCTCGCCATTGACGCCGCGCGGGCGGTGACGGCGATCGAGCATGACCAGAATGTCCTTGACGAAGGGATCAGATCCTTCGCCGCGGAACACTTTTGGATATAGCTCCTGCATGGCGTCCTGGATGATCGCGCGGTCCAGCGCAAAGCGCGTCAGGATGCGTTTTCGATTTTCCGAACTCACCCACCAGAACATCATGAAGCCGTGCGCAGGCTCTAGCTCCCGGCGTTTGAGCAGCAACGCCTGCGTTTCGTGGTCGGCGGTCGACCGGCTGACCAGAAGATCGATTGCGTTCGGCGAAAACTGGAATTCGTCGCGGCGCAAAAGCAGCTTCGAGACTTCAGGCTCGGCGAATTCGAGAATGACGTCGGCGAGCGACGCCGTGAGGTCGAGCCTGCGCGCGATCATTTCGCGGTGTGCGGTCGTTCCGGATTTCGCGCATTCAATCAGCAATGCCTCTGGAACCGGGTCGATGCGGCGGATGATCGGTTCGGCGATCCGGGGCTCGTCGAGCAGCAGCGTGCGAAGGAGCGCGTTCGGCGCTTCAGCGACGCGGGCGACGCGGCGCGCGACGTCGAAACGGATGTTTTCATCCGCCTTGTCGAGCGCCTGCAGCATGATGTCTGCGACCAGCGAGCGCTCGTTCGACGATATGCGCGCGGCCGGAAGGACAACGATATCGGCGAGTTTGCGGATCATGACTTCGCGCGGGGAGTTGCTGCGAGCCGGCGGCGGCGCAACGGCGGCGGCGGCCTGCGCCAGTTTCTCTGTCGCGGTGTCCTGCGTCGACATTCAAATTCCTTCAAAGATCCCGCACGGTCGGGAAACCGCGATCTAACAGCAACACCGTTAACCGGGATTGAATTTGGACGCCCCAATATGGAAAGACGCGGGCCTGAAGGTCTGAAAAAACGCGCTGGAACCGAAGATTAGGGCGTTTTCTTCGATCAACCGGATGCCACTTGATCGGAAAACGCCCCAGAGCCAGTTCGCACGCATCCGCGTGCGAACTGGCTCTGGAACCAAAGTTTAGGGCGTTTTCTTCGATCAACCGGATACCACTTGATCGGAAAACGCCCTAGGGTCCGTCCGTCAGTCAGTTCGTGGGGCCAATCGTGTTCAAATCGTTTCTTTGCGCCGCAGGCGCCCTTGTCCTTGCCGCCTGCGCCAGCAGCGACCCCGGCCTCACCGAAGAGCCTGGCTATGTCGCCGGTTACGGCGACGGCTGCGCCACCGCCCACGAACTCGACAAGAGTTTTTCAACGACGCGCGTCAAAGACGAATACCAGTTCGAGAACGACCGCGCCTATCGTTCGGGCTGGCGGCAGGGCTATCAGCAATGCCAGTCCCCGTACCGCAAGTCCGATGACGGCGGCAGGGTCCTGGGCGACAAGAACGACTTTTAAGCCCGGATACCCGGCAGGTTTTTTGAGCGCTGTTTTCGCGTTCAGGAAATCGGCGATGCGGCCCGCGACGCGGACAGCGGATATTGGCTCCCATTGTGATAGGTGACGGTCCCACTGAAAGCCTGGGCGCCGTCGGCCAGAACGCCGACAAAACTTACGGCGCCGTCGGGGGACTCGACGATCATCTCGATCGCATCGCCTGCAAGCGTGAACCTGCTCACCGGCAATACATTCTCGCCCTGATTGGTGGTGAGGGTCCCTTTATATTCTGCTTCTGAAGGTTCGAGGACAATCGTCCCGACAGTCACACGATCAGGCGCGACATCGACGCTGAAGGTCCAGTTTCCCGAAAGATCGGGGGCAATCGCTGCGGCGCGATGCCCTTGAGGAGCGCAGGCGGCGAAGAGTACGGCGACCAGCGCCGCGAAAAAGAATTTAAGGGAGTTCATGGATTTCACACCTGATTTGCAAATTGCTCAATCGTACATTCAACAGGAACGGCAATAACACATCATCGCGTTTCAGCGAAAGCCGGGCGTCGGCATGAAAAGGGGCTGCGGACACGCCAATCGACTTCCTTCAAAGGCGCATTCGTCCAAGCCGCAGGGCGTTGGCGATAACGGACAGCGAACTCGCCGACATCGCCGCTGCTGCAACCATCGGCGACAGAAGATCGCCGGTGACCGGATATAGAACGCCCGCCGCAATCGGCACGCCTGCTGCGTTATAGGCGAAGGCGAAGAATAAATTCTGTCGAATGTTGCCCATCGTCGCTTTTGAGATCGCCCGCGCTTTGACGATCCCGCCGAGATCGCCTTTGAGAAGCGTGACGCCGGCGCTCTCAATTGCAATATCGGTTCCGGTACCCATCGCAATGCCGACATCCGCAGCTGCAAGCGCCGGCGCATCGTTGACGCCGTCGCCCGCCATGGCGACGACGGCGCCTTCGGCCTTCAGCTGTTCGACGACCTTCGCTTTGTAGGCTGGCAGGACTTCCGCTTCGACATTATCGATGCCGAGGCGACGGCCGATCGCTTCGGCGGTCGTGCGATTGTCGCCGGTAAGCATCACGATTTTGACACCCGCACTTCGAAGCGCCGCGAGCGCGGCGGGCGTAGATTCCTTCACCGGATCAGCAATCGAAAAGACGGCGGCCGCACGGCCGTCGACGGCAAGAAAGATCGCCGTCGCGCCATCGCTGCGGCGCGCCTCAGCTATCTTCGTCAATTCAGAGTGATCGACGCCGATTTCAGTAAGATACCGTTCAGCGCCGAGTGCGATGCGGCGCCCCTCGACTGTTCCGACAACTCCCTTTCCTGTCGGCGAGTTGAAATCCTGCGGCTCCGTGAGGAGAACGCCGCGCGCATTCGCTGCCTCGACAATCGCTCGCGCGAGGGGATGTTCGCTTGGACTCTCAAGGCTTGCGGCGAGGCGCAGCGCTTCAATTTCGGTGACGCCTTCCGCAAGGTCGATGGCGACGACGGCGGGCCTGCCTTCGGTCAGCGTGCCGGTCTTGTCGATGACAAGCGTGTCGACCTTTTCCATCCTTTCCAGCGCTTCAGCATTCTTGATAAGGACGCCGGCGCGCGCGCCGACGCCGACGCCCGCCATGATCGACATCGGCGTCGCAAGACCGAGCCCGCACGGACACGCGATGATGAGCACTGAGACAGCGGCGATAAGACCATAGGTGAAGGCAGGTTCAGGGCCGACCGACAGCCAGACGAAGAATGCGCCGATGGCGACTGCGATGACCGCGGGCACGAATACCGCCGAAACCTGATCCGCCAATCGCTGGATTGGCGCACGGCTGCGCTGCGCTTCGGCGACGAGATGCACAATCTGCGACAGCATCGTGTGGAGCCCGACGCGCGTCGCCTGCATGACGAGCGCGCCGGTCTGATTGACGGTTCCGCCGATCAGGTTGTCGCCAATTGTTTTTGTAACCGGCATGGATTCGCCGGTCACCAACGATTCATCGATTGACGAGCGGCCGTTCTCGACCACGCCGTCGACTGGAACCTTTTCACCTGGCCGCACGCGCAAACGATCGCCGACGCCGATCGCGTCAAGGCTGACTTCTTCATCGGAGCCGTCGGCGCGAAGGCGTCGCGCCGTCTTTGGCGCAAGATCAAGAAGCGCGCGGATGGCGCCGCCTGTCTGTTCGCGCGCGCGCAGCTCTAGCACCTGTCCGAGCAAAACGAGCGCGGTGATGACGGCGGCGGCTTCAAAATAGACTGCGACGGTTCCATGCGCAGTGCGAAATCCAGGCGGAAATGCGTGCGGCGCCAAGGTTGCGATGACGCTGTATGTCCAGGCGACGCCAGTTCCAAGCGCAATCAGCGTAAACATGTTCAGTTTCATTGTGCGGAACGAAATCGCCGCACGATGGAAAAACGGCAGGCCCGCCCAGAAAACGACAGGCGTCGCCAACAGGAGTTGCAGATAGACATTGACCGCTGGCGCGATGAACCGGTCGATGCGGAAAAGATGAGCGCCCATTTCCAGCACGAGTATGGGGAGCGAAAGCGCCGCCGCGATCCAGAAGCGGCGCGACATATCGTCAAGTTCAGGATTTCGGCCATTGCCAGCCGCCGGCATCGACGGTTCGAGCGCCATGCCGCAGATGGGACAGGCGCCAGGTTCATTCCGGACAATTTCCGGATGCATGGGGCATGTCCATTTTGCGCCGGCAGGCGCGTCGTTCGCCGCATCAGCACCTGGTTGATTATGCGGGCGCCGGTCATGACCGGCGCAGCCTGCAGTCGTTGTTTCGTCTCCAGGACCGAGACTGCGTTTCGCGTAGCGCTCAGGCGCCGCTGCGAACTTTGTCATGCAACCCGCGCTGCAGAACAAAACCTCTACGCCGTGATGCGTCAGCCGGTGCGGCGATTGCTGCGTCACTTCCATTCCGCAGACAGGATCGAGACACGCCGCCGGATTTGTTTTGCCGGAATGTGAATCTGCAGCGGACATGAAAGCGTTCCTTTCGCATCGACCGAGATCATTTATACCCCCTATGGGTATTCTGCAATATACCCTATAGGGGTATTTTTCAGGGGTCGCCTCTTTGAAGCCGGACGCGCGCGCCGACTAAAGTCCGCCCGCGAGATCCTTCGACGACCAGTGAATATGCTGGATGCGCCACTCGCCGTCGGTCCTTGTAAGAACCATGGTTTCCATCACACGCGAATGGACCGGTTTTGCGGCATAGGCGCCGTGCGCTTCGCTCTCGGAGACGATGACGGCCATATCGCCCGAAACAAATTCTTCCCTCGATTTCAGCGTCGATTTGACGCCGGACATGAAAAGCATGTCGGCGCCCATATGCGCCGCCTGATATTCCGCAAGCGAGCGTTCGGCGCCGCCGCCTTCGGCGATAAGGACGTCTTCGGCGAGCAGTTTTTTCACCAGCTTTTCGTTTTGCGACGCCAGCGCCACTGCAAATGCGTCAACGATTTTCGACGGACCGGACGCCTGCGCTGCGTGCTCGGCGGCAGTATGCTTGCTGTGCTCGCCGTCATGGTCCCGGTGGTCCGCTGCGGCGTGGCCGGAAAGCGCCAAGGCTGACGCCGCCGTCGCAAGGAAAATCCTTCTTGCTCCATAAGTCATGTTCGGTTCCCTTCCCTCTAAAACCAGAATCGCAATCCTGCGACGAATGAGACCGCTGACGGATCGTCGCCCGCAGCGCGAACGAAATCCGCGGTGTCGCCGACGCTTCTCCCCCACGACACGCCGACATAGGGGGCGAATTCGCGCCTGATCTCGTAGCGAAGTCGCACCCCCGCCTCGGCGGTCGAAAGTCCTGCGCCGGTTTCAAGCGCCGCAATATCCTGGAACGAAAAATTCAGCTCCGCACGCGGCTGGAGGACCAGTCGCTGCGTCAGCAGGAATTCATATTCCGCCTCGATGCGCGCAGTGATGTCGCCATGCCCGCTGACGAAAGCAGCGGCGTCGATTTCAAAGAGGTAAGGCGCTAGGCCCTGGACGCCGATAACGCCGTAAGTGCGATCCTCGAACGGCGCGAAGTCGTGGCGAACGCCCGCCTGCAAATCCCAGAACGAGCCGACAGCGCGCGAAAAGAGCGCCTGCACTTCCGCTTCCTCGAACGCGTCCGCCGCGAAATCATACTCGCCCTCGGTCTTCACCCAGACCTTGTTGATGTCGCCGCCGTAATAGCCTTGAGCGTCCCACAGAAATACCGGATCGCCGTCATTCGTCTGATATTCGAAGCGCTCGCCTTCGACATACGAAACAGTTGCGCCGCCGTGATGGTGCTGCAAATGCGCGCGGACGGCGGCGGTCGCCTCTGGGTCAATCACTTCCTGCGCGGCGGCAGCGAACGGTGCGGCGGCGAACATGACAGAAATAAGGGCGGCGCGCGTCATGAACGCCCCCGGTGCGAGCCGTGGCCGTCGTGGTCATCCTTGGGCTTTTGATGATCGTGATCGGAAGCGGGCTTTGGCGTCTCATGCGTTTCGTGACCGCCCATATCGTGATCGCCGTGTTCATTGCCCGGCATCGCGTGAACGCAGACGGTCTGCATCATGCCCGCCGCCATATGATAGAGCAGATGGCAATGGAACGCCCATTCGCCTGGCGCATCCGCCGTCACGTCGAGCGACACCTTGTCGCCCGGCTTGACGATGATCGTATGCTTGCGCGGCTTGTGCGCGTGATCGCCGGTGACGACATCGAAAAACATGCCGTGCAGGTGGATAGGATGATTCATCATCGTGTCGTTGACGAGCGTAAGGCGCAAGCGTTCGCCATGATGAAACAGGATCGGTTCTCTGACGTCCGAAAATTTGACGCCGTCGAAAGACCACATGTAGCGCGCCATATTGCCGGTGAGATGCAGCTCGATCTCGCGGCCCGGCGCGCGTTTGTCGGGATTTTCTTCGAGGCTCTTCAGTTGAGCATAGGTGAGAACGCGGTGATCGACATTCTCAAGGCCGATGCCGCGATCGCCGAGACGGTTCGCGGGGACATCCGCAACCATGTCGACGCCGACGCCGGTCGGATGATTGTGCGTTTGCAGGACAGCGCCGTTCGATGCGGTTGGCGTCGTCGATCCATGCCCCATGGCGCCGTGATCCATTGACCCATGGTCCATTGTCCCGTGGTCCATCGACTGATGATCCATGACTTCCGGCGCCGAGCCATGCGCGCCGCCATGTTCGCCGTGGCTCATCGCCATATCGCGCATGGTGAGGACCGGGCGTTCGCGAAGCGCCGGGACATCCGCCGCCATCCCCGCCCGCGGGCTTAGCGTCGCGCGTGCGAATCCGCTGCGGTCGATCGTTTCGGCGAACAGCGTGTAGGCCGCATCTGCGGGACGAATGATGACGTCGTAGGTCTCCGCGACGCCGATCTGGATTTCGTCCGTCTCGACGGGCTCGATATTCAGCCCGTCCGCCTGAACGACAGTCATCGCAAGGCCCGGAATGCGCAGATTGAAAATCGTCATCGCCGAGGCGTTGATGATGCGAAGGCGCACGCGCTCGCCGGGATTGAAGAGCCCGGTCCAGTTATCGCCCGGTCCGTGGCCGTTGACGAGATAGGCGTAGACGGCGCCGGTGACGTCCGCGATGTCGGTCGGCGCCATGCGCATTTCGCCCCACATCGCGCGCTCTGCGAAGGCGGCGCCGAAATCGTCGTCCGCATCGGCGAAAAAGTCGCCAAGCGTGCGCTTCTTGTAATTGAACGCCTCGCTTGATTTCTTCAGCTTACGGAACAGCGCTTCAGGCTCGCCATATACCCAGTCGCCGAGCATGATGACATGCTCGCGGTCATATTTGACGGGATCGGCACCTTTCGGGTCGATGATGATCGGACCGTAATGTCCGATCTGTTCCTGCAGGCCGGAATGACTGTGATACCAATAAGTCCCCGCTTGCCTTATCGGGAACCGGTATTGGAATGTCTCGTGCGGGCGAATTCCCGGAAACGACACGCCCGGCACGCCGTCCATGCCCGCGGGAAGAAGTATGCCATGCCAATGGATCGACGTGTCTTCATCGAGATGATTGGCGACTTTGAGCGTCACCTCGTCGCCTTCGCGCCACCGAAGCAGCGGCGCCGGAAAGTGTCCGTTGACGAGAACAGCCCCGCTCGCCTTCCCATCGACGCCGACGCGCGCGCGGGCGACGCTAAGATCGAAGTTCTTGCCGGAAAGAGAGACAAGGCCCGACGCCCTTGCGGCGTGCGCAAAGGGCGCGGCGAAATTTGACGCCAGCGCCGTCGCGCCGAAAGCGGCGGACTGCGATAGAAAAACACGGCGGGAAAACATCGACCGATCGCTCCGTCTTGACATCGCTCCTATACCCCTATAGGGTATTTGTCAATGACACGTTTTCGGGAGCTTTGAATTGCCCCACCACCCAAAATCCGCGCCCGCCGCCGCGCATGGCGGCGACCGCGGAAAAATCGTAAACCGCCTGCACCGCATCGAAGGGCAGGTCGCGGGTCTTTCGCGCATGGTCGAGGACGACCGCTATTGCATCGACATTCTGACCCAGCTTCAGGCGGTTAAATCCGCTCTGTCGAAAGTCGAGGACGCGATCTTGCAAGATCACGCGGCGCATTGCGTCGCCGCCGCGATCAAATCAGGAAATGCGGAAGACCAGCGCGCGAAGTTTTCGGAACTCGTTGAGTTGATCGGCAAAGTGAAGCGCTGAGTTTTTCCTACTCCGCAAGGCGCAATCGCTGGCGATCAAACACTTTCAAGACCTGCGCAAGATCGTGCCCGCGTTTCAAGATGACGCCGGTCATCGATACGACCGCATAGGCGCCTTGCCGCTGGGCGAGCGACGGGCGTTTTTCAACGCGATAGAGCGGCGTTTCGGCGGAACGGCGGAAGATCGAAAATACCGCCGCATCTCTCAGATGATCGATTGCATAATCGCGCCATTCGCCGGCGGCGACAAACTGGCCGTATAGGCCGAGAATTCGGGCTAGTTCTTCTCGCGTGAAGGCGACTGCGTCCGCCTTCGGCTTCGCCCAATACTGTTCCGACGCTACTGCCATGCGAGATCAAGTTTTCCCCCTGTCGCGGCAAAGGGCAAGCGCTTTATCCCGGCGTACCGTGCGATCAATCCGGTGTTAACCACGGTTTCGCCGCAATCCGCCCCTGTCGCCGCCGCAATCTCAAAGCACCTTTGCACCGTCGGACAGGCGGGCGGGCCCAGGAGATTCCGGTTCTATCATCGCCCCCAGCCCCCGGGAGATCAGGCGCGTTCTCGCCTGTCCGATCCTTGCTCCATCCGGCGCGTCCAGCGACCGGCGGCGGCTCGGTCGCTTGACCTTCGGGCGCTGACCGCGCCAAGCACAGGCGTCTCCACTCGTGCTCCGGTCATGTCCGCAGTCATTTCCGTCGCCTTTCCGGTCTTTGCGGTGATCGCCGCCGGTCTTGCCGCCGGACGGTTCAAGCTTGCGACTGCGGACGATTCCGCAGCGCTCAACCGCTTCGTCTTTCGCTTTGGATTTCCAGCGGCGCTGTTCGGCCTGATGTCGGGCGCGTCTGGCCTCAATGCGCAAGATGCGAGGCTTGCTTTTTCTTACGGCGCCGCCGCACTCGCGATCACCGGGCTGACCTATGCATTCGCCCGCAGATTTTACGCTTTCGATTCCCAGACAGCTGGCGCGCACGCTTTCGCATCCGTCATCGGCAACGCCGTTTTTCTTGGCCTTCCTATCGCGCTCGGCATTGACGGATGGCCGCGCCCTTTTGTGACGCTGATGCTTGTCGAAGGGATCGTCATCATCGGCGTCGGCGCAGCTTTGATGAGCCCGCGTGATCCGTCTGATGAAACATCGCTTGGCCGGCGCGCCTTTAAATTCGTCATGCGACCGCTGACGAACCCGCTTGTCGCGGCGGCGCTTGCAGGGTTCGCCTTTGCTTCTCTCGGCTTTGTGCTGCCGGGACCTGTGCGCACTTTTTTTGACCTTTTGGGTCGCGCCGCGGGGCCTGTCGCGCTTTTCTCTCTTGGGCTTTTCTTCGCCACGCGCCAAATGCCGCCGGTTCGCGAGACCTTGGGAAAATCGCTTTCAATCGCAGCGGCGAAGATGGTGCTGCTCCCGGCATCCGCCTTTGCGATTGCAATGTCTCTTCACGTCGACGATCCGGCTTACCTTGGCGCTCTTGCACTATTCACGGTGACGCCAACGGCCGTCGGCGCTTTCGTCATGGCGAGCCAATATGGCCGCTATGCCGATGAAACTGCGGCGGCGATTGCGGTGACAACCTCCTTGTCCATCCTGTCGATCAGCACGGTCCTCATCATGTTCGCACCGGCGTCCTGACGCGAAAAGTCAGCTCGCCGCAACTTGCGCGACAAAGAGCCCATCCATCGCTATAGTCTGATTGCACCGATGGGGAGGCGAGGATGGCTGGAACGAGACGCTCGATACTCAAGACTGGCGCTGCTGCAATCGTCGTTATCGGCGCCGGCGCGGCCGGCTGGTCTCTCACGCGTGCGCCAAAGCTTGCGCGCGAGCCCTG
>JBGSLM010000101.1:0-9924 GCA_041740755.1 Parvularculaceae bacterium | reverse complement strand
GTTCGATGTCGCGCAGATAGCCGCGCTCGTCATCCGCGACGAAAGAGAGTGCGACGCCCGCAGCGCCGGCGCGCGCCGTGCGGCCAATGCGGTGGACATATTGTTCCGGCACGTTCGGCACTTCGTAATTGATGACGTGGCTGACCGCGTCGATATCGAGGCCGCGCGCGGCGATGTCAGTCGCAACGAGGAACGGCGTCCTGCCCGCGCGGAACGCTTCAAGCGCTTTTTCGCGTTGCGGCTGGCTCTTGTTGCCGTGGATGGCGGCGGCCCGAAGGCCCGATTTTTCGAGACTGCGAACAACCTTGTCGGCGCCGTGCTTCGTTCTGGTGAAGATGAGCGCGCGGCTGACGGCCTTGTCCTGCAACGTGATCGTCAGCAGGCCCTGCTTGTCGCCAGCACGGACGAACGTTGCAAACTGTTCGACGCGCTCCGCCGTCGTCGCGACTGGCGCGACCTCAACGCGAACGGGGCGATCCTGATACTGGTCGGCGAGCGAGGCGATCGCTTTCGGCATCGTCGCCGAGAACAAAAGCGTCTGACGCGTTTTCGGCATCAGCGGCATGATCGTGCGCAGCGCGTGGATAAAGCCAAGATCGAGCATCTGGTCGGCTTCGTCGAGAACCGCGACTTCAACGCTGTTCAAAATGACGGCCTTGCGGTCGATGAGATCCATCAGGCGGCCAGGCGTTGCGACGAGAACGTCGACACCGCGATGCAGGTCGCGAATCTGCCGATTGATCGGCGTGCCGCCGAAAACCGTCGCGACCGAGACTTTGATGAAACGGCCATAGGCGAAAAAGGACGCGGCGATTTGCGCGGCGAGTTCGCGCGTCGGCGCAAGGATCAAAACGCGCGGGCTTTTCGGCCGCAGCGGCGCATGGTTGCGCGCAAGCCGGTCGAGGATCGGCAGCGCAAAGGCGGCGGTCTTGCCGGTGCCGGTTTGCGCGATGCCGAGGAGGTCCTTTCCAGCAAGCACAGGCGGGATCGCCTGGAGCTGGATCGGGGTCGGGGTTGTGTAACCTTCGGCGGGGACGGCTTTGGCGATCGGCTCGGCGAGGTTGAGGGTCGAAAATGTGGTCAAAACAAAATTCCAATACATAGAGCGGCATGGGCCGGACGCTTCTAGGGCGTCGTTCGGCCGATAAGGCCCGGGTTAAAACGACCCGCGTGACTCAGGGCGTAGGGGGATTGAAGTCTGAAGAAGAGGGCTCATTGTCGGGATTTTTCCCCGCAGCGCTTCACGCCGCCCCCATCATGCGGCCCTTTGGGGGCGCAGACGTTGAGGCGCATATGGGGGCGGGCGGGTTAAATGTCAATGAAGATCGACGGGTTAACTCTTTACGCGCGCTCGCAAGGATTCCCTCCCTCGAAAAGGGAGGGTTAGGGAGGGTTTTCTCTCAACAAGAACCGACGCTCGAAATCGAACCATCGCCCGCGCCGCGCCCGAACCCTCCCCGGCCCTCCCTTTTCAAGGGAGGGAGAAGAGGTTCCATCCTTGAAACGGACGGAGGGAGGTCACTCTCCGATGTCTTCGTTCCAGAGATCTGGATGGTCGGCGATGAACCGGCTCATCAGCGCAATTGAGTCAGCGTGCTGAAGATCGATCACGTTGACGCCGTGCGCGCGCAGGAAGTCTTCATTGCCGCCGAAGGTCTTCGTGTCGTTGATGACGACGCGCTCTATCTTGAATTGCACGATCGTGCCTGCGCACATCATGCAGGGGGAAAGCGACGTATAAAGCGTCATGCCCATGTAGCTTTTCTGCCGCCCCGCATTTCTGAGGCAATCCATTTCGCCATGCGCGATCGGGTCGCCCTTCTGGACGCGCTGATTGTGGCCTGACGCGATCAGGCGCTCGCCCTTGGCCAGCACGGCGCCGATCGGCAAGCCGCCATTGTCGGCGCTTTTCTTCGCCTCCATGAAGGCGAGTTCTGCGAAACGGCGGTCCCAATCGGTCATAGGGTTTGGGTTTTGGGTCTTAGGGTTTAAGGATATCGGCGCCCCGCACCCTAACCCCTAACACCCAAAACCCAAACCCCATGCTCACTGTCGTCACCCACCCGCTTGTCCAGCACAAACTGACCCTGATGCGCGAGAAATCGACCAACAACGCGCTCTTTCGCCAGACCCTGCGCGAGATTTCTTTTCTGCTCGCCTATGAGGTGACGAAGGATCTGGACCTTGGAACGCGCGTCATCGAAACGCCGCTCGAAAAAGGGTCGTTTCCCTGGCTCGAAGGGCGGCGCATCTGTTTCGTCTCGATCCTTCGCGCGGGAAACGGATTGCTTGAAGGCATGCTAGACCTCATCCCTGATGCGCGTGTCGGTCATATCGGCCTTTATCGCGACCATGAGACGCTGCAGCCGGTGCAGTATTATCTGAAGCTCCCCGAAGCGATCGGCGAGCGCGATGTGATCATCGTCGATCCGATGCTGGCGACCGGCAATTCTTCAATAGCGGCGATTTCGATTCTAAAAAGGGCCGGGGCGAAAAGGATCAAATTCATGTGCCTGCTCGCAGCGCCCGAAGGCGTCGCGGCGGTCGAGCGCGCGCATCCGGACGTGCCGATCTTCACCGCCGCCGTCGACCGTCAATTGAACGAGAAGGGATATATTCTCCCCGGTCTCGGCGACGCCGGAGACCGCATTTACGGAACGGCGTAGTCACTCCGCCAGAAACAACCTTATTTCCTCAACGAGGCGCGGCCATTCCGGATCATTCTCTGGAAGGAGATGATTGCGCGTATCAAGCTGGAAAAACCTTGCGCCGGGAATGCCTGCGGCGAGTTCGCGCCCCGAGCCGAAAGGGACACGCAGGTCGCCGGTCGCATGCGCGAGAAGGGTCGGCGTCTGCACAAGCGGCAGGCGGTCGTCAACATCCACTTCGCCAAGCGCGCGCAACAGATTGGCGGCGTTTTCGGGCGTTGTCGTGAGGCGCTGCAACTCGTTGAACCACTCGTGATTTTCCGGCGGCGCATCCGGCATGAACAACGACGTGAAGAGTTGCCGGAACACCGGATTGTCCTTGCCCCAACCTGTACGCATGAGGGTGACCATCGCCGCCGTCTCTTCGGCGAATTTCGTTGCGCCACGCCTGTTCCAGCCGCGCGAATAGCCGCCGATCAAAATCATCTTCGACACGCGCTCTGGATGGCGCACCGCATATTCGATCGCAACGGCGCAGCCTTGCGAAACGCCGACAAGGAAAAAGTCGTCAACGCCCGCCGCATCGACGACGGCCTCAAGATCGCTAACCAGAAGTTCGAAATCGAAACTCGATGTGCCCCAGTCAGAAAGACCATTGCCTCGGGAATCATACCGGATGAGACGGTTGCGCGCAGACATCTCGCGAAAGACGTGCCTCCAGACCGGGCTTTCCCAATCATATTCGAGGTGATTGAGCCAATTCGACGTTTTAACGATTGGCTTGCCCTCGCCGACTGACGCCCAGGCGATTTTCAGACCGTCGCGCGCCTTGCAGAACCGGATTTCCTGACGAAGAGCCGGCGTATCGGATTGCGCCGCGATAGGCGAAGAAGCCGCAAAATCCGGCTTTGTTTTCATCGCCGCCGCGAGCGCATCGCGATCAACGTCTTGCGCGCCTTCCAGCAATTCCAAACTTGCGCGCCGCTGACGTTCAGCTTCCGTCGTTCGCCCTGCGCGCTTTAGCGCGACCAGCAAGCGGCGATGAAGCTCGGCGTCATAAGGATCGATGCTGAGAGCTTCCTGCAATCTATCCGCCTGTGCGCTCGGCGCCTCCTCAAGGCGATTGATCAACTCTCGCAACAGAACAAGCCGCATGCGCCGCGCTCGCTCCTGTTCGGCGAGCCGCCAGTTCGCGTAATCAGGCTGTCCGGCGAGATCGAGACCGTCGAGCAAGGGGGCGCAGGAAGCGTTTGCAGCCTCCTCTAGCGCCGAGACGGGCTGATTGTGCAATCCTGACTCGATAAGGGCCTTTAGAGCATCGACATCAACCGAGGCGCCCAGAGCCTTGAACGCAATTCGTTCGCGATCGGCGATAATCCGCTCCGCATCATCGTCGTTGACGATTCCTCGCAATTTGCTGAGCGACCATCGCAGGGACTGCCTCGGATCGTCGGGAATTTGCCAGAAAATTTCACAAAGGCGTTCGCGGCGATGCGGGCCGGGATTGAGGATCAAATAGGCGAGCAAGGCGCGCGTCTTGCGCGATTGCGGCAGGGCGACGGGCGCGCCGTCCCGCAAAATCGTCAGCTCGCCAAATAGCCTGATCTCAAGCAATGCCGCCTCTCTCACCCCGACTTTATCGCCCGCCGACCCGGATTCAACGTGGTTCAGGCGCCCTGCGAGCCCGAAATTTGAGGGCCCCGACCTGAAAAAGCAAAAAAACAACGATGCGGAGGCTTTTTCAACGTCGCTTCAACGCCCCTTCCAACGGTCGCAACCACGGGCCGCGCCGAATAAGCCGCCAATCCAACGAAAGGAAAAACCCATGACGGCCCCATTCAATTACAAAGACACCCTGGCGCGCGCCGAACGAATCGGCTGGCGGGTCGAAGACATCATCGGCGGGGAAAACCGCCTCGATTTCACGAAGCCGTTCCTGCCGGAATCGCTGGCGCGGACCAATAGCCTCAAATTCCTCTCCCCGCGCGAGCGCCTCCTGCTCAATCAAATCCGCGGCCACGGCTATCTCTATACGTTCGGCCTTGTCGAGGAATTCATTCTGCCGTTTGTGATGGATCACACGCGCGCTGAGATCGACGAAGGCGACGACTACAAGACGCGCGCCATGCTTCAGTTCGCGACCGAAGAAGCAAAGCACATACATCTCTTCAAAAAATTCCGCGAAGAGTTCAAAGCCGGCTTCGAAACACGCTGCGACGTCATCGGCCCGCCGGAAGCAATCAGCGCCAAAGTGCTTAGCCACGGCCCGCTCGCAGTCAGCCTTCTCATCCTCGGCATCGAATGGATGACGCAGGCGCACTACACCGAAAGCGTCCGCGACGATGGCGATCTCGATCCTTTGTTCAGGAGCCTTTTGAAGCATCACTGGATGGAAGAGATGCAGCATGCGCAACTCGACTCGCTGCTGACCGATCAGATCGCCGCCGAGCTTGACGCCGATCAGCGCCTTTCCGCTGTTCGCGAGTATCTTGAGCTTGGCGCCTTCCTCGACGGCGGTCTCGCCGAGCAGGCGAAGTTCGACCTCGATGCGCTTGGGAGCGCTTCAGGACGCATATTCAACGAAGCTGAACGCGCTGAGATCTTGCGCACCCAGCATCAGGCTTTGCGCTGGACCTTTATCGGGTCTGGCCTGACGCATCCCCAAACCAAAGCGTCGCTCGCCCGGGTGTCGCGCGAGGGCGCAAAAGAGATCGCCGATGTCGCTCCGGCGTTTTGTTGAGCGGCTAATCAAAAACCAAACCACCAAACCAACACAACGAAAGGAAAACCCATGTTCGATACCAAGACAGACGTCATCAACGGCATCAATGTACGCGATGTCGAAGCGCTCGCAGGCGCCGTCAGCGCCAATCCGGCGAAAGGCGTGACACGCTGGAAAGTTTCCAGCAAATGGCAGGGCGGCACGCACAATCGCTCGACGGTTGAGGGATTTGAAATCGGCGGCGAGAAAATCCGCCGTCAATTCGCGATCGACGTCGACGAGCCGCTGGAACTCGGCGGCACGAACAAGTTCGCGAACCCGCAGGAATACCTGCTCGCGGCCCTCAACTCCTGCATGATGGTCGGTTACGTCGCGCTCTGCTCGCTGAAGGGCGTCAAGCTCGAAAGCCTTGAAATCGATGTCGAAGGCGATATCGATCTTCGCGGATTCCTCGGCATCAGCGAAGAAATCGCACCGGGCTATGAAAGCCTCGCCTACACGGTGCGCATAAAGGGCGACGCCTCAAAGGAGACGTTTGAGGAAATTCATCGCCTCGTCAAAGCGACGTCGCCGAATTTCTACAATCTGTCGCAAGCGGTTCAGCTGAAGTCGGCGCTCAAGATCGAATAGGCTTGCTGCAAGCGAAGAAGATGGGAGGCCGTCGAAAGGCGGCCTCCCTAGTCTTGCCGGCGCGTCCAGCCGACGAGAAGGAAACAGACAATTAGAAGCGCGCTGTATTCCATGCCGTTACGGCCGGCGCCGACGACGAACCATCCGAACGGCAGATGAACCATGATCATGCCGGTCGCATAGATCGCGGCAAAACCTGTCGCGAGGATCGGCCGCAACACGCCGAATGCGAGCAGCGGCGCCGCGATCAGTTCGAATACGGTAATTCCAAGAGCGACCAGTTCGCCAAAGGGAATTCCCTGCGACACCAGCCAGCCGCCAAACGGCGCAACGCCGCCTTGCGTCGCGCGCCAGGCGCCATGGATGAAAACAAGCGCGCATATAGCGACGCGCAGCGCTGCAAGGCTTTGCGACGGCTTCAACAAACTCGGCATTCTCATTCCCCTGCTGTTTCCAGCTGGAAAATGGATCATGCCGCCCGGCGATGTCAAAGCCGGCCGAGACCCGCTCATTCGCAGGCCGCTCGCCGGTTATTTCGCCTTCTGCGGCATTGCCGGCTTTCGGCCAAAGGTGGCGCTCACCGCCGATTGCTGCGGATGCTTCGATGACGCCACGGATTTATCCTTGGCTTTCTTCGGCTTTTTGGTCTCGCGATTGCCGCGGTTCTTTTCTTTGGACATTGAGGACTCCATCTTAAATTCGGAAGGATCGCCCTTCCGTTCTATTTATTTGGTCTTGGCCTTCGCGTCTTCGACCTTCGGCGCGGACGCGGCCGGGGTCGCAGTTGCGGGCGCCTTGTCGTTCTTGGGCATGTCGGTCTTCACGGTTTTGACCGTCTTCGGGCGAAATTTGATCATGTCGGCAGCCTTTATCGCGATGCTTCGGGGCGGCGGCGCCGCGCCGATCGAGAGTCGCTTTTCCCCACCCGCCGAAGAAACCGGCTCTTTGAGCCGGACGGCGAGGCAGGCTGGATTTCACAAGGCAAGGCCAGCAATTTCATGGAGCGAACGCGGTCCGCAGGGTGCAGCACGACATTCGGCGAGACAGGATTTTCTGTTCCGACTCGCCTAACATGCTCCTTCCTTTCATCCTTAGAGGGTTGCGCCGGGAAAAGCCAACGGCCATTTGACGGCGCAGCAAGAATTTACGGGTTCCAGTCGAGCAGTTTTTGAGGGGCTAAGACGCCTGCATGGCCAATATGCTGACGGTATTGCGAATGGTCCTGATTGCGCCGTTCGCCGCGATGTTTTTCATCGACAGCGCCTGGGCGTTAAAAGCCGCCTTCGCGATCTTTGCGATTGCGGCGGCGACCGATTTCCTCGACGGCAGACTGGCGCGCTCACGCGGCGAGACTTCTGCGCTCGGCGCGGCGCTTGATCCGCTTGCGGACAAATTGCTGATCGCCGCCGCGCTGATCCTTCTCGTCCGCAACGGCGTCATTCGCGATTTTTCGGTTATCGCCGCGCTTGCAATCTTGCTCCGCGAAATTCTGGTCGGCGGCCTTCGCGAGGCGCTCGGCAAATACGGGGAGACGCTCAAGGTCACGGGCCTCGCCAAGATCAAGACATCGGTCCAGCTCCTCGCAGTCGGCCTCCTGATCGCCTCGGCGCCGGGCGGGCTCGCGGGCGAGAAGATCGCCCCCATCGCCGCCGCTCTCTTCTGGCTTGCGGCGATCCTGACCGTTGTCACCGGCGCCGGCTATGCAAGCCGCGCTGTCAGCCTCTTGCGCAGCCGCCCCAGCTGATTTCAAAGTCGAACGCCATGTCGAAGCCAATCGAAGAACACGCGCCGCATATTCTCGTCGTCGACGACGACGACCGGATCAGGGCGCTTCTAAAGCGCTATCTGTCGGAGAACGGCCTTCGCGTTTCGACCGCGAAGGACGCGAAGGAAGCGCGCGAGCTGATGGGCGGCGTCGAATTCGACCTTTTGATTCTTGACGTCATGATGCCGGGTATGTCGGGCTTTGACCTGACTGAAAAAATCCGCGCTGCGTCGAATGTGCCGATCCTTCTCTTGACCGCGCGCGGGCTTCCCGAAGACCGGATCGAAGGGCTCGAACGCGGCGCCGACGATTATCTGTCGAAGCCGTTCGAACCGCGCGAGCTTTTGCTTCGCATCGGCGCCCTGCTCCGCCGGTCGCGCCCGATCGCGCGCGACCGTCAGATGCTCACATTCGGCGAAACGACGTTCGAGCCGGGACGCGGCGAGCTAAGGCGCGGCGGCGAATTGATCAAGCTGACCGCAGGCGAACTTGCGCTGCTGCGCGTCCTTGCGGCAAAGCCCGGCGAAGCCATCTCCCGGCTGGCGCTCGCCGAACAGACGTCGACGCCGATGGAGCGCTCGATCGACGTGCAGATCACCCGCATCCGCAAGAAAATCGAAGACGATCCGCGAACCCCTATCTATCTGCAAACGGCGCGCGGCGTCGGCTACATGCTGATACCTGACTGATGATAAAGCGGTTCATGCCGAAGAGCCTTTACGGCCGCGTCGCGTTGATCGTCATCTTGCCGATCTTCGTGATGCAGTCGGTGATCACCTATGTCTTTTTCGACCGGCATTGGGACACTGTCACAGCAAGCCAGTCGGCGAATATCGCAGGCCAGATCTCGCTGCTGACGCGGCTCTATGAAGCGGCGCAAACCGACGAGGAACGGTTGCAGGTTCATCGCATCGCGTTCGAAGACCTCGATATCTCGACGCGCTTTGAAGCGGGCGCCGCAATCCCCGAGCGCAACAAGCTCTCGCCGTTCAATCTCTACAACAAGACGCTTGACCGGCAACTCGGCGAAGACCTCGACAGGCCGTTCTGGTTCGATACCAAGAGCTGGCCGTTTTACGTTGAAATTCGCGTGCAGACCGATAAGGGCGCGCTTGTATTCCTTCCCTTTCGCGACCGGGTTTTTGCAACGACGGGGCCCGTCTTCGTTTTGTGGCTGATCGGCACGTCGCTGCTTCTCGGCTCGATCGCGATCGTCTTCCTGCGCAATCAGGTGCGATCGATCCTGCGGCTCGCCGGCGCCGCAGAAGCTTTCGGACGCGGGCGCGACATGCCGGGATTTCGCCCGTCCGGCGCAACCGAAGTGCGACGCGCGGGGCGCGCCTTCATCGCCATGCGCGAACGCATCAAACGGCACCTTGACCAGCGGACGACGATGCTCGCGGGCGTCAGCCACGATTTGAGGACGCCGCTGACGCGCATGAAACTCGCGCTTGCGATGCTGCCCGACACTGCGGACGCCGAGGAATTGAAACGCGACGTAGCCGAGATGGAAAAGATGATCGAATCCTATCTCGAATTCGCATCGGACATTTCATCCACCGGCGAGCCTGAACAGTTTGATATCGCGGATCTCGTCAGGGAAATTGCAGAGGAAGTCGGCGCGCAGGACCGTCTTTCCGTCGGCGACATGCCGGTTCTGCGTTTCGAAGGTCGCCGGGCGCCTTTGAAGCGTGCGATTTCCAATCTTGCCGGCAACGGACTAAAATACGCAGACAAGGTCGCGATAAGCGCCGGCCGGCGCGGGCCCTATTTCGAAATCACGATCGACGATGACGGCCCCGGAATTCCGGAAGAAAAGCGCCGCGACGTTTTCAAGCCGTTTTACCGCCTCGACGAGGCGCGCAGCCGGCATGAAGGGGTGGGTCTCGGGCTTTCCGTCGTGCGTGAAGTTGCGCGCAGCCACGGCGGCGACATCACGCTGTCCGACTCGCCGATGGGCGGCCTTCGCGCCGTCATCAAATTGCCGGGCTGAAATTTTCTAGCTTGTCAGTTCCGACGCCCGCTTTCGTGCGGCTTCGACCGCGCGCGCGAGAAGGCGGCGCATCGCCTTATCATCGCCGTCAAGAATCTTAAGCGCCGCTTCAGTCGTGCCGCCAGGCGATGTCACCGCACGGCGCAGCTCGGGGAGCGAACGCGCA
>JBGSLM010000100.1:0-10324 GCA_041740755.1 Parvularculaceae bacterium | reverse complement strand
GCTGACCGTGCTCGATTAATACCCCCGCCAGTCCCGGAAACTCTACAAGAAATTGGCCCATAACAATGGGGCTGGACAGGTCCATGTCAAATGAACGCAGAAATGATTAGATATGATAGCAGCATACTTAATGGGGTGTACAAAAATAAGAATACTCCGAGACCAAGCCGTCGCCCAACATAATACGCAACAGCAGTAATAATCACTTCGGCAGCGAGGCCAAGAAAAAAATGGTCGCCTCCAATGAACATGGCCGCAAAATAAAGCATCAGGAAGATATAACTATAAATGATCTGTACTTTTCCAAACATGCGACACCCTACACTAAGGCCTTACCGAAGATCAAAGTCAGAAAAAATGGTGGAGGGGGGTGGATTCGAACCACCGTACGCCGAAGCGGGCAGATTTACAGTCTGCTGGATTTAGCCACTCTCCCACCCCTCCACGGGGCCCGCGAACGACGCTGTGCGGCGCCTGTCGAAGACGATGCGCCGGATTGCGCCGGCGCGGGAGAACGCGGGTCTATAGCCGCGCCGGAGGGGGCGCGCAACCGTCGAAATCGCCCGTGTAAGCCTTTGTTCCGCTTGGCCTCATTTACCGGTATAGGGACCGGATGAAGCCTTTCCAGAAGCACAAAGACAAGTATCGCGGCAAGCCGCCGGAACGGCGCGAGCGCCAAGGGCCGAAGGACGACCCCTCGATCCTCTGGCTCTATGGCCGCCACGCGGTCGCCGCCGCGCTCGCCAATCCTGAGCGGCGGATAAAGCGCGGCTTTGCAACCAAGAACGCCGCCGATTGGCTGAAGGAAATCGGCGTCGCCCCGGAAAAGCTCTCGATCTTCGAAGATGCGCGCCCTGACGCGATCGATCATCTTTTGCCGTCCGGCGCCGTGCACCAGGGGATTGCGATCGAGGCGCATGATCTTGAACGCGCGAGATTGAAGGAAGTCTGCGATCCGGAAGGCGGGCGGCGTCCCGTCGTCGTTCTCGACCAGATCACAGACCCGCAAAATATCGGCGCGATTTTCAGAACCGCCGCCGCCTTCGGCGCGCGCGCGGCGATCGTTCAGGATCGAAGGACCCCGCCTTTGTCGGGCGCCCTCGCAAAGGCCGCTGCGGGCGCGGTCGAGACTTTGCCGGTTGTCAAAGCGGTCAATATTTCGCGCGCGCTCGAAGCGCTCAAAGACCTCGGCTATTATTGCGCGGGGCTCGCAAGCGAGGGCGCAGCGCCGATTACCGAATTGCCGAAAGATCGCCCGATCGCCATCGTGCTCGGCGCCGAGGGCGCAGGACTAAGGCAACTCGTCGGCGAGACCTGCGACGGGCTGTTCAGAATTCCTATCGATCCTGTGATGGAAAGTCTCAACGTTTCGAACGCGTCCGCGATAAGTTTGTACGAAGCAACACGCGGCGACATCAAATAGCGCAAAGGGAGCCCGCCCGATGACCGAGAAGCCGATCCTCTATCACATGCCGCAGACGCGCGGCGGCACGACGCTGTGGATGAACGAGGAACTCGGAGAAGTTTGCGAGATAAGGCTGATCAATTTGCGAAAAGGGGAAGGCAGAACGCCGCAATTCCTGAAGATCAATCCGATGGGGAAGCTTCCGGCGCTGCAGCACAGGGGCGCGATCGTGACGGAGGCTGCTGCAATCTGCGCTTATCTTGCGGACGCTTTCCCATCGAAGGGCCTTGCGCCGGCGACCGACGATCCAAAGCGCGGCGTCTATTTCCGCTGGATGTTTTTTGCGCCGTCCTGCATCGAGCCGATGATGCTCGACCGCCTCGGCAAGGTGACGCGAGAGAACGCAACCGCCGCCGGTCACGGCGATTATGAGCGCGTCATGGCGTCGATCGATCAGGCGCTTTCGAACGGACCCTGGCTTCTCGGAGACAAATTCTCCGCCGCCGATGTCGTCATGGGCTCGACGCTCAATTTTGCAACGATGTTCGGCGCAATTCCAAAGGAGGGCCGCATCAAGGATTATGTCGAGCGCGTCGTCGCGCGTCCGGCCTTTATCGCGATGATGAAGAAAAGCGCCGAACAGGCGAAGGCGATGGGCCTGTGACTCCGCATGAAGGCGGGTGTCATTGCCGCAAAGTGCGTTTTTGCGCGAGCGGAGCGCCGAAATTCATCTCACGCTGCCATTGCGACAGCTGCCGCCGGACGACAGGCGCGGCGTTCTCAACCTGGATCGGATTTAGCGCCGACGCTGTCCAATGGACCAGCGAGTCGCCCGCCTTCTACGCAAGCTCGCCGGGGGTCAAACGCGGCTTTTGCAAATCATGCGGAACGCCGCTCTCCTATGAAAGCGACAAATGGCCGGGCGAGCGGCATTTTCTGATCGGCGTCTTCGATAACCCCGGCGCATTCGCGCCGACAAGCGACTTCATGAAAGAGGATGCGCTTCATTGGGTCAAAACATAGGGAAGAGACAATGAGCCAAACCCAGAAAACAGCCGTCGTCACCGGCGTTTCGACCGGCATCGGGCGCGCGATCGCAAAGGCTTTGATCGACGCCGGCTGGCGCGTGTTTGGAAGCGTCCGCAAGGAAAAGGATGCAGCGGACGCATCGGCCGCGCTCGGCGCAAATTTCACGCCGCTTTTGTTCGACGTAACGGACGACGCCGCCATAAGGCGCGAAGCGACAAAAGTCGAAGCGGCGCTCGGCGGCAAGACGCTTGACGCGCTCATCAACAACGCGGGCGTCGCTGTCGCAGGGCCGGTCGGTTATCTGGATATCGACGATCTGAAGAGACAGATGGACATCAACGTCTACGGCCCGATCCGCGTCACGCAGGCGTTCTTGCCGATGCTCGGCGCTGATCACTCGCGCCAGGGCGCGCCGGGGCGCATCGTCAATATGAGCTCTGTCGCCGGCAGGTTCGCCTCGCCCTTCATGTCGCCCTATGCAATGTCAAAGCATGCGCTTGAAGCAATGTCAGAGAGCCTTCGGCGCGAATTGTTCGCGCACGGGATCGATGTCGTCATTGTCGGGCCCGGCGCTATCAGGACGCCAATCTGGTCGAAGGCGGATGAATTGGACGTCGATCGCTACAAGAACACCGAATATTACAGCGACCTTGTCAAAATGAAGGGCATGATGCAGGCATTCGGCGATGCGGGCCTTGAGGCTGAAGAAGTCGGCGCACTTGTGCTCAACATCCTGAACGCCGCGAAACCGAAGACTCGCTATCCGATCCTGCGCAACAAGTTCGCAATGTGGACGATCCCCAATCTGCTGCCCAAGCGCATGGTCGATAAAGCGGTCGCCAAACGCTTCGGCATGAAACCCCGCGGCGCATGACAAGCCGCCGTTTCGAAGCCGTCATTTTCGACTTCGGCGGCGTGTTCACGAGTTCGCCGGTTGAAAATTTCGCTGTCTATGAAAAGACGCACGGCCTCCCCGATCGATTCATTGGAGGCGTGATCAAATCGCGCCTTCATGACGGCGCGTTCGCGCGGTTCGAGCGCGGCGAGATCGGCATGACCGAATTCGACACGCTCTTTGCCGAAGAAACGCGCGCCGCAGGTCATGAAATCCGGGGCGCCGAGTTTGCGCATCTGCTCGATGTCGCATTAAAGCCGGAAATGATTGCAGCACTTGGCATTATCAAGCGCTCTGGCTTCAAGACAGGCTGCATCACCAACAATTTTCCATCGATTGAATCAGACGGATCGCCGCGAAGGGCTGAACGGCGCGCCAGCCTCCAAGCGATCTTCAACGATTTCGACCACATCATCGAATCGTCGAAAGCGGGCGTTAGAAAGCCTGAGCCGCGCATCTATGAAATGATGCTGGAAGCTCTGAACCTTCCGGCCCAGGCGTGCATTTTCATCGACGATCTCGGCGTCAATCTGAAACCGGCGCAGGCGATGGGCATGACGACAATCAAGGCGCCTTTCGGAGACATCGCGCCGGCGATTGACGAGTTGTCTGCGCTCCTTAGATTGGCGCTTCGCTGAAGCTAGTCGCCGAGCGAAAAGACCGTCTTGCCGCCGACAATCGTTCGAACAACTTTTATATCGCCAATCGTCGTTTCGTCCGCCGTCGTCGGATCCGCAGACAGCACCACAATATCGGCAAGTTTGCCGGCTTCTAAAGTGCCGAGCTTGTCTTCCTGAAATCCCGCATAGGCGTTGGTGACGGTGTACGCTTCGAGCGCTTCTTCGGCGGTGATTTTTTCAGCAGGAACCCAGCCGTCCGGGTTCGCGCCGTCGAGCGTCCTGCGAAACATTGCGGCGTCGAATCCCTGCACCACGTTCATCGGCGCAACCGTCCAATCCGATCCAAATGACAGTATGGCGCCTGCATCAAGAAGCGATCGGAAGGCATAGGTCGTCTTGATGCGCTCGGGCCCGATGCGCTTTTCAGCCCAGCGGCCGTCATCAACCGCGTGATAGGGCTGCATGGAAGCGATAACGCCAAGGCGCGCGAAGTCGTCAATCGCCTCTCGCGTCAAGTGTTGCGCGTGTTCTACGCGGAAGCGCTTTTCGCGCACATCGCCGCCGCCGATCTCTTCATAGACGCCAAGCAGCCAGTCATTCGCGCGATCTCCAATTGCGTGAACCGCAACGCGCAGTCCTGCGGCGTCTGCAGCGCGAATGTCCGCTTTAAGCTTTTCAGTATCGCCGAGCGCGAATCCGCTGGTTTCCGGATGGTCCGTAAACGGCTCATAAAACCAGGCCGTCGTTGAACCAAGCGCGCCATCGACAAATCCTTTCACGCTGTTCCATCGCAAGGTGTCGTCGCCCTCGCCGTTCGCGGCGATGTATGCTGCAACCTCGTTCCAGCTTGTGAGCGGCGAGAAGACCGAGACGCGTATTTTCATCAAACCGGATGAACGCGCCTTTCGATACGCTTCGATGAGCGTCAAGCCCGGCGCCGTCGACATCGCCATGTCGTGAATCTGGGTGACGCCATTGGCGAGCGCATATTCCTGAGCGCGTTCAAAAGCGGCCATCACCTGCGCTTCAGACTGCGCAGGAATAACCCTTTCGACCAGCTGCATCGCCTCGTCTTTCAAAACGCCGGTCGGACTGCCGTCAGCGCCGCGAACAATCTCGCCGCCTGTCGGCGTCGGCGTCGTCTCGTCGATCCCTGCGCGTCGAAGCGCTTCGGAATTGGCGAGCGCCATATGCCCGTCGGTCCGTCCGACAAAAACCGGCGTCGATCCGGTGACCGCGTCGATCCACTCGCGCGTCGGCAATTGTCCGCCCCAGGCCTCGTGGTCCCAATTTCCATCCAATATCCACGCGTCCGGGTGCGCGGCGGCATAGTCGCCAACTCGCTTGACGAATTCCTCACGCGTCTTCGCGCCGGATAGCTGCACGCCCGCGAGAAGCCGGCCGCCGCTAAGGAAGTGCGTGTGGGCGTCGATAAAGCCTGGCGCGACGAACTTTCCCTCAAGGTCGATGATTTCCGTCGTCTCGCCGTGGAACTCATGAGCGCCCTTGCGGTCGCCGACATACAGGATCTTGTCGCCGGAAATTGCGACAGCCGACGCGCGCGAAGCGCTTTCGACCCCGGTCCACACGTCGCCGTTAAGCAGGATGACGTCTGCTGATTGCGGCGGGGGCGCCTTGGCGCAGGATAAAGCGATAAGCGCCGATAAGGCGCAGGCTGACAATCTCATTGTCCCTCCGATCAGCGCATGTCCGGCGGATAGACCGGCGCAACGCGTTCCATCACGTAAGATCCAAGCGGATCATAGAACCCAATTTTTGTTTCTGCGCATACAAAACGCAGCGTATCGAGGTCCGCAGCCGCAAAAACGCGCACCTGTAGCGGCGAAAGCCCGTGCGATCGCGACGCCGCCGCCAAGGCGTTCTGCGTGTCGCGAATGCACGTCGTATCGACTGGAAAATCATTGGCCGCATCCGCAGCGCTTGCCGCATCGAGCGCCCAGTAAACCGCTTCAGCCGCTTCGCCGGCGGGTCCGCCGCGCAATTCATAAATTTTGTCGAAATGCGGCCTCAACTTGTCGAGCGACGACGCGCCGCTAGCAACGGCGCGGTCGAGCACGTCGCAAATATCGAGCATCGTCTTGCGGTCCGCCGCCGGAAAGTCGCCCGGCAGATGGAGCGCGGCGCGGCGCGCCATTCGAGACGCGATGAACGCCTGCGCAAAGAGCGGGAGCTTTGAGATCTCATCTAGTTCAAAGAGCGCCGGCATCAACGCCTATTCTTCGATTGCGCCCGCGCCGTCGCCCGCAGTCTCTTCTTCGGCCGGTGCGATTGTTTCGAATTTTACCGCGTCGATTGCAAAGCACGCCTCACCCGGCGTCGAAGGCTTCAACAGCGTGCGGCGTTCAAGTCCGGTCGGGTAATAGAAATATCCGCCCGGCTTCCATTCGCGCGCATCGCCTTCAGCGTCCGGCCAGCCGACATCGAATGCGGCGCAAATCTCGTAGGAATCTCTGTCGATGACGCGATAGGCGTAATTGGCGCCGGTCAGCGGATCAGTCGGCGTCACATAGGCGCAACCGTCCGCCGCCGGAAGGCGCTGAGCGCGTTCACTAAGATATGGCCCCATTTTTTCGAGGCTTTCGGGCAGTGACCTGGCATAGGTGTAATGACAATCGATCAGCCGCGTCGTCTCGATCAGTCCGGTAAGACGCTGTTCGTCGGCGAGCTGCAGGCGCGCCGAATAGGGGCTGCGCACAATCGTGAACGCCCAGGCGACAAGCGCCCCGACCACGAGGATTGCGGCGAGCGCGAGCGCGCGTCCGGCCAAATCGACGCGCGAGGAATGCCGCTCGACATCGCGCGAATAGTTCCAGAGGATCGCAGCGGAGATGACGCCGACAACGCCGGCCTTCGCCGCAAAGCGCGTCCCAAGTTCGCCGTTCAAAAACTGGAAAACGATAGCGACGAGATCGCCGATCAATGCGCCAGCCGCGAATATGAGCGTGACGTAGGTGAGCCAGGCATGAACACGGCTGCGGCGGCGTTCCGGGTCCTTTCGCTTCTTGGCGGCCAGCCGCCAGCCGAGGAATAGAAATATCGGAAATCCGACAAGGAGCGCGGCGACCGACCAGCGCATTCCTGTCGTCGCGAAGGAATTGTAATTGCCGGCGGTCGTCAGAGAGTCCGCAAAGAGACGATCGATGAATGCAAACGCGAGGCCGCCCGTATTTCCCGCAATCATCCCAAGCAGCGAGAAATAGACGATGTAGAGAAACGCTTCACGCGCAGAACCATAGCTGCGCGGCCTTGGAACCGGCACAGGAAAGTCGACATCGGCGAACGCTGCAATCGCGCTATCGACCTGATCGTCCGGCCATCCGGCTTTCTTCAGGACGTCCTTGATGCTTGTGCGCGCCTGACCGCGCTCTAGCGCCGCCTTCACGAAGTCGACCAAATTTGCGTCAGCCATAAATCCCTCCTGGCGCCGAAGAAGCTACGCCTGCCCGCGAAACAGGGATAGAATGCCCGCTCACTCCGGCTCGCCTTTACTAAAGAGCAAGAAAATCAACCGGTTGGGCGCCGCGCCCGAAGGAGCAGACGATGGCTCATTACCGCCCCCGCTCGAACCTTCAGACGCATGACGTGACCAATCAGCCGCCGCCCTTTGAGAACATCAACCTGTTCGACAATGACGCAGCCCTGATCGGCGCCGTCGAGGCGGCGGGCGTCGAAACGCACGAAGAGAGATTATCGGCCTTTGGCGGGCGTTGCGGCTCGGCGGAAGTTGCGGAGTGGGCGCAGCTTGCGAACAAAAACACGCCTCAACTCAAAAGCTTCGACCGCTATGGTCACAGGCTCGATGAAGTCGAATTTCATCCAGCCTACCATTCGCTGATGGAATTGGGCCTCAGCAACGGGGTATCCGCCGGCGCCTGGACAGCGGAACACGCGGGCCACGTACTCCATTCCGCATTGCTATTCCTGATGGGACAGGCGGAAGGCGGCGTCTGCTGTCCGATGTCGATGACCTATGCCGCGATACCGGCGCTCATGCACGAACAGCGCATCGCGGAAGAATGGGTCCCGCGGGCAACCGCCGCAAAATACGATCCGCGCTTCATCCCCGCTGCAGAAAAGAAGGGCGTCACCATCGGCATGGCGATGACCGAGAAGCAGGGCGGCTCGGACGTGCGCGCCAATACGACGCGCGCAGAACGTAGCGGCGATCACTTTCTGCTTTACGGCCACAAATGGTTCTGTTCAGCGCCGATGTGCGACGCATTTCTGACGCTTGCCTATGTCGACGAAGGGCTCTCATGCTTCCTTGTGCCGCGCTGGAAGCCGAATGGCGAACGCAACTCGATCCATGTGATGCGGTTGAAGGATAAACTCGGCGACCGCTCGAATGCGTCATCCGAAATTGAGTATCACGGCGCTTATGCGGAAATCATCGGCGAGGCGGGGCGCGGCGTTCGAACGATCATCGACATGGTGCACCACACAAGGCTCGATTGCATCGTCGGGTCAGCGGGCGGAATGCGCGCCGCCCTCGCGCAGGCGCTCTGGCATACGGAACACAGAAGCGCCTTTCAAAAGAAACTGATCGACCAACCGGCGATGGCGCGCGTTCTCGCCGATCTTGCAATCGACAGCGAAGCTGCAACGGCGCTCGCCTTCCGCGTCGCACGCAGTTTTGACCGCGCCGCCGACGATGACGAAGAGGCGGCGTACATGCGCCTTGCGACGCCCATCGCGAAATACTGGAATTGCAAACGCCAACCCGGTTTTGTTTATGAAGCGCTCGAATGTCACGGCGGCGCCGGTTTCATCGAGGAAGGCGTCATGGCGCGCTATTTCCGGTCCTCGCCATTGAACGCGATCTGGGAAGGCAGCGGCAACGTCATCGCGCTCGATGTCCTGCGTGCGGTCGGCCGCGAACCTGACAGTCTTGAGGCCGTCGTCGCCGACGTTATGAAAGCGCTAGGATCGAACGGTCATTATGATCGTCACGCCAAGCGGCTCACCGAATGGCTGGAGCCTGGCGCGCTGAATGAAAGCTCAGCCCGCGCTTTTGCAGAAGATATGGGTCTCGCCATGCAGGGCGCAGCGCTTTACGGCGTCGCGCCGGATTACGTCTTCGACGCCTTCTGCAATGCGCGGCTCGATCCCGAAACGCGAAGCTACGGCTATGGCGCGACGGATGCGATGTTCGACGCCGGCGCCCTGATCGCCCGCGCCGCGCCGTTTTAGGTTGATGTCACATCCTTCTTGGCGAGCGCCTTGCCGGCCTGGCGCTCGCCTTTCCAGAAGGCGCGCTTGAACGCCTTGCGAAGGTGCTTCGCCCAGCGCCCAGTCATGGTGAGTTGACCTTTTTTCTTGTTGGACATCACGACCCATCCGCGCGGATTTCGCAAAACATAACTCGTCAGAATAACGAGAAAAAGCACTGCATGATGTCGTCTCTAGGGCGCTTTTTTGACGCCGCGATCATTTTTCGTCGGACAAGGAATCTTACTCCTCAATTACCCTTGCAACGCTCCAAAAGTCGGCGTTCTACTGGTGATTGATATGCGGCGCAGACCGTGAGTGCCATCGTTTTTATCGATGTAGCAATTCAATATAATCTGTTTCGTCGATTATTGTCAGCGTGGTATCGAGCAAAAGCTCAAGGCGCTCGCCAACAAAAGGAGCCGAATCCTAATGACTGCACCAAGCAAATGCCCGGTTATGCACGGCGCGAACACGACGGGAAGCGCGTCATCGGAATGGTGGCCGAATGCGCTCAATCTCGACATCCTTCACCAGCATGACGCCAAAACCAACCCAATGGATCCGGGCTTTGATTATCGAAGCGCGGTGCAAGCGCTCGACGTCGCCGCGCTGAAAAAAGATCTTCGTGCGCTGATGACGGACAGCCAGGACTGGTGGCCCGCCGACTGGGGCCATTACGGCGGCTTGATGATCCGCATGGCTTGGCATTCCGCCGGCACCTATCGCATCGCCGACGGTCGCGGCGGCGGCGGTCGTGGAAACCAGCGCTTTGCTCCGCTTAATTCGTGGCCGGACAATGTCAGCCTCGACAAGGCGCGGCGGCTGCTGTGGCCGATCAAAAAGAAATACGGCAACAGCTTGAGCTGGGCGGATCTTATCATTCTGGCTGGCACCGTCGCTTACGAGTCGATGGGCCTCAAAACCTACGGATTCGCCTTCGGCCGCGAAGACATCTGGGAACCGGAAAAAGATGTTTATTGGGGTGCGGAAAAGAAATGGCTGGTGACCCGACCCCTTTGAACGCAGCCGGGTAGAGCTAGTAAAAAGGCTGCATCAAAGGAGGTTTGCGATGTCTGGGAAGCGATATTCGCCGGAAGAAATCATATTGAAGTTGCGCGAGGCGGAAGTGTTGCTGGCCGAGGG
>JBGSLM010000099.1:0-16176 GCA_041740755.1 Parvularculaceae bacterium | reverse complement strand
GCGGCGAAGCGCGACAACCGCCGAAGCGCCGCCCATCGGAATGTTGTCGAGCCAGCGCGGACTAATTCCAAAATGCTGCGTTAACCCTACGCCCGTGTCCGGAAACAGCGAAAAGGAGGACGCGCTAAAACCGTCGATATCGGCCGGACTTAGCCGCGTTTTCTCACACAGCGCCTTTAGCGCACGGCCAAACCACCAATGAGCCGGGCGCGTCGAATAGCGTTCGTAAGGGACGGTCACGGGCGCTGCGGCGACGACGCCGTCATAGCCAAGTCTTGACCGTGGTCCGTGCGCCGTCATCGACCGGTTAACCCTTCCTCGGCTTCTTGAACGCGTTGAAGTCAAAGCAGGCGCCGCTTTCAAGATGCTTGCGCCCGATCGCCTTGGCGTCGCCGCGCTTCACCTTTTCAGATGCCGTCATCGGTATCGCATCAACGAATGCGATGTAACCGGGCGCCTTGAAGTAGACGAGGTTATCCATTGCGAAGTCAAAAATCGCCCGCGCGCCGGCCTCATTCTTTCGCCCTGCCGCTGGAATGACAAGCGCCATTACTTCATCGCCGCGGATTTCGTCAGGAACAGGAACGACGACACAGGCTGCGACCCCGTCATGGCGCATCAGCACGCTTTCGACGTCAATCGCCGCGATATTTTCGCCGCTGCGCCGTATGACGTTTTTCAGGCGATCGACAAAATAGAAATAGCCGTCATCATCGATGCGCACGGCGTCGCCGGTGTGGAACCAGCCGCCCTTCCACGCGTCCTCAGTCGCAGCCTCGTCCCTGAAATAGCCGCTGAAGAAAAAGCGGCGCGGATCGGGCCCGCTGCGGCGCACCAGCAATTCGCCGGGCG
The DNA here is from genome assembly GCA_041740755.1 of Parvularculaceae bacterium. Classification (GTDB taxonomy): domain Bacteria; phylum Pseudomonadota; class Alphaproteobacteria; order Caulobacterales; family Parvularculaceae; genus Amphiplicatus. The sequence goes on along the minus strand of JBGSLM010000099.1, from coordinate 15,324 downwards.
CGCCATGCGGAACGTCGCGGCCCTCTTCATCGACAAGACGGCACTCAAGCCCTGTCGGCGCGCGTCCGAAACAGCGGGTTCCGACATGGCGCGGCTCGTGCGAGGCCGTGATCCATGCGCCGGCGCCGGTTTCTGTCATCGCCCAGGCTTCAATCAACCTGACGCCGAAACGCTTTTCAAAATTTGCATGGTGTCGCGGATCGCAGCCGGCGCCGAAGGCGAATTTGATCTGTGCGCTGAAATCATCCTCAGGCGCTTGCGGCGCTTTCAGCAGCATCGCCGGCATGACGCCGAGATAATGCATGATCGTCGCGCGGCTTTCGCGCACGGTCGACCACCAGCTCCTTGGATGGAAGCGATCGAGCTGGATGAGGCATCCGCCTGACTGAATCGCCGCCATGAACGAACAGGCGAGCGCGTTCATATGCGTGACCGGCAATGGGGTGATGATTCGCTCGGCGCCTTTCTCGAACAGGATGCGTCCGCCAAGACCCGTATAGAGATCGCCGATGGCTCGAAAATACTCGTTCGAAAGGATGCAGCCTTTCGGCTTTCCGGTCGTACCCGACGTATAGAGGACAGCCGCTTCGCGCCGCGAGGCGTCGCCGTCCTGCGTCGCCGACTTGTCCGCAAGCGCCGGCGCCGCGGAAATTTCGTCCGGCCCGATGACCGAAGGGCGTTGCGGCGCGTCTGCGGCGATCCGCTCAAACTGCTTGCGGTGGGACGCGGTCACGACAATGAGCGCACATTCGCTGTGCGATATCTGGTAGAGAAGCTCGTCCGCCTGCATTGCGCAATTGAGCGGTAGAACGCTTGCGCCGAGTGAATTCAACGCAAGGAAATGCAGGAAAAATTCCGGTCTATTCTCAAGCGCAAGTCCGATGCGCCGCCCGTCGACAGCGCCGCACGCAGCGTAGTGGCGAGCCAGCGCGCCGACCGCCGTCAGCGCCTGATCATAAGAATAATCGGTCCGCTGCAAATCATAGATGGCTGCGACTTCGCGCGGCGCATGAAGAAACAGCCGATCGCCATGCGTTCGCGCCGTATCGAGAAAAAGATCATAAACCGTCGAGCTCGCCGTCATGATGCGCGCGCCTTCAATTCGCGCGCACCAAGGTCACGGCGCTTCGGCGCCCCAGCCGCTTCGGCGGGCGGCTCATAGGGCGAACGGCCGAGATTGGCGCGGACGCGCCGCAACACGTCGGTCAATGCGGCGATCTCGTCCTCGCTGACGTCTTCAAACGCCCGTTCGAATATTTTCTGACCGATAGACTGCACCGCCCTCAACACGGCGGCGGCTTTGGGCGTCATCGTCACCTGGACGACGCGTTTGTCGAGCTCTTGCGCCTGCCGGATGATGAGGCCTTCAGCTTCCATCCGATTGAGAACGCGCGTCAGCGTCGGCATTTTCGTGACGGAGCGGCGCGCAAGCTCGCCGACCGAGCTTGGGCTCTTGTCGTTGAGCAGCATCAAAACGCGCCATTTCATCGTGTCGAGACGATAGCGCTTCAGCGATTTCGCCATCTCTTCCGTATAGGTCGCAGACGTGCGGACGAGATGATAGAGCACATATTCTTCGAGCGCGAAGGCTTCTTCGGCAGGGCCCACTTTCGACTGAGATTTTCTGCGTCCCGTCATCTGCCCGCCCCTACGCCGCAACCGCGCGGCCAACGCCGTATTTCGACAGCTCCGCGGCAAGCGCGACGCCTTCCTCGTCTTTGAGCGCGCTGTCACGCAGCCGCGCGAGGTTTTGCGCTGGCGCCGCCGAGGCCTTCACCGCGTCAAGGACGCCGATGATCGCTTCGTAAGAAGCTAGTCCGCGCTCATGCGTGTCGCCATATCCCTTGATGAGGCGCTGAAGTCCCGCAATTTCGCAGGCAAGCGCGTAGTCGCGTTCAGCAGCGCTCGCGATGAGGCTCAGCCAGTTCTCGATCCGCGCCTGCTCAACGCCATATCGAAAACTTCCCCGCCGCATGAATTTCAGCGACGCCATCGCGTTCAGCATGAAAAATCCGCCAAGATTGGTCGTCGCAACGCGGCGGCCCTTGCCGAGGACCATGCCAAACGCCTTGCGCGCGCCATTCGACTTCAAAAGCGCCCGCGCGAGCGCGGGCGGCATCAGATCGCAAATCTCTTCAATGCGGGGATGCATGAATTCCCAGACTCGAACGATCTGCCCGTCAGCTGCGCGCACATCGTCGCGAAACCGCGCAAACCGGGAAGACCGCGTCTTCAGATCGGCGACGCGCACGACATCGTCATACGCCATCCACAATGCGAGATATTTGGCGACAGCTTTTGACAGCTTATAGAACGCAGCGTCGCCGCCCTTCAGGCGATCCGACGCAACCATATATTGAAGGCGGTCGAGGTAAAGCTCTGCATAGCGAACGTCCTGAAAGTCGACGACTTTCTTCACCCCTTTGTACGCGATATCGCGAACGCCCGAAGGAAGGGTCTGAAGGCGCTGGACGAGCGGCCGGACCGCCGGCGCAATTTTGGGTTCCGCAACTTGTGCGGGCTGTTCCGGCGGCTTTTCCTTTGCCGCCGCAGTCGCGGCGTCGTAGCCGAATGAAAATCCCTTTAGATTTCTCTCAACCGCTCGGCCTGTCGTGCGGATGGTCTCTTCGAACGCAGAGCGCGGCAGCGGCGTTGCGCCCGAGCCCGCAAGCGCGCCGAACATGACCGCGCTGATGACGGCGCCCGCATCTTCCGCCAGCTGATCCATGTCGAGCCAGACGCATTGACGCGCCGCGCGATCCGCCGCCGCGCGAATGCTTTCGGCGTCCTGGCGTCCTTCGCCCATCGCGATCTTTTCCGCGATTGCGTAAACGCGATGCGTCGAAGAAATGAGCGTCGTGCCGCCCGACACGAAACCGCGCATGATAGCGCGTCCCGCTTCCATCATCTCCGCAGCGATCACAACATCGACGTCGCCGGGGGCCGGCATCAGGGCGAGAATCGGCGCCTTGCCTTTCGCGGCCGCGGCTTCCTTTGGGAAAAGCTCGATATAATAAATCGTCGCGCCGGTGCGCTGCGCAACGCCCGGAACCGATGTCGATTGCGCGATGTAGCCCGCATTTTCGCCGGCCTTGACGATCCACGAAGCAAGGACGCCGCCGCCCTGGCCGCCCAGCGCCATCACCGCGATTTTGATCGCACGCGGATTCATGCCCCAGCTCCGAAAGAATATCGCGCGCGGCGCCGGTCGCCGCCCTTTTGAAAGAATCCGATGACCGCGCTTCGAATCTTCGAGGCGAACCGGTCGAGCGCAGACGGATTGTAAATGAGTTCCGCGCGATAGAATGACGGGCAAAGGATCGCCGCATGGGCGTTCTCGCCGCAGACGCCGCTTCCGACGCAGTCATTGTTGACGTAAGCGACCGGATCATCGCGCAAGGGATCTGGATTGTCGCGTATGGTCAGCGACGGGCAGCCGGAAAGCCGTATGCAACTGTGATCGCCCGTGCAGGTGTCGGGATCGACGCCATAGCGGGCGCGAATGACGCGCCTGCCCTCTTTGATCGCCTTGTCGCGAACAGGCTTCTCGCGACGTTGACGGTTCAGCATGCATTCGGCCTGTGCGATAATGACCTTCGGACCTTTGAGCGTCGTCGTCATCGCCTCTTTCAGGACGCGCTTCATCTTGCCGATGTCATAGGTGTGCACTTCCTCAACCCATTTGACGCCGACGCCTTTGACTGCCGCCGCTATCGGATTGTTGGTGCTCTTCGTCTTGTTCTCGGCGCGCGATGACAAAATATCCTGTCCGCCGGTCGCCGCCGAATAACCGTTGTCGATAATGACGAGAACATTGTCGCTTTTGTTGAAGACCGCATTGCCGACGCCGCTGGTAAGGCCGTTATGCCAGAAGCCCCCATCGCCCATGATGGCGACCGTGCGCTGTCCGGCCTCCGCGCCGAAGGCGGATGCGCCCGCCCAGCCGAGCCCATAGCCCATCGTCGTGTTGCCGATGTCGAACGGCGGCAGAATTGAAAACAGGTGGCAGCCGATATCGCAGCTGACGTGAAACTTGCCGATGTCCTTCTGCACAAGTTTCATCGCGGAAAAAACCGGACGCTCAGGGCAACCGGTGCAAAATCCTGCAGGGCGTTGCGGAACGATCGCCGCGACGGCGCGCTTGTCGTCATCCGCGAGAATCGCTGGCGGCGCCGATTTCGCTGCAAGCTGCGGGGCATGCTTTGCGAGGAATTTCCCGACGCCCTCGAAAATCGCGCCGCTTGTATATTCGCCAGCGCGCGGCAACACTTCCTTGCCGATGATTTTCGTCTGGATGTCGGCGTTCTTGAGGATCGAATTGACAGCCTGTTCGATGTATTCCGGCTGTCCTTCTTCAATCAGCAACACCGCCTTTTTGTCGAGGCAAAAGCCCTTCACTTCGTCATCGATCAACGGATAGGTGACGTTGAGGCAATAGATAGGAACTTTTGCGTCGCCGAACGCGTCCGAAAGCCCCGCAAGTTCGAGAGCGCGGTTCAGCGTATTGTAAAGACCGCCCTGAACGATGATTCCGATGTCGCCGCTCGTTCCGCCGAGGAATTCATTGAGGCGATGCTTCTTGATGTAGTCAACCGCCGCCGGCCAGCGTTTGTCGATCTTTTCAATCTCATGCACGAAGTTGGACGGCGGCAGCACGACGCGGCTGTAATCGCGCGTCGGATTTTCCATGGCGTCGCGCAACCTGAATTTCGGCCTTACATTGTCTTTCGCAACGAATGATCCGTAGACGTGACAGGCGCGAATGCGCAATTCGAGCATGACGGGCGTATTCGACGCTTCGGAGAGTTCAAATCCGCGTTCCACCATGTCGACAATCGACGTAAGATTCGGACGCGGATCGAGCAGCCACATCTGCGACTTCATCGCGAATGCGTGGCTGCGCTCCTGCATGATCGACGAGCCTTCGCCGTAATCTTCGCCCACAATGACAAGGGCGCCGCCCTTGACGCCGCTTGACGCCACATTGGCGAGCGCATCCGAGGCGACATTGGTGCCGACGGTCGATTTCCAGGTGACGGCGCCGCGCAGCGGATAATTCACCGAGGCGGCCAGCATTGCGGCTGCGGACGCTTCGCTCGCGCTCGCCTCAAAATGCACATCGAGTTCGCCGAGAATTTCCTGCGCGTCGGCGAGCACGTCCATCAGATGCGAAATCGGCGCGCCCTGATAGCCGCCGACATAGGAAACGCCCGCTTGCAGCAGCGCCTTTGTGACGGCAAGGATCCCTTCGCCGCGAAACACCTCGCCGTCGGAAAGACGCAGGTCTTCGACTTCCTTCGCGAAGGATCTTTCAGCCATTCCTATCCCCATCCCACCGGCGATGCTGGCGATTTAGCGTATTATAGTTGATTTATCAATTGATATTTTATCACCCGGCGGGAATGCCGGCTGGCGGGTTGGGCATCCAAGGCTTCAGGAAGGAAGGCCCATCATCCGCCGCGCTTCAGCGGGCGTCGCGACGGTCCGGCCGGCCTCTTTCGCATAATTTGCGAGCGCTGCGATCATCACCCCGTTCGATGAAGCCTTCGCGCCGTCCGGCAGATAAAAGCAGTCTTCAAGCCCGGTTCGGAGATTGCCGCCGAGTTCCGCGACGCGCCGGTGCACCGGCCACACGTCCTCGCGGCCGATCACCGTCGCCTGCCACGGGCAGCCCGGTTTCTTGTATTTGACGAGGAGCGGCAGAAGGTCCGGATCGGCCGGCATGCCGGAGGCGACGCCCATCACAAAATTGTAGTCGGCGTGATCAGTCATGCCGTTTTCAAGGTAAAGCCCGACCGAGCGCACGATGCCAATATCGAAACATTCAAATTCCGGCAGCGTGCCGATTTCTTTCATCACCTTGATGAAGTCGGTCACTTTCGAAACGGGATTGTCAAATGTCATTGGCGGCCACGCCCATGAGCCGTCGCTCTTCGTCTTCAGATAATTGAGCGTTCCCGCATTGCACGCCGCCATTTCCGGCCTGCATGCGCGCAGATAGTCGAGCACATAGCCGTAATCCGATCCGACGACGCCGGTCGTCATGTTGATGATGACGCCAGGGCATGAAGCGCGGATCGCCTCATTTATCTCTGTGCAGATTTTCGGATCGAAGGTCGGCATATGTCCCATTCCATCGCGTTGATCGCGATAATGGACGTGCATGATCGAAGCGCCGGCGTCATAGGCGCGCCTTGCTTCTGCGGCCATTTGTTCCGGCGTCACCGGAACCGGGTGCTGCTTCGGGTTGGTGAGAACGCCGGTTAGCGCGCAGGTGATGATCGCCTTGTCAGACATGCCCTATCCTTCCGATTGCAGCGTGACGACCTTTGCGCGGATTGCGACCTGATCGCCCGGATTTGCGAGCACTTGCGCGACGATTCCATCGCGCGGCGCTTTCAATTGGTGTTCCATCTTCATCGCTTCGATGGTCGCAACGGTCTGGCCTTTGGCGACGCTGTCGCCCGGCTTCACCTGAACCGATGTGACAGCGCCCGCCATCGGCGCTTTCACAACATCGGCGCCCGCCGCTGAATCCGTCGCCGGAACAAGAGCGAAGTCGAGATAACGCTCGGCGGCGCCGCCAGCATCGATGTCGATCGTGCGCAGTACGCGCGCGTAATAAGCATGTCCCGCGCGACCATTGCAGAAATAGCGGATTTCGCTCGCCGACTTCGACGCAATTTCAATCGCCGAAATTTCAGCGCCGCGACGAACCTCGATCTTTCTGCCGATGACGAACGCATCCGCCTTAAAAATTTCCCCATTCGTCAGCGCAAGATGCAATGGAAACGAGGAGGCGCCGCGCGAGTTCCAACCGGTCAGAAGGCCGTCAAACGGCTCATCAACAAGCACGGCGGCGACCAGCGCCAGAGCCGCCTCGCCGCCCGGCGCCTTTCGCTTAGTCAATCTGTCGAGATTTGATTCTATGTAATCTGTTGCGGCGTCGCCATTCGCAAACGCTTCGTCCTCCAGCAACTCAATCAGGAAGTCCCGGTTATTGCCGACGCCGAGAAGCGTTGTTTCCCGCAGAGCCGATGCAAGCCGCACCCGCGCCGCATCGCGCGTCGGCCCGTGCGCGATGATCTTTGCGACCATCGGATCATAGAAGTTCGTGACGACATCGCCTTCTTCTATGCCGCTATCGACGCGCGCCCATTCCGGCTCGCGCCAGACCGCGATTTTTCCGGAATGCGGCAAGAACCCCGCCGAAGGGTCCTCAGCGTAAAGGCGCGCTTCAATCGCCCAGCCGTCGAGCCTTAAGTCGTTTTGCGTAAGGGAGATCGCTTTTCCTTCCGCAACATCCAACTGCATCGCGACAAGATCTAGTCCCGTCACCATTTCCGTCACCGGGTGCTCGACCTGAAGACGCGTGTTCATTTCCAGGAAATAAAAATCCCTGGAGTTCGGATCAAAAAGGAATTCGACCGTGCCTGCATTTCGATAGCCGACAGCGCGGGCGGCCGAGACCGCAGCTTCGCCCATGCGCGTCCGAATGTCGGGCGTGACGGCGGGCGACGGGGTTTCTTCAATCACCTTTTGGCGGCGCCGCTGCAGCGAGCAATCGCGCTCGCCGAGGTAAAGGCAAGTTCCGTGCGCGTCCGCCATAATCTGAATTTCGACATGACGCGCGCCGACAATCGCCTTTTCGATAATCAGCCGTCCATCGCCGAAAGCGCTTTCGCTTTCGCGCCGCGCCGAAGCGATCGCTTGGCTCAGGTCTTCTGACTTGTAAACAATGCGCTGACCGCGCCCGCCGCCGCCGGCTGACGCTTTCAGCATCACCGGAAAACCAATGCGTCCCGCTTCTTTGATGAGACGCGCATCCGACTGATCTTCGTCCTGATAACCGGGAATGCATGGAACGCCCGCCGCGATCATGCGGCGCTTTGATTCCGCCTTGTCCCCCATCGCGGCGATTGCGGATGCCGGCGGCCCAATAAATACGACACGATTCGTTTCGCAGGCTTCCGCGAAAGCTGCGCGCTCTGAAAGAAATCCGTAACCTGGGTGTATGGCGTCTGCGCCTACCCGCTTTGCAGCTTCGATGATCGCATCAATCCGCAAATAACTTTGTGAAGCTTCCGCAGGGCCGATCCGCACCGCTTCATCCGCGAAGCGAACGTGCAGCGCCTTTGCATCCGCGTCCGAATATACGGCGACAGTCGCAATGCCGCGCGCTCTCGCCGTTCGCATCACGCGGACAGCAATCTCGCCGCGGTTGGCGACAAGGAGCTTGCGAATGGGCTTCACGTTTCCTCCGACTGATCAATCGACCGCGTCCGCCGCGCGCGGTCCGCAGGACGCGGGTCATCGCGACCGGCGGTCCCTAATGTCTAGCGGGTGAGCCGCTTTGCTCCTAGTGTGATGCGCATGTCGGAAGACCTTCAGACCCTGGTCCGGAAAGCGCAGGCCGGCGAGCCGCGCGCAATGTCTTCGCTCGGCAAGCGATTGCTGTTCGGGGACGGGACAGCGCCTTCGCCCCAACAGGGCATCGCCCTGCTCAATGCGGCGGCTGACAAAAGCGATGGCGAAGCGAATGCGCTGGTCGCGCGTCTTGCCGCGTGGGGCGTCATGCAGCCGCGCGACACGACACGCGCGTTAGAGCTCCTGCTGCGGAGCGCCGCTCTCGGATGGGAGCCGGCTCAGGCTGAGTTGCGTTTCCTCGCGCGCTGCGGCGGCGAGGACTGGTCCGCGCTGCGGCGGCGCATCGATTTGGACGCATGGCTCAAATTTCCTGCTTCCCGATTTGTGCTTGATCGGCCGCGCGTTCGGATTTTCGAGGCTTTCGCCTCTCACGCCGAATGCGACTGGATCATCGACCGGCTGCGCGGCGATCTCGAACGCGCCAAAATCTTTCGCGGCGTCGCCGACGCGATGGTCGCCGACACGAGGACGAACAGCGAAGCCGGATTCATGCTGAAATCCTCCGACCTGCCTATGTGCCTTATTCGCAATCGCATTGCCGCCGCTCTACGCGTCGCGCCGGAATTTTGCGAGGTGACGAAATTGCTTCATTATCTGCCCGGACAGACATTCAAGCTGCACACTGATTATATGGACCCTGCGGTTCCCGCCCTGCGCGATGAGATCGAACGTCGCGGCCAGCGCTATGCGACATTTCTTCTCTATTTAAGCGACGACTATGAAGGCGGCGAGACAGATTTTCCAAATGCGCCCTATCGCTACAAAGGCCGAAAGGGCGACGCGCTGCTCTTTTTCAGTGTCGACGAGAAAGGCGCGCCAGACCCGCTCAGCAAGCATGCTGGCCTGCCGCCGACCAGCGGCGAAAAATGGGTTTTATCACAGTGGATCGGCAGCCGGGCGATCAATGCATTCATGACGCCGGGCCCGACGCCGCCGGCGCTCGGTCCCGAGTGGTTGAAATCATTCGGCGCATCGAATTAGCGCGCCCCGCGCATCATTACGCGTCTGATTTCCCGGAGTAGACCTCAACCCAGCCAGGTTGCTGCTTTTGCGCAAAGGCGGCCGCGCCCTGCCGGCCGGCGCCGCGCAGGCAGCGGGCGAATTCCCTTGCCGCAGCGTCGAGTTCACTCGGGTCGATAGCGAGCGACGCCCTGTTGAAGATGCGCTTCGTTGCTGCAATCGCCTGCGGTTCGCAGCGGCCGATTTCCGTCAGCGCCGCTGCAAGCGCCGCTTCAATTTCGTTCGGAGATACGACGCGATCGACAAGGCCGGACCGGTGCGCTTCCTCCGCGCCGAACCGCGCGCCGGTAAGCGCGAGGCGCCGCGCATTGAAAAGCCCTATCTTTCGAACCACAAAGGGTCCGATCTGCGCCGGCGTAAGACCAAGCGTCGTCTCCGACAGAGAAAATTTCGCGTCTCCCGCCGCGATTGCGACATCGGAAACAGCAATGAACCCCATCGCGCCGCCAAACGCTGCGCCTTCGATCACGCTGACGACGACCTGCGGCAGCGCGTCGAGCGCCAGCAGCACATCGCCGAAGCGGCGGTTGCCTTTTTCAACGGGGTCCGCCTCGCCCGGCTGCGGCTCGGCGGTCATCAATTGCGAGGCAAAATCCTTTATGTCGCCGCCAGCGCAGAAGGTTCCGCCGCCGCCGCGCAGCACAAGCGCGCGAATGCCGTTGTTCGCTGTTAGAAAGGCGCATAATTCGAACAGGCTTTCGATGATCGCAGCGTTCAGCGCGTTCTTCGCCTGCGGACGGTTCAAGGTCGCAATCAGCGCCGATTGCCGGCGCTCAAGCAGAATATCCGTCAGCATCGGCAGCGTCATCGTCACATCCTTGCAGCGCCGAATATGTTTGGGCGCAGCTGGCGCGCGCGCGCTTCGGCCGTCGTATCGAGACAGAAGGCGAGCACTTTTCGCGTGTCGCGCGGATCGATGAGGCCGTCATCGAAGAGACGCGCGGTCGCAAAGAGCGCGCGGCTTTCCTCGTCATATTTGTCGACGATGGTCTTCGCCATCGCGTCGAAATAAGCGGCGTTCGGCTCCTCGCCTCGCGCGCGGGCGCCCTCTTCGCCGACGATGCGCATCGTCTTGGCCGCCTGTTCGCCGCCCATCACCGCGACGCGATTATTCGGCCAGGCGAAAATGAACGCCGGATCGAAAGCGCGGCCGCACATGCCGTAATTGCCTGCGCCAAACGATGCGCCGATATGCAGCGTGATTTTCGGGACCGTCATGTTAGTCACCGCCTGAATCATCTTCGATCCGTGTTTGATGATGCCGCGCTGTTCGGCGTCCGTTCCGACAAGATAGCCGGTCGTATTCTGCAAGAAGATCACAGGCGTCCCCGCCTGGCATTGCAGCTGGATGAATTGTGCGGCCTTGGCGGCGCCGTCGGCGTCGATCGGTCCGTTGTTGGAGATGATTCCAACCGCATGCCCCGCGATTTCGGCATGCGCGCAAACCGTAGCGGCGCCGTAACCATCCTTGAAGCCCAGAATGTCCGACCCATCGACAATACGTGCAATGTTCTCGCGCACATCATAGGGCGTCCGATAGTCCGCCGGAGTTATGCCGAGGATTTCCTCCGCATCGTAAAGCGGCTCAGCATATGAGCGCTTTCCGGGCGTTTGATTCTTGTTCCAATGCAGTTTGGCGGCGATCTCACGTGCGATGCGCAGCCCGTCGGCGTCATTTTCCGCCATATATTCCGCCGTTCCGGAGACATGGTAATGCATCTCCGCGCCGCCGAGGTCTTCGTCGGTTGCAATCTCTCCCGTCGCCGCCTTCAGCAGCGGAGGGCCGGCGAGAAACACCTTCGAGCGGCCGCGAACGACGACAACGTAGTCGGAAAGCCCCGTCTGGTAAGCGCCGCCCGCAGTCGATGATCCGTGGACGACTGAAATAACCGGGCATCCGGCCGCCGACAGCCGTGCGAGGTTCGCGAAAGTCTGGCCGCCGGGCACGAACATGTCCGCCTGGCGGAACAGATTGGCGCCGGCGCTTTCTATGAGCTGCACCACCGGCAATTTCTGTTTCAGCGCGATCTCCTGGGATCGCAGCGCCTTGTGGACGCCCATCGGCGTCGCCGCGCCGCCCTTGATGCCTGAATCGGACGCGGAAACCATGCACCGGACGCCGGCGACGAATCCGATGCCGCAAATGCCGCCGCCGCCGGAAATATTATGGCCGCCGTCGTCGTCATGCATCTTGCATCCGCAGAGCGTCGAAAGCTCCAGGAACGGCGCGCCGCGGTCGAGAACGAGCGCCAACCGGTCGCGCGGAAGCAGCTGCCCCCTTTTCTCAAATTTCGGCCGCGCCCGGCCCGACGTATCGACGATCTTGCGCTCCAGCCCACGAAACTCGTCGATCAACCGCAAATGCGCCGCACGATTGGCGGCGAACGCTTCCGAGCGGATGTCAATTTCAGAGTTGAATACCGGCATCGATTCACTTTGCTGAGCGTTGGCGACAGGCGATATCTACCCCGGCGGGAGCCATGCGGCCACTTCAGAACGCAGTTGCAGCGGCTGATCGATCGGACGCTATCGAATTTGGGTGTGCGCGGCGCCAGAGCGAACGGATATTGAAGCATATGTCGATGCGCCGATGAAATCAGGCTGGCTCGCCGGTTTTCAATTTTGATGCGGCCACGCAATCGTCGGCCGCGTCGGGGCGGATTTTCGCGGTCTTTCACATGGGGGCGCCCACTAAACCCCGTAATGTCGATGACCGAATGGTGGTGTGCGTTGCCGTGCGCGAACCGGTCTCTGGCGTCAAATTCCCTGATAAAAGGGAATTTACAGGGAATTTTCTCGAATTCTGGGGTTTGGAGCGCACAAACGTCGTCGATCGTGCGCGAATTAAGAGACGTTCGCGCGAATTCCCTACATCGCGGAACAGGGAATTTAATTCAGGGGTGCAGGGAATTCTGTCCGTCCTATCAGGGAAATAAATTCGGCCTTGCTGGGAATGCGTCAGTCGCCGCCGCGCCGCCGCGAATTTCGGCGTGACCATGAAACTGAAAAGTGAGTCTTTTTGTTCCGCGGCAATGGGCAGTCGAAAATTCCGGGGAGCCTCACACGCAGGCAATTTACTAGCTTTATGCGGCTCGCTTGACGGAATCGAGTCTATGAAGCCGTGAGGCGACTTCCGGCGGTCGTAGTGAATGACCGCGAAACATCCGCCCCGACGCGATCCACGTGGCGAAACGCCTAATACCAGCCAGAATGTTGCTTCCGAACCGGCTGCGTTTGTCGGCGCAAGGCCCATTCTGAACGCGTGCCGCAAGCGGAACTTGCCAAAGATGGTTCAATTGCCGCGTCCGGGATGAAGGCGAAATAGTGCGGTTGGCGCATTGGCGACATCCGCGCAGCAGGCTTACAAATGGGGGAGCCGCCGTTTTCGGCGCGGGCAGTTGATCATAACGGGGATGACAAAGATGCGTCTTGAGGAATTACTGCGCGGCTCGGCCGCCCGCCGCCCGGATGCCGTCGCCGCTTTTGAGCCGTCCGGACCGTCTATCAGTTACCGCGCCCTTGACGGCTTATCGGATGCGGTCGCAGCGCAACTCGCCGATGCTGGTGTCGCACCTGGCGACCGGGTTGGCCTTTGCGCGCCGAAAACCATCGGCGCCCTCGCTTCGGTGTTCGGCGTTCTAAAGGCCGGCGGCGCCTATGTTCCTGTCGACTACTCGGCTCCCGCAAGCCGTAACGCGTTCATTTTCTCGGATTGCGAGGTCGCGGCAATTATCGCGGAGCGCTCGCTCGCCGCCGGGCTGCTGCCTCACCTTGGCCACATTAGCGGCAACTGGCGTGTCACGGAACTTGCGGCGACTGGATCTTCAGACTCCCTCTGTCTGATTGAAGGACGCGCCGCGCAAGCGCGGCCGTCCGACGCACCCGCATCCGATGATCTGTCGCTCGCCTACATTCTCTACACGTCCGGATCGACGGGAAAGCCTAAAGGCGTCATGCACAGTCATCGAACGGCCTGCGCCTTTATCGATTGGTGTTCCAGCGAGCTTGCGCCGGCCGCGTCGGACGTTTTCAGCTCGCACGCGCCCTTTCATTTCGATCTCTCGATTCTAGACATTTATGTGCCGATCAAACACGGCGGAGCGATTGTCCTCTTCGATTCGACCGCCGGCAAGCAGCCCCAGACGATTGCGACAGCCATTGAGACCTTCGGAATATCTGTCTGGTACTCGACGCCCTCGATTCTCAGAATGCTGGTCGATGCAGGCGTTGCCGACAGCAGGCGTTTCTCGCGATTGCGCATCGTCATCGCTGCGGGCGAGGTTTATCCGCCGATGCAATTAGCGAAGCTGCTGCGAGCCTTGCCAGACGCAGCCTTTTACAACCTCTACGGACCGACCGAGACTAATGTCTGCACTTACTTCAAAGCTCCAAAGGATTTTGACGCCGCTTCCGGTCCTTTGCCGATCGGATATCTTTGCTCCGGTGATCGCGCGCGGATTGTGGCTGCGGACGGCCAGACTGTCGCACGGGGAGATGAAGGTGAACTATTGATTGCTGGCGGCTCCGTAATGCTCGGTTACTGGAATCTGCCAGAGCGCAACGAAGCTTCCTTTCTCCGCGATGGCGAGGGTGACTGGTATCGAACGGGCGATGTCGTTCGCGAGCGCGATGACGGCGCGCTGATTTTCATCGGGCGTCGGGACCGGATGGTGAAACGGCGCGGCTACCGGATCGAGCTTGGCGAAATCGAAGCTGCGCTCAATCAGCACAATTCAATTGCTGAAGCCGCGGCGATCGTCGCTCCAGCTGAAAACGATGAAATTGCAATTCGCGCATTTGTCGCCTGGCGCGGCGCTGACAAGCCGTCGATCATTCAGATCAAGAAGCATTGTACGCAGCACCTGCCTCTCTACATGGTGCCCGATCAATTCGTTTTCCTTGACGAATTGCCGAAGACCTCCACGGACAAAGTCGATTACCAATCCTTAAAGGAGCGAGCCTGATGGATTTCTCCCTCACCGAGCAGCAGCGCGTGCTCAGAGACCAAATCGTGCGTTTCGCGCGGAGTGAACTTACACCTGGTGCCGCCGAACGCGACGAGGAGCGCGAATTTTCGCGTGCCCTTTGGCGCAAGTGCGGCGCGATGGGGCTGCAGGGGCTTCCGGTCGATCCGGCGCATGGCGGATCGGGCGCCGATGCGCTGTCCACCGCCATTGGACTTGAAGCGCTCGGCCGCGGCTGCGACGACGGCGGGCTTGTCTTTGCGGTCTGCGCGCATCTGCTCGCCTGCGTGGTTCCTGTCTGGAAGCACGGCGACGCCCATCTGAAGTCCAAATATCTTCCGCGGCTATGCGACGGGAGCCTCGTGGCTGTGAATGGGATGACCGAACCAAGCGGTGGCTCGGACGCCTTCAATATGAAGACGACGGCGCGCGCCGATGGCGATGATTTCATCATAAATGGAACGAAAATCTTCAGTTCAAACGGCCCGGTCGCCGACGTCGCCATTGTTTACGCCGCGACCGCTCCGAATAAGGGCTTTATGGGCGGAATCACCGCCTTTGTCGTTGACGCGGACACCCCGGGTTTTCGGCGCGGACAGACGTTCAAAAAGATGGGATTGAAAACCTGCCCGATCGGCGAGCTGATTTTCGACGAGATGCGCGTTCCCAAGTCGCAGGTTCTCGGCGGCGTCGGCGGCGGCGGCCCGATTTTCTCGCAATCGATGGAATGGGAACGAATATGTCTCGTCGCGGCGCATGTGGGCGCAATGGAGTGACCCGACCCCTTTGAACGCAGCCGGGTAGAGCTAGTAAAAAGGCTGCATCAAAGGAGGTTTGCGATGTCTGGGAAGCGATATTCGCCGGAAGAAATCATATTGAAGTTGCGCGAGGCGGAAGTGTTGCTGGCCGAGGG
>JBGSLM010000098.1:0-2610 GCA_041740755.1 Parvularculaceae bacterium | reverse complement strand
CGCGGCAACATCGTGTGCATGGAGGGATCACAAATTGAAGCCGACTGATCGTCGGCACGCGATCGCGCCAAGGCCGCAAATTGGATTGCAACTGGTAGCTATATGGTAGCTGGCGAAAAAATGACCTGTGGGCCGCAAATTGTTGCGACCTGTAACTCATTGAATTCATTTTAGAAAGTTGGGTGCGGGGGCTGGATTTGAACCAACGACCTTCAGGTTATGAGCCTGACGAGCTACCGGGCTGCTCCACCCCGCGCCAACAAGTCGACTGCCGGGCAGAAAGCCGCTCGAAAACGCCTTAAAGTCCGGAAGGAAGCGGCGATATAGCTGCGGCGGCGCCCTGGCGCAAGCCCTCGTCGATGCTCTTTCGGGCCGAGGTTTGTAATGGCCGCCCGGATCGGTATGGTGCCCCTTCAATCCACGATCGAAGGATCCGTCAATGCGCCTCTCCCTTGTCGCCGCTTCAGCCTTGTTCGCCCTCGCCGCCTGTTCGAAAGCGCCGGTTGAAGCGCCCGCCGCTGAAAAGGCGACGCCGACGGAACCTAAAGTCGAAGCGCTGCGGCTATACGTGCTCGACTGCGGCCATATCGACGTATCCGACATGGGCGTCTTCGATCGCGGCGGCGCCTATAACGGACAGCCAAGATCGATGGTCGACAGCTGTTATCTGGTCCGCCACCCGGCGGGCGACCTTCTTTGGGACGCTGGTCTGCCGGACGCGATCCACGATGCGCCGGACGGCGCCGTCGTCAGCGAACCATTCAAATTGATGGTTCCAAAAACGCTTAAAGGCCAGCTAGAGCGCATCGGCGTGCCGCCTGAATTCGTCGAGTTCTTTTCGATTTCGCATTCGCACTTCGATCACGTCGGAAACGCGAACCTGTTCAAGGGATCGACCTTTATCGTGAACGAAAAAGAGCGCGATCACATGTTCAAGGCGGAAGCGCGCGCAGATGCGCAGGAATTCGGCGCGTATTCAGATCTTGAAGCCGCAAAGAAAACGACGTTCACGGACAGTTATGACGTCTTTGGCGACGGCAAGGTCATCATCGTTTCAATGCCGGGCCACACGCCCGGCCATTCTGTTCTGCTTGTCAATCTGGAACATTCGGGACCTATTCTCCTGACCGGCGACCTCTATCACCTGACGCCGGCGCGCGAGAACCGCACGGTGCCGACATTCAACACAAGCGTAGAAGATACGCTGGCCTCAATGGATAAATTTGAGGAGCTCGCCAAAGCGAGCGGCGCCCGCGTCGTCATCCAGCACGAACTGACGGATTTTGACAATTTGCCGCGCGCGCCCGCCTATCTTGATTAAGCAGGGCTATTCGAGGAACGCTCGTCCTTCGCGGTCTTCGATTTCGACGATCCACAGATCGGAATCGAAGCGCCTTTCCTTTTCAAGATAGGCGTCAATTTGCGTCTCGTCGGCGGCGTCATCGAAAGGCTCGCGCCAGATCGCGTTTCCGTTTTCGTCGCGCGCCTCTACGAATAGTCTCGCCTTCCTTGCCCCAAGATAAACCTTGACCGCAACCGAGCCGGCGTCGGGATCGCCGCGACGCGCAACAACGGCAAAGGCGCCAGCAGCGTGCGCGCGGCGCAATTGCGCGGCGACGCGGATTTCGGATTTGAGGCGGGGTTCAACCATGCGCGACCCTACTATGCGCCGCGCTTTGGCGCTTTCAAGCCGCATCCACGCGCGGCTTCGATCGCCGGTAGGCCTTGATGCGGTCGAGCTGTGTCGCCGCCGACGGGGTCTGGTCGATTTCGTCCGTGCTGCGGGCGGAAGCGAGAACCGCGCGAACCGCGCCTTTCGACGGCGCGGGAGCTGCAATGATTGGAAGGCGCACTTCAGCGGTCAGACCTTCGCCCGGAGCCGAGGCGAGATTGACACGCCCGCCATGGAGTTCCGTGAGGCTGATCGCGAGCGAAAGGCCGAGCCCCGATCCGCCCTGGCCCCTTACGCCCGCACCATGCGCGCTCGTGAAGCGGGCGCCGATCGCCTTCAATGCTTCAGCGCTCATGCCGACGCCGTCGTCCCTGACGGTGAATACGACATCATCATCGTCGCGCCGGACCGTCAGCGAGATTTCGCCGTCCGAGGTGAACTTCACGGCGTTCGAGAGGAGATTGAGAAGTATCTGGCGCACCGCACGCGGATCGACAAAACTCTCGGGGATCCCATCGGCGATATCGACGACAAGGTTCAGTCCGGCGGCGTCCGCCTGATGGCGCATCATCGTAGCGGATTCGCGGGCGATCGCTGCGGGGTCGGCGGCGACGCGATTGAGGGAGAAGCGCTCTGCGTCGATCTTCGAGAGGTCGAGAACCGTGTTGACGAGGTCAAGCAGGTGCCGGCCGGCCATGCGGATGTGCTCCGCATACTGCGCATAGTTTTCGTGCCCGACCGGTCCAAAAGTCTGCCGCTCGATCGTTTCGGCAAAACCGATGACAGCGTTAAGAGGCGTTCGCATTTCATGCGACAGGTCGGCCAGCATGACCGCGCTTTCGGCAGCCTCGGCCCGGGCGCGGTCGATTTCCTGATCGAGCCGGCGCTGGTCGCGTTTTTCGGCCGTTCGGTCGATAAGCAGCGCCGCCGCCCGGCCG
>JBGSLM010000097.1:0-17852 GCA_041740755.1 Parvularculaceae bacterium | reverse complement strand
ATCGCTCGACTCGCTCGCGAAGGTCGGCGCTGTCGCCGCCGAGGCCGCGCTCACTTACAAGCGCTGCAACCTCTGCCGCGAGCGCACGGTCAGCGGGCGTATGCGCGCCGACAATCATTGCGGCGAGGCGCGGGGCCAGAGGCAATGCGGAGATTTCGCGGCCGCGCGCTGTCATCGCTCCTTCGGTATCGATCGCGCCAAGCGATCGCAATTCCTCCTGCGCAGCGTTGATCCGCCCCTGGGGCGGCGCGTCGATCCAGATCAGCCGCGCCGGGTCGCGTTCGCCCCATTCCGACAGCGCAAGAACGAGGCTGGACAAATCCGCACTCAGGATTTCCGGTGTCGGTTCCGCCGGAAGTCCGCGCGTTGCTTCCTCATCCCAGAGACGATAACAGATGCCGGGCCTTATGCGGCCCGCGCGGCCGCGCCGCTGATCGACATTGGCGCGCGCAGCGCGCCTGGTGACAAGCGTCGAGCCGCCAGCTCCAGCGTCAAACTCCGCAATGCGCGCAAGCCCTGTATCGATGACGGTGTCCACTCCCTCTATCGTAAGCGAGCTTTCAGCGATATCCGTTGACAGAACAACCTTGCGCTTTCCTCCCGGCGCCGGCGACACCGCGCTGTCCTGTTCCGCCGGTGAAAGTGCGCCATAAAGAGGCGCGACCATAACATCCGTCGGCAAATCGCTAAGCCGCTCCGCAGTTCGCAAAATCTCGCCCATACCGGGAAGGAAGACGAGGATTGAACCGCCCTGTTCGCGCAATGCGCGCCGAATCGCGCGCGCTGCCTGGTCTTCGATACGCTCGATTGAGCGCCCGAGGTAAATAGTCTCGACTGGATGTATGCGCCCGTCGCTTACGACCACCGGCGCCGACAGGGCCTTTGCAGCGCGGGCGGTATCAAACGTCGCCGACATCGCGACAATCCGCAGATCCGGGCGCAACTCAGCTTGCGCATCGAGCGCGAGCGCTACTCCAAGATCGAGATTGAGCGAACGCTCGTGAAATTCGTCGAAGAGGACTGCGCCGACGCCGGTGAGTTCCGGGTCGGACAGGATCCGGCGCGTAAACAGTCCGTCGGTGATAACCTCGACGCGCGTGCGGTTCGACACTTTGCGATCGACCCGCGTTGAAAGGCCTATGACGCCGCCAGTTTTTTCGCCAAGGATAGAGGCCATCCGGTCGGCGGCCATGCGCGCAGCAATCCTTCGCGGCTCAAGAAGCAGGATCTTCCTTCCTGCAAGCCACGACTCATCTAACAGAGCCAGCGGAGCTCTGGTTGTCTTGCCTGCGCCTGGAGGCGCCGCAAGCACGAGCCGGTTCCCTTCAGCGAGCGCTGCTCGGATTTCCGGAATGACGTCATCGATCGGCAGTATGGACATGCGGATAAGTCTTTTATCCCGTTCGGCGTAAAGACTAGAATGAAATGATTGCAGCGGATGCAGGATTGAACATGGGCGACCCTGGCGCCGGAGCGATGTCAGAAGGCGATGGCTGGATCAAGTCGTTCGATCTCCGCAAGGTTGATCGCGCCTTTTTAGACGACCCCTATCCGGTCTACCGCGCGCTTCGGGAGCGCGACCCGGTGCATCGCCAGCCCGATGGGAGTTATTTCCTGACGCGGTACGATGATCTATCCGCCGTCTATCGCGACCGCCGGTTCAGTTCCGACAAAAAAATCGAGTTCAAGCCGAAATTCGGCGACAGCCCGCTCTTCCTGCACCATACGACGAGCCTCGTTTTCAACGACCCGCCCTATCACACGCGTGTCCGAAAGCTGCTTGCGCCCGCGTTCACGCCGCGCGCAGTCAAGATGCTGGAGCCGCGTTTCGCCGCGCTCGTCGATCGGCTTCTGGATGAAGCGCTGGCGCGCGGGGGCATGGATATCATTTCCGACTTCGCTTCGCGTCTTCCGGTCGAGATTATCGGCGATATGCTCGCCGTGCCCAAGGAGGAGAGAGGGCCCCTACGTGAATGGTCGCTCGCAATCCTCGGCGCGCTTGAACCGGCTCCGAGCAACGATGCGCTCGATTGGGGTAATCGCTCGGTCGCGGAATTCTCCGCTTATCTTGCCGGGCATATCGCCCGCTACAGAAAGGGCGCTCTATCAGGCGGCGACGTGCTAGGTCTCCTGCTCGCCGAGGAAACCGACGAAGGCGAACGTCTTTCCGAAATCGAACTGATCCAGAACTGCATATTCCTTTTGAACGCCGGTCATGAAACGACGACCAATCTCATCGGCAATGGAATAGCTGCGCTGCTTGACTGGCCGGATCAATTGCACCGGCTGCGCGCCAATCCTTGCCTGATTGAAACAGCGGTCGAGGAATTCCTTCGCTTTGAGAGTTCGAATCAGCTCGGCAACCGGCGCGTGATCGAGCGCATTGAAATCGGCGGCGTTACAATGGAGCCGGGCGTGTTGGTGACGCTCGGCATCGGCGCCGCCAATCGCGATCCGGCGCAGTTCGTTGATCCCGACCGGCTCGATATCGCACGCACTCCGAACAAACATCTTGCGTTCGGCGGCGGCATACACGCCTGCGCCGGAATGTCTCTCGCTCGAATCGAGGGGAGAATTGCGATCAGCCGGCTGATTGAACGCGCGCCGATTTTCATGAAGTCGGGAACGCCCCAGCGCGGCGGTCGAGCGCGTTTCCGCGGATTCATGTCCTATCCGGTTGCGTTCGGATAGAGCGCTCCCGGTAATAGTTCAGCGGAAGCGGGTTCTTGCGCTGGAGCGCCTATATGTGATCTAGGACTGTTGTCCTATATGTTGCAGATGCGCGCGGGGTCGGCCAAACTCCCGTCGATCGAAGGCGAAAAGGGGAGCGTACGCTTGAGAAAATTGAGACCGCAGAAACGCGACAATTCCGCGAGTGAGCGCGGTCAGCAGGCGGTTGCGGCAATCTTGACTGCTGCGCGCGATGTTCTCGTCGAAGAGGGCTATCCGCGCCTTACGATGCGCAATGTCGCAGAGCGCGCCGATATGACCGTCGGCAATCTCTCATATTACTACGCCAACAAGGAAGATCTGCTTCACGACCTGCTTGAGGCGGTGATTCAAGGTTATGTCGAGGACTTCGATCAGATCGCAACGAACGCGGCGCGATCACCTGAGGAGCGGCTCGAAGACATGATCCGCTTCGTCATCGGCGATTTATCGACCAAGGAAACGACCGGCTTCTTTCCGGCTCTTTGGGCGCTTGCGAACCATGATGATTTCGCGGCGAGGGAAATGTCGAACGTTTATCAGGTCGAACGGGACGCATTTGCCCGCGTTATTGCGATATTGCGCACTGATCTCGGCAAGAAAGATCGCGACCTACTAGCCTTGTTCATTTCAGCCTCGATTGAAGGGCATACGATGTTCATCGGCTATAAGCGTGAACAAGAAGGGGCGGGCGAGGCGATCGCCAATATCGCCGCCCATAGTTTTCTCGCCCTTGTCAAAGGGATCGACGCGTCGACGATTCGGGGGCTTAAAGTTGCGCCCAAGCCCGGCGCAAAGCGCCTGGCTTCCTGAAACGCAGCGTTTGCTGACGTTTTAGTGCAATTACCAGTTGCTTTTTTGCCGCTTGACGCACTGCAAGAAGGACGTCAATCTGCGAACTAGGACAACGGTCCTAGAACCGTCCGGTCGAAATGTTGCGTCGCGCAATCCGCGGGAGAAGGGGCTACATGTCTTCAAAACGCACTCAGCAGTTCGCAGTCGCAATATTCGCTTCGGCGTTAACGATCAGCGCCGCATTCGCAGAACTCCCGGTTGAGCCGACGCCTGCGGTGCGCACTTTGCCGGCCGACTATCCGGATAGTTTTGTCTATGTGGTCGACGGCAATTTTTTCGGCATGGAAAGCGGAAAAGTCGTTCTGGTCGACGTTGGCGACGAAGCCGACCACCACCGGGGCGCTGTCGGCGCCGCCCAATTTGGATATTTCACGGCGGCGAAGGCGCGGCCGGAACTATACGTCGCCGAGACATTCTATGAGCGCGGCCATCGCGGCGAACGCACCGACGTGCTCACCATCTATGACAAAGCGACGCTCAACGTCGTCGGCGAAGTCGTGCTGCCGGGCGGCAAGCGCGCCCAGACGTTGACCGAACGCGGCGCGTTCCAGCTCTCGGCGGATGAGCGCTTCGCCTATGTCTACAATTTCACGCCGGCGTCATCCGTGACTGTTGTCGATCTCGTCAAGAGGCGCGTCGCTGGAGATGTCGATATCCCTGGCTGCACGCACGCGTTTGCGCTGAAGGAAGGCGGCTTTGCGAGCTTGTGCGGCAATGGCGGCATTGTCTCCACGAAGCTTGACGCGAACGGCAAGCAAATCGGTCAGACGATGAGCGCGCCGTTCAATGATATTGATAACGAGCCGATGTTTACGCGCCCGGCGGTCATCGACGGGGTTGCGTATTTTCCGACTTATCACGGCAAGATTCAGGAGATCGATCTGAATGGCGCCGAGGCGGCAGTGGGCGGCGTTTGGCCGATCGAAGCGGCGGTTGCCGAAGCGCCGAAGAAAAAGAAGTGGACCGATCGCATTCCGGGCTTCGGCGCGAAGGACCGTTCCGGAGAGAAATGGCTGCCGTCTGGTTGGCAGCTGGCGACAAGCGATGATGCGGGAAACCTCTATATCCTGATGCGTCAGACAGAAACGATTGACGATCACGACACCGGCGGCAACGAAGTCTGGGTGATCAATCCGAAATCGCGCAAGGTGCTGAGGCGCATCAAACTGCGCGGCGACAGTCAGCTGATCGAAGTGACAGGCGGCGCAGATCCTTATCTTGTCGCGCTCAATCTCGATATGTCGCTCGATGTCCTCAAAGCTAATTCAGGCGAATTTGTGCGCCGCATCGGCGGCCAGATTGTGATGACCCCTTTCGCGATCATCGCGAACAAATAGGAGGCAGGCGAATTGCAGGTCGATCCGGCGATCTCTGCGGCTCTTGCGATTTCGCTCGCGGCGCTTTTTGCTGCGTCCGCGGCGCATAAGGCGCGCGGATTTCAGGAGTTCATCGGCGTCATAAGCAATTATCGCATAGCGCCGGATGCGCTTGTTCCGCTGATCTCTCCTATCGTGATCGCGATGGAGGCTGCTATCGCCGCAGGGCTGATCCTTCCTCAGACCCGAGGCGTCGCGGCGCTTGGCGCCGCATTGTTATTGTCCGCCTATGGTTCTTTGATCGCATTCAATCTGGCGCGCGGGTGGCGGGATATCGATTGCGGCTGCAGCTTTGGCGGAACCGGCGAGCGTTTAACCCCGACGCTCGTTTACAGGAATGCAGCGCTTGCGATCTGCGCGCTCGCGGCGGCGGCGCCCATCGGAACACGCGCCCTTGGCATTTTTGATTTTGCCTCGATTGGGTTGTTCGCGATCGCCTCGGCCGCGCTCTACGGCGTATTTGAAAGCTTACGGGCGAACGCCGCGCGATTCCACGCAGCGGGGCATATCTGATGATTGGCGCACTGATAGTATCGCAAATTCTTCTCGGCGCCGTCGTTCTGGCGTTAGCGGTTGTCTGCTTCGCGCTTGCGCGCCAGATCGGCGTGCTTCACGAGCGGATAGCGCCGGCGGGCGCGCTTTCGGTCAATCAACGGCTGAAAGTCGGCGACGCAGCTCCGGCGATGTCGCTCGAAGCGATCGACGGCCGCGCCGTCGTCGTCGGCGACAGGAGCGCCAGCCAGCTCTATTTCTTTCTGTCGCCCGATTGTCCGATCTGCAAGACGCTGCTCCCGATTGTCCGGTCGATTGCAACGGCGGAACGCGACTGGCTGAAAGTCATCCTCGCCAGCGATGGCGGCGACGCGGACAAGCATCGCGCATTCCAGGCGCGCGAGAAGCTCGACGAATTTCCTTATGTGATGTCGGAAGCGCTCGGCCGGTCGTTCGGCGTCGGCAAGCTGCCCTACGCCGTTCTCGTCGATGACGCAGGCAAGATTGCAAGCATGGGCCTCGTTAACAGCCGTGAACACCTCGAAAGCCTCTTTGAGGCGAAAGAGCGCGGGATCGCCTCGCTCCAGGAATTTGCCGCGCGGCGCGCGCATGAACATCAGCATGACGAGAAACAGAGGATCGGCGCATGAAAGATCTCGACCGACTGAGCGAAGGCGTGGTGCGCAGTCTCGCGCGCATGAATTCGCGGCGCGGGGTGCTTGCAACAATTGGAGGGCTTATAACCGGCGGCGCCATGTTCCCTGTTTTGCCGGTCGCGCGAGCATCTGGCCCGGTTTCAGGTTCCGGCTATGACGGCGTCACGCCGCAATCGACCGGCAATCCGATGGATCCGGGCGATCCCGCCAGCTGCGATTATTGGCGGTATTGCGGCATCGACGGTTTCTTGTGCAGCTGCTGCGGCGGCACGACGAATTCGTGTCCTCCAGGTACGGAGATGTCGCCGATCACCTGGATCGGGACGTGCCTCAACCCGGCGGACAACACCAATTACATCGTTTCCTACAATGATTGCTGCGGCAAGCCGGCCTGCGGGCGGTGTCTGTGCAATCGCAACGAAGGCGAGCGGCCGATGACACGGCCTCAGCTCAATAACGATATAAACTGGTGCCTTGGCACATCGACGGCGGCTTACACGTGTTCAACGGCGGTCATCATCGGCGTCGCGCTTATAGAAGGCGATAAGTGATGATGAAATTGGCCGCGATCGGCGCAATGTTGAGTTTGGCTTCTGTCGCGGCCCATGCGCAATCATCCGCCGCAGAGCATGGCGCGAAGATCTATCAGCGCTGCGCTGCATGCCATTTGCCGAATGGGCAGGGCATTCCCGGCGCGTTTCCGGCGCTTGCGGGGCGGGCCGCCGATGCCGCCGCGCTTGATGCCGGGCGCGACTATCTGGTGATGACGGTGATCGCGGGCGTGATGGGCGAAATCGAAGTTGATGGAAAGAAGATTCGCGGCGTCATGCCGGCGCAGGCCGGACTTACCGATGCCGACGTCGCAGCGGTGCTGAACCATACGATCGCTTTGCCGGCGGCCGGCGCAGCAACGGGTAAGCCGCCCCGCAAGTTCACGGCGGGAGAAGTCGCCGCCATAAAAGCGCGCTTCAACAAGGCGACGCCGAATTCAATTCACGCCATCAGAAGCGGCGCGTTCGCGTCGGCGGCGGAGGAGAAATGAAAGCTCTCGTCGCGCTTCTCGCCATGACGGCCGCAGCGTCTGCGCAGACGCCGGGCGTTCAGAGCGAAGCGCGCGCGAAAATGAATTGGCTCCTCAGTTGTCAGGGCTGCCATCAGCCCGATGCGACGGGAAGCGCGGGCGGCGCGCCGAGCATGGTGGGCGATGTCGCGCGGTTTTTGTCGGTCGAGGGCGGGCGCGAATATCTGACGCGCGTCCCGGGAGTGGCCAACGCCGGCGTGCCGGACGATCAATTGGCGGAATTGCTGAACTGGACGCTGGCGACATTTGACAAGGATCATCTTCCGGCGGACTTCGCGCCGTATACAAAAGAAGAAATGTCGGCAGGACGCGCGCGGCCGCTGGTTAGCGAGGCGCCGGTTTTGCGCGACGCGCTTCGAAAGAAATTCCCGGCGGATTGGACCTCCGCCGGCGGAGATGACTGAAGTTGGGCGAACAATAACGGGAGGGAATTGTGGCTGCTAGAAAACAAAATGTCTTGTCGTTGAAGAAATCGGCGCTTTTCGGCGCATCGGCGATCGTCGGATTGACGACGGGCGGCGCGGCGTTTGCGCAAGGCGTATTTGAAGACGAAGTGCTCGTCACCGCGCAAAAACGCGAGGAAAGCGCGCAGGATGTCGGCATCTCGATCACGACGTTGACGGGCGAGCAAATGGAATCGCTCGGCTACACCAATGCGCAGGAAGTCACAGCGCTCGCGGCGGGCGTTGCGACGCTGCAGCCGAACGGCGAGGCGAACTACGCAGTCGGCATTCGCGGCGTCGCCAACAACGACTTTACGTCGAACGTTGAAAGCCCGGTCGCGATCTATGTCGATGAGACCTACATCTCGCAGATGTCGGGCGCCGGATTCCTGCTGTTCGACGTCGATCGCGTCGAAATTCTCCGCGGTCCGCAAGGCACGCTCTTTGGGCGGAATGCGACCGGCGGCCTCGTTCACTATCTGACAGTCAAGCCGAACACGGATGAATTCAGCGGCTACGGCAATTTCACTTATGGCAGCTTTGATCGCTGGAAGGCGCAAGGCGCGGTGAACATTCCGATGGGCGACACGCTCTCGGCGCGCATCTCGCTTGCGACGCACCAGGGCGACGGCTATGCGACGAACCGGCTGAACCCGGGTCAAAATCTCAACAACGCCAATGAATCCGCCGGCCGTATTCAGTTGCGCTTCCAGCCGAGCGACGATTTCGATCTTCTGCTCAATGCGCGTTACGGCCACCAGAATATTCGCACCGGATTTTTCGAATATGCGTCGGCGATCTTTCCGACCGGCGATTACACGCCCGGCGTTCCAAACCCTGATCTCGGCGGCTATGTCGATCTCGACGGCGATGTTTACGCCGGCGATTACGACTTCACCGGGCACAATCGGACGGACACATGGGGCGCGACCGGCCGCATCGACTGGAATATCGGCATCGGCGAGTTGACCAGCATCACCGACTTCCAGTCGACCGAACGCGACTATATTGAAGACTCGGATGCGTCGCCCGCAAATTGGCTGAACTTTTTCCTGACGACTGATGCTGATCAGTTTTCGCAGGAAATCAGACTTGCAGGCGACGCCGAAAAGCTGAAATGGGTGCTCGGCTTTTACTATCTCGACATCGACATCAGCGACTCGAACGGCGCGAAGGCGACCGATCTCTTCGAAGCCCTGTTCGGACCGGTCGGCGTTGCAGGATTTAACGGCGTACGAAATCCCTACACGCTCGATACGAAATCCTGGTCGCTTTTCGGCCAGTTTGATTACGCGTTGACCGACACGCTCACCTTCATCGGCGGGATGCGGTATATCGATGAAAAGAAAGACTATCAGTATAATGACTATATCGCCCTCTTCCCTGAGGATATCGGAAGCGGCCTCGACCCGCGCATTGTAGACGTCGCCGACGCCGTAACGCCGTTCATGGGCGATCGCCACGACACCAATTTCGCTTCGCGCGTCCAGATTAACTGGACGCCGTCCGACGGGGTTCTCGCTTTTGCGAGCTGGAACCGCGGCGTGAAATCGGGCGGGTTCAACGCGCCGTTGCTGCCAAGCGCCATCTTCGTCACCGAAGAATTCATGACCTACGATCCAGAGCGTCTTGACGCGTATGAAGTCGGCGTGAAGCTCGATCTTGGCAGGGCGCGCCTTAACGCGTCGGGCTATTACTATGATTACAGCAATTGTCAGGCGTTCTCGATTCTCGGTCTCGACACCTTCACGCTCAACGCCGATTGCAAGAACAAGGGCTTCGAAGTCGAGTTCGAAGGATCGGCCGGCAAAGGGTTCGATTACCATTTCGGCGTCGGCTTCACCGATGCCGAAGTCACCAACATCCCCGGCGTAACCGTCGACGCCGTGACGCCCATGGGCACGCTGCCGGCGATTATCCCTGGCGGCCAGCAGCGTCCAGTGCAAACGCCGAAATGGAATCTCAACGGCCTTGTCCGTTACGAGTTTCCGGTCGACGGTCTTGGCAACATCGCGTTGCAGATGGATGGAACCTATCGTTCCGAGCATTTCTTCGCGCTCACCAACTTCAATGCCTCGCGCGAAGACGGCTATTTCGTCGGCAACGCGTCTGTGACGTGGATTGCGCCGAGCGAACAGTGGAGCATTCGCGGCTTCGTTCAGAACTTCACGGGGTCCGAATATCTCGTTCAGACGTTCGACCTGTCGGGAAGCTTGTCGAACGGCGGACTCTTCGGTCTTGTTGAACAATATTACGGGCGCCCCCGCATGTACGGCGTCAATTTCAACATATCGTTCTAGTCGGCGAAGCGGATTTATTTTGCTAATTGCGGGCGGCGTTCGGCGCCGCCCGCTCATTTGGAAGACATGAAATCGACGGCTGAAAGTTATGTCTGCGGCGTTTCCGGCGCGCCGCTGATTTATCAAACGGTCGGAGCGGCCCTTGAAGGGGCGGTGTCGCGCTTTGCCGCGCGTCCGGCGCTGATAGTCCGCCATCAAAGCATACGACTGACCTATGGCGAGTTCGCGAAAGCTGTTGACGAATTTGCGGCTGGGCTGCTGGCGCTCGGTCTCGAACGCGGCGACCGTGTCGGCATCTGGTCGCCCAACAACGCCGAATGGGTGATTGCTCAGTTTGCGACGGCGCGCATCGGGCTTATCCTTGTCAACATTAATCCCGCCTATCGCGTGTCCGAGCTTGAGTACGTGCTCAACAAGGTCGGCGCTCGCGCGCTGATTCTCGCCCGGAGCTTCAAGAGCAGCGATTACGTCGGCATGATCCGCGCGCTCGGGCCGGAAAAACTTCCGCAACTTGAAGAGACGATTGTCATCAGCGAAGCGGCGGTCGAAGGCTTTCGCAGATTTTCGGACGTAAGCGCCCTTGCGACGCCGGACCTGAAAGAGGGGGTCCGTGAAATCGGCGCGACACTGTCGCCGGACGATCCGATCAATATCCAGTTCACGAGCGGCACGACGGGGTTCCCAAAAGGCGCAACGCTCACCCATCACAACATCGTCAATAATGGGCGCTTTGTCGCCGCCCGTCAGGGCTTCACCAAACATGACCGGCTGTGTATCCCGGTGCCGCTTTACCATTGCTTTGGCATGGTTATGGGCGTTCTTGGCTGCGTGACGCATGGCGCGGCGATGGTCTTTCCCGATGAAGCCTTCGAGCCGGCAAGCGTCCTTGACGCGGTCGAGCAGGAGCGCTGCACGGCGCTCTATGGGGTGCCGACCATGTTCATCGCCGAACTCGATCACCCGAGCTTCAAAGGGCGCGACCTGTCGAGCCTCAGGACCGGCGTCATGGCCGGCGCGCCGTGTCCGGAGCCGGTGATGAGGCGCGTGATCGCGGACATGAACATGAGGGACGTCACCATCTGCTATGGCATGACGGAGACAAGCCCGGTGAGTTTTCAGTCCATGCCCGAAGACGATATCGAAAAGCGCGTCACGACAGTGGGCGCCATTCACCCCTATGTGGAAGTGAAGATCGTCGATAGCGAAGGAAGTGTCGTTCCGCGCGGGAGCCAGGGAGAGCTTTTGACGCGCGGCTATTCGGTGATGCGCGGTTATTGGGGCGACCCCGATAAAACACGAGAGGCGATTGACGCCGGCGGATGGATGCACACTGGCGATCTCGCGGTCATGGACGCCGACGGCTATTGCCGGATCACCGGCCGCGTGAAGGACATGATTATCCGGGGCGGCGAAAACGTCTATCCGCGCGAGGTCGAGGAATTCCTTTACAGACACCCGGCGGTGCAGGATGTTCAGGTATTCGGCGTGCCGGATGAAAAATACGGCGAGGAAGTCTGCGCGTGGATCAAGCTTAAAGGCGGGATCATCGTCGCAGAAGAGGAGATCCGCACCTACTGCAAAGGGCAGATCGCGCATTACAAGATTCCGCGTTACGTGCGGTTCATCGATGAATACCCGATGACCGTGACGGGAAAGATCCAGAAGTTCGTCATGCGCGAAGCGATGGCGAAGGAAATGTCGGCGCAAAAAGCGAACGCCGGTTAAAGAAGCAAAGCAAGGAGAATGAACATGAGCGACTTCCCGATGCTGATTGGCGGAAAACTTACCGATGGCGAGGCGAAGCTGAAAGTCGTGAACCCGGCGACGGAGGAAGTCTTCGCGACCGTCGAGCGCGCATCCCAAAAGCAGGCGTCGGACGCGATCGCAGCGGCGAAGGCGGCGTTCCCTGCGTGGGCGAAAACGCCGATCGAGAAGCGCCAGGCGATTGTCATCAAGATCGCCGACGCGGTGCGCGACAATGCAGCGGAACTTGCGCGCATTCTGACGTCGGAACAGGGAAAGCCGCTCCCCGAAGCGCAGGGCGAAGTCGCCTGGACCGAAGGATATCTTCGCCATTATGCGACGCTCAATCTTGAAACCAAAATCGTGCAGGACGACGCGGCTGCGCGTGTTGAAGTGCACCGCAAACCGCTCGGCGTCGTCGTCGGCATTGTCGCATGGAATTTCCCGCTGGTGCTCGCTGCTTGGAAAATCGGACCTGCGCTTGTCGCCGGCAATACTATTGTTTTGAAACCGGCGCCGACGACGCCGGCTGCGACATTGAAGCTCGGCGCCATCATCAAGGACATCGTCCCGGCTGGCGTCGTCAATATTATCGCAGATGACAACGATCTTGGATCGTTCCTCACAAGCCATCCGGATGTCGCGAAAGTATCGTTCACCGGTTCCGTCGATACCGGCCGCAAAATCATGAAGAGCGGCGCCGACACGCTGAAGCGTTTGACGCTCGAACTTGGCGGCAATGATGTCGCGATCGTTCTCGACGACGTCAAGGTGAAGGACGTCGCGCCGAAAATCTTTGATGCGGCGATGCTGAATTGCGGTCAGGTCTGCATGGCGGCAAAGCGCATCTATGTTCAGGACGCGATCTACGACGAAATGGCGAGCGCTATGGCCGCGATAGCAAAGGACGTCGTCGTTGACGACGGCACGAAGCAGGGGACGCGCGTCGGGCCGCTTCAAAACAAGGCGCAGTTTGAAAAGGTCAAAGGCCTGATCGAGAGCGCAAGGAAAGAGGGCGGCACCGTCGTTGGCGGCGAAAGCGGCGGACGCAGCGGCTATTTTATCAAGCCCGCAATCGTCACCAATGTGAAAGAAGGCAACCGGATCGTCGATGAAGAGCAGTTTGGACCGGTTATTCCGCTGATCCGCTTCAAGGATGAAGACGACGTTATTCGCCGCGCGAACGACACGCAGTTCGGCCTTGGCGGCTCTGTCTGGTCGTCGGATTTCAATCGGGCGAAACGCGTCGCCGAGCAGATTGACGCCGGCACGGTGTGGATCAATCAGCACATAACGATCGGCCCGCATATTCCGATGGCCGGATCGAAGCAGTCGGGAATAGGCGTCGAGCAGGGCCTCGAAGGGCTGGCCGAGTTCACGCAGGTTTGCGTTCTCAACATGGCGAAGGCGTAACGGATCACAGAAAACAGGGAGAATGCCGAGTGCGTAAATTGACTTTTGGAATCGCAGCCGCATCCGCGATGGCGTTTGCGTCTGGCGCAAGCGCCGAATCATTCGGGGACATGTGCCTGCGCGTGTCGGAAGAATGGGGCACAAAAGGCGATGTTGCAGCCCAATGCTCATGCCTTTCAGGCAAAGCGGCGGGAAATTCCGCAATCGACAGCGAGCTGCGCGACCTGGCGGATGCGTATTCGAACGATCAGGAAGCATATGACGCCGCGAGCGCTGAAACCAAAGCGGCGCTCGATGCTTGCTCGGTGAATAGTTGAGATCGCTCTGGGGAATAGACGAATGAAAGCTGCGGACGACTATCTCGCCAGGCGCAATGCGTTCGAATGGCGCCGTCCGCAGCATTTCAATTTCGTTCGTGACGTTATCGAACGCCGCGCAATCGACGATCGCGAAGCGACTGCGCTTTATTGGACATCGGCGGACGGTCGTGAAGAAATCATCTCGTTCGCGGAACTCTCGCAAAGAGCCAATCGCGCGGCCGGTTTCCTGCTCGCGCTCGGCTTGAAGCGGGGCGATATCGTGCTGCTCGTTCTCTCCCGCGAGCAGGCGTGGTGGGAGATCATCCTCGGCTGCCTGCAGCTGGGGGTGATCGTCTCGCCCGGCACGACGCAGTTGATGAAAAAGGATTTCGCCTTTCGTCTCGAGGCGACGAAAGCGGCTGCGGTGATAACGAACGCATCTTGCGCGCCGCGCGCCGACGAGGCGATTTCGTCGCTCGGCTGGACCGGCGAAAGGATTATTATTGAAGCCGATCGCGACGGATGGCGGCGTTACGACAACGGTGCGGCGATGCGGCATCGCGACTATGCGGATACGCGCGCCAACGACGAGGCTCTTCTCTATTTCACGTCGGGCACCACCGGAAATCCGAAGATGACGGTGCATGGCTGCGCCTATCCGCTCGGCCATGAGACCACAGGAAGATTCTGGCTGCGCGCAGGGCAGGGCGATCTTGTCTGGAATGTCTCCGACACCGGCTGGGCGAAGGGGGCGTGGTCGTCGCTCTTTGCGCCTTGGCTTTGCGGCGCTGGAATTTTCGCCCTTCATGCGGACGCGGTCGATCCGGCGCGCGTGCTTGACGGGCTCGAGAAATATCCGGTGACGGTCCTGTGCGCGCCGCCGACCGCTTATCGAATGCTGGTGAAGCAGCCGCTCGAAGGGCGGAAGTTTGCAAAACTTAAACACTGCGTCAGCGCCGGCGAGCCGCTCAATCCCGAAGTCATCGATGTCTGGCGCGAAAAAACCGGCCATCAGATTTGCGAAGGGTACGGGCAAACGGAAACGGTCATCCTTTGCGGCGTTTTCGAAGGCATGGCGGTGAAGGCGGGATCGATGGGGCTTCCGGCGCCAGGCGTAGATCTTGATGTGATCGACGATGGGGGAACTCGGCTTTCGGCGAACGTTGAAGGCGATGTCGCTGTCTCGCTCGATCCGGCGCCGCAGGGTCTCTTCCTTGGTTACAAGGATGACGCCGAGCGCACGAATGCGACGCGCAGGGGCGAATGGTATCTGACCGGCGATCGCGCCTATCGCGATGAAGACGGCTATTTCTGGTTCGTCGGGCGCGGCGACGACGTCATCATCTCCGCCGGTTACCGCATCGGCCCGTTTGAAGTCGAAAGCGCGCTCATCGAGCATCCGGCCGTCGCCGAATCCGCTGTGGTGGCGAGCCCTGATGAGACGCGCGGAGAAATCGTCAAGGCGTTTGTGGTGCTGGTGAAGGGCGCCGACGCTTCCGACGAGCTCGCAAAGGAGCTTCAGGAACATGTGAAGCGCGTAACCGCGCCCTACAAATATCCGCGCAAGATCGAATTCGTCGAAAGCCTGCCGAAGACGATCAGCGGCAAGATCATTCGCAAGGAATTGCGCGAAAGGGAATGGAGAGGGAAGGGCGCTCATGCCTGACAACTATGCGCCGTCACTTGACGCCGGAGAGAAGCTGACGCGCGCAGAATTGTCGGCGTTGCAGGTCGAGCGGTTGAGATCGACCCTCGCCCATGCCTACGCGAATTCGAACCACTACCGGACGGCGTTTAATACGGCCGGCGTGTCGCCGCATGATGTCAAATCGCTCGCCGACCTTGCGAAGTTTCCGTTCACGACAAAGGCGGATCTGCGCGCGCGCTATCCGTTCGGGTTTTTCGCTGTGCCCCAGTCGCAAGTCGTGCGCGTGCACGCGTCGTCCGGCACGACCGGCAAGCCGACGGTTGTCGGATACACGAAACGGGACATCGAGACCTGGTCGTCGGTCGTCGCCCGTTCGATCCGCGCGGCGGGCGGGCGCCCCGGCATGAAGGTCCACATCGCTTATGGCTATGGGCTCTTCACGGGCGGGCTCGGCGCGCATTACGGCGCTGAAGCTTTGGGCTGCACCGTGATCCCAATGTCGGGCGGACAGACCGAAAAACAGGTTCAGCTCATTCAGGATTTTGAGCCGGACATCATCATGGTGACGCCAAGCTATATGCTTGCAATCCTCGACGAATTCCGAAGGGAGGGGATCGATCCGCGCAAAACTTCGTTGAAGATCGGCATATTCGGCGCCGAACCATGGACAGAACCGATGCGCCGCGAAATCGAAGATGCTTTTGCGATCGATGCTGTCGACATTTACGGCCTCTCTGAAGTGATGGGGCCGGGCGTCGCCAATGAATGCGTTGAGACCAAGGATGGCCTCACCATCTGGGAAGATCATTTCTATCCTGAGATCATCGATCCGGAGACGGGCGAGGCTCTCCCGGACGGAGAACTCGGCGAGCTGGTCTTCACCTCGCTGACAAAGGAAGCGACGCCCATCATCCGGTACCGGACGCGCGATCTGACGCGCCTTCTCCCCGGGACTGCGCGCGTTATGCGGCGGATGGAGCGTATTTCCGGCCGCACCGACGACATGCTGATCATCAGGGGCGTCAATGTCTTCCCGACGCAGATCGAAGAGCAGATCCTGAAAGAGATGGCGCTCTCGCCGCACTATATTCTTGAAGTGACGCGCCCGGGCCGCATGGATGAGCTTAAAGTCATCGTCGAGAGGCGCGACGGCGCAGGCGACACGGAAATTGCGGCGGCGGCAAAGGGCCTCAAGCACCACATAAAAACGATGATCGGAATTTCGGTTGCAGTCGATATCGTTCCGCCGGGCGGCGTTGAGCGGTCTGGCGGCAAAGCGAAACGCATTCGCGATTTGAGACAGAAATAGATGCGGCCCGCGGGACGCAGCGACCTCGACTCCCTTTATTTCAATTATCCGCAGTTCGCGCCGCCGCAACGCGACGCAAAATTCGCGCGCGAGACGCCGGTTGCAATCGTCGGGGCCGGGCCGGTCGGGCTTGTTGCGGCGTTGACGCTTGCGCGCTTCGGCGTTCCCTCGATCGTTCTTGAAAAGAAGTCGACATTTAACGACGGCAGCCGGGCCATCTGCGTCTCGCGATCGAGCTTTCACATATTCGATCGTTTGGGCGTCGCCCGCCCGTTTGTCAAAAAGGCGCTCGGATGGACCACAGGCCGCAGTTTCTTTCGTGGCCGTCAGTTCCTTGAATTTCAAATGCCGCATGACGAGCATGAAAAATTCATGCCGATGTACAATTTGCAGCAGCAATATATCGAACAGTTCCTTTTCGAGGCGGCGCGCGATACGGGCCTTGTCGATATCCGCTGGCAAAGCGAAGCAGAATCCGTCCGACAGTCTGACGATCATGTTGAGATCGGCGTCCGCGATCCAAATGGCGATTATTCGCTGAAAGCCGGCTGGCTCCTCGCGGCGGACGGCGCGCGAAGCGCCATTCGCACGACGTGCGGGCTTCGCCTCAAGGGCGAGAATTTCGAAGGTCGGTACGTCATTGTCGACGTTCGGATGGATCATGACTATCCGGCGATCCGGCGCGCGCTCTTTGATCCAATGTGCAATCCCGGCGGCACTGTCCTTATTCACCGCCAGCCGGAAAATATCTGGCGCATCGACTATCAGTTGAAACCCGGCGAAAGCGACAAAGCGGCGACAGCCGAGAAAACCGTCCGCGAAAAAATTTCGCTCATTCTGGATGAGATCGGCCATCGGGGCGCATGGGACCTCGAATGGTGGAGCGTTTACACGGCGAACACGCTGCTGCTCGACGACTATCGCGACGGGCGCATCTTTTTCATCGGCGACAGCGCCCATATTGTGCCGATCTTCGGCGTTCGCGGCCTCAATAACGGCGTTGCGGATGGCGAGAATATCGGATGGAAGCTTGCAAAAGCCGTCAAGGGCGAGGCGGGTGAGCGCCTTTTGCAAAGCTATACGCCAGAGCGTCGCGGCGCGACGCTCGATGTCTTCGCCAATGCCGTCAAAAGCACGCGCTTCATGACGCCGCCGACAAAGGGATGGGCGATGATGCGCGATGCCGCGCTTTCGCTTGCTCTCTCTCAACCCTTTGCTGCGCCATTCGCCAATCCAAGACAGATGACGCCCTATACCTATGTGAACAGTCCGATCACGGATAAAGGCGACGCGGTATTCGCCGGCGGGTCTCAATGCGGCGGCGTCGCCGCGAATTTCCGGCTTCCTGGCGGCTCTTACCTGTGCGATTTTTTCGGGCGCAGCTTCACTGACCCGACCCCTTTGAACGCAGCCGGGTAGAGCTAGTAAAAAGGCTGCATCAAAGGAGGTTTGCGATGTCTGGGAAGCGATATTCGCCGGAAGAAATCATATTGAAGTTGCGCGAGGCGGAAGTGTTGCTGGCCGAGGG